>JBFLXC010000084.1:0-11170 GCA_040757435.1 Spirochaetota bacterium | reverse complement strand
CCCTGCCCAAGGGGCAGAAAATGGACCTCATCCTGCGCCAGGCGGTGGAGATAGGCGTCGCCGATTTCTTCCCCGTACAGACCCGCAACTGCGTCGCCCTGGAGAAGGACGGAGAGGACAGGGCCTCCAAGCTGAGGCGGCGCGGCAAGATCGTCAAGGAAGCCCTCCAGCAGTCCGGTTCGGCGATACAGACGAAAGTCCACCCGACGGTCGGCGTCGGCGAGCTTCCGAAAGTACTTAAGGAATCGGGCTACGCTCCGGAGGAAGCCCTTTACCTATTGTTCCACGAGCTACCCCTTGCCCAGGCGGGCCTGCATGAGTATTGTGCCCAGGCGAGGGGAGCGGCGGTGGTCTTCGTGGGCCCCGAGGGCGGGTTCGATCCCGGCGAAACCGAAGGCCTTTTGGCGGCGGGCTTCAAGCCCGTCCATATCCGCGGAACCATCCTGCGCACCGAAACCGCGGCGGTTTTCGCCTTGGCGGCGGTGAAGACGCTCCTCCTCGAAAGGACCACATGGAGTCTCTCGACCTGACATGCCTGCGAGGCTGCCTGGCCAAATGTCCCGGCCTTAGGATCGACCTTCCCACGGAAGGCGAGCTGGCTCTTCTTTCCAGGCTTTGGGCCGAAGGCTCCAACCATCACGTGAGCTTTATCCGCACCCGGGACATTCCCTCCTTCCAGTCGGGAGGAGAGTACGCCTCCATGATCGAATCCTCTGACCTCGTCCTTCCCGCCGACCAGGAGTTGGTCGATCTCCTGGGGCGAAAGATCGCCAAGGGCGAGGCTGCCTTCGAGGCGCGCAGGATAGACGTTCCCCTCAAATACCAGGTCCACCTCACTGTCCATAGGGAAACCGAGGCGGAAAGCGGGGGGATCACCCTCTACAATCCCCTGACGGTGCTTTCCATCCTCCTCTCAGCCGTCTCCCAACGGGGCGGATCGGTCTTCCTTGTGGGCGGGAAACCCCAGACATTGCTCCAGGCGGAAGCCAATCTCCGTTCCACCTTCCCCGGCCTGCGGGTGGTGGGCAGGGCGCCTGGGGACTACAGGCCCGAGGAAGAGCCGGGCATCGTCCTGGCCTTGCAGAAATCGACGCCCGACATGGTGGTGGTGGGTTCCATGGTCGAGGAGGGGGAGCTTTGGATCCCCCGCCACATGCGGTACAGCGCGGCGGGTCTTTTTTTCTACGAGCATCCGATAATAGAGATCCTGGCGGGCCGCCAGCGCCCCTGACAGCCCTGCCCTTGCCAAGCATTCCCTTTTCCTGAAAAGAATTTCCCCTTTCCTTAACATGTGGGCAAATCTAGGCGCGCCCAGCGGCGGTTTTTTTGAGGGGAAGGAAAATTTTTAGACTAATATCTACTGGAATCCGCGGCTCCGGACTGTTTCCAAGGGAGGCTGGACCCGGCCATACTGTGGAAAATGAAAAATATTGTCTATTGGGATTACGATGTCCACCGCATTGAAAGAGTGAGAAGCTGCCTCGCATCCGCCTACGCCTTGCATATCGCCCCCACAGTTGAGGAGATGCGTCGCCGCATACTGCTCCAAAGCCCTGCCGCTGCCATCCTTGGCTGGAAAGGCGAGCTGGGAGAGGGCTTCATGGATCGCTTGCTCCCGAGGGACCTGCATGCGGACTTCCCCACGGTAGTCTTCGCCGATTCGGAACACTGGCCCTGCGGAGGCCGGAACAGGCGGCTCCATCCACTTCCTCCCGCAAGGCACCATCTTGTGGCGGAAGTGTTGGCAGACATCCTAGATGAAGATGCTCATGCGGAGAAGGATCCCATCATTTTCATCGGGGAGAGCAAGGAGATGAAGGCGGTGGCGGCGGCCCTACGGCGTTACGCCGATTCTCCCTGTCCTGCGCTGATCCTGGGGGAGACGGGTACGGGGAAGGAGCTGGCGGCCAACGCCTTGCACCGTCTTTCGCAAAGGAAGGACGGCCCCTTCGTGGCCCTCAACTGCGCGGCCCTGCCGGAGGGGTTGGTGGAAAGCGAGCTTTTCGGGGTGGAGAGGGGAGCCTACACCGACGCGGTGCCCCGCAAGGGAGCCCTTTCCCGCGCGGAGGGCGGAACCCTGTTCCTGGATGAAATCGGGGCCATGGCCATGGCGGCTCAGCCCAAGCTCCTGCGCGCCCTGGAGCACGGGGTGTACTGGAAGCTTGGGGCGAACGCCCCTGATTCCTCCCGCTTCAGGCTGGTGAGCGCCACCTGCGAGGAGATCCTCGCCCCGTCGAGCGGCCGCCTCATTCGCTCGGACCTGCTCTTCCGCATCGCGGACCTGATCATCCACATACCACCTCTGCGGCGCAGGAAGGAGGACATAGTCCCCCTGGCTGAGCATTTCTGCCATGCGGCGGGAAAGGGGCTCTGCGAATTGTCGGACCCTGCGGTATCCCGGCTTTTGGACTACCCCTGGCCGGGCAACGTCCGGGAGCTTAGGTCGGTGATCAACCGCGCCTGCGCGGATGTGTCCCACGGAAGGATCGAGGCCGAAGACTTGGTGTTCATTTCCTTCTTCTCGGGTTCGGGGAATCGGACAGCGCCGCAGCCTTCATGAGAAGCCGGGCCAGGTATTCCAGCTCATCCCTGTCCGCCCCCGCCCTCTCCGCCAAGTCCCTGAGGAATTTCTCCACATGGCTCGAGTCGCTCTTCCTGAAAAAGCCGGCCTCTCCCAGCCTGGCCGCCGCCTCGCCTATCTTCGCCTCCACCTCGGCCCGGGATGGCAACCCTTCCGCCCTTGGCCCGGAGTCGCCGATGCTTTCGAAGTCCCTGCCGAAGCGCCGCGAAAGCTCGTAGCACGCGATCTGCACGGCTTGCGCCACATTGAGGGAAGGGCAGGAAGGGGAGGTGGGGATGTGGACCGAAAGGCTGCAGAGGTCGAGTTCGTCCTCCGAAAGCCCTGTGCGCTCATTCCCGAATACAAGGCCTACCTTGCGTCCCGGGGATGCCCCGAGGCTGAGGGCGAAGTCCTCCAGTCCCAGGCAGGCCGCGGTCCGCGCCTTTCCTCCCCGGCGCGTGAAGCCCGCGGCCAGGTTCAGCTCCGCCAAGGCCTCCTTGAGGCTGGGAAGGCGGATCGCCCTTTCGTACACATCCAGGGCGTGGACCGCCAGGGCCGCGAGCTTGCCTTCGTCGTAGGGCGGACAGTCCGCCAGGATGAGACGGCCCACACCCATGGCTTTCATAGCCCTGCAGGCCGAGCCCACGTTCCCCGGATCCTGCACCCTGCAGAGCACGACGCTGATTTCAGACAAATCCTGGCCTTTTTGATCCGCGCTCATGGTAAGGATTCACCCCTTTTGTCCATGCATCCGGCTTGTGGGGCCGGCTTGAGGGACCTATAGTATCCCCATGGCCGAAGCTTCACAAGACGAAAGAAAGGATAGGCTCCGGAGCGGCGTCTCCGCCTTCGCGGGCAGGAAGGCCCTGGTGGTGGGCGGGTCGGGGGGGATAGGCGCCCAGGTTTCCCTGGAGCTGAGCCGAAGGCAGGCATCGGTGACCGTCCACGGCAGGTCCAAGGCCAAGGCGGAAGCGCTGTGCCGGCGCATAACCGCCTCCGGGGGAAAAGCCGAAGCCTTGCCCTACGCCCTTTCGGCCCCCGGGGACCTGGAGGCCTTTTGCCAGGCTGTCTCGGCCAAGGGCGGCTTCGACATCCTCGTCGTGTCATACGGACCCTTCATCCAAAAATCCCTTGGGGAGCATTCCCCCGGGGACTGGGCTTCCGCCGCACTCTGGGACCTCGCCCTGCCCGGAGCCCTCTCGAGCCTCTGCCTTTCGGGCATGAAGGAAAGGGGCTTCGGAAGGATCCTTCTTTTCGGCGGAACCAGGACGGACGTGATACGGCCATTTTCCACCAACGCCGCCTACGCCGCCGCCAAGACCGGCCTGGGCGTCCTTGCCAAGTCCCTGGCGGCCGAGGGAGCGGATCGGAATGTCGCGGCCGTCCTGGCCTGCCCCGGCTTCGTGCGCACGGAATACCTGGATGAAGCATCCGCGGCGCGCCTTGCGGCCAAGGCACCCCGCTCCCGACTGCTTGATGCCTCCAGCCTTGCCGCCGCCGCCCTCGACCTTCTGGATTCGGATCCCTGCGCCGCCTCGGGAGCCATCGTCTCCTTCGACGGCGGTTTGACATTGTAGGCTTCGAAGGCTAGGATAGACCAATGCCGTCCCGGATCCTTGAAAAAGCCAAGCCTGGTACCCAGGAGAAATTCCTCCCCCTCCCGGAATCCCCCGCGGCGCGCCTTTGGAAGCCCGAAGGGAAGCTCGCCGGCGAAAGCCTCGCGGCTCTCGCGGAAGAGGCCAGGGGCCGGGGGGAGCTTGAATTCCTCCTCATGGACTTCGCCAGGATCGAGGAGCTGGACGCCTACGGCCTTGGCTTCCTCGTGGCCCTGCACAAGGACCTCAGGTCCCGCGGAGGCGAGCTCATCCTCTTCGGCCTGAGACCCCGGCAAAGGCGATTCGTGGAAACCATGGGTTTCGGCGGCTTTTTCTCCATAGCCTTGGACCAGCGATATGCGATCGAGTATATTCTCGGAGTGAAGAAGGATGTTTTCCCTCTCGCCGCCGCCTGCCCCCTCTGTTCGGCGCTCCTTGAGGTTCCCAAGGCCGGCAGGAGCAGGTGCGTTTCCTGCCAGGCGGTGATCACGGTTGAGCCGGATGGCAGCGTCGAGCTGGGATAAGGAGGAAAAAGGATGGAGCGGACGAACAAGGTCGAGGATTACCTGATCGACCTGGGAATTTCCTACCAGGAGCTCACCAAGGGCGCCTGGCTCGTCGAGGACGAGGACAAGGGCATGCCGAAGATGGTGGTCAGCCAGGTGGACCCCATCGTTATGATCAGGGCTGAGGTGATGATGGCTCCGAAGGAGAGAAGGGAAGAGCTCTTCGCCACCCTCCTAAAGCTCAATGGCAGCGACTTCCTCCACGGCGCCTACGCCCTGGACGGGGACAAGATCATCGCCCTGGACACCCTGGAGTACCACAGCCTGGACAAGGATGAGTTCCGCGCTTCCCTGGAAGCCATGGCCTTCGCCTTGAGCCAGCATTATCCAATGCTCTCGACCTTCGCCAGCCACAAGGAGGACTGATACATGGGTATCTTCGACAGACTCAAGACCGTCATATCCTCGAATATGAACGCCCTCATCTCCAAGGCGGAAAACCCGGAGAAGATGCTCAACCAGATGATCATCGACATGAACCAGCAGCTCATCGATTCCAAGAAGGCAGTGGCCATGGCCATAGCCGACGAGAAGCGGCTGGAGCGCGAAGTCATTGAGAACAAGGCCAAGGCCGAGGAATGGGAGAAGAAGGCCATGCTGGCCGTCAGGGCGGGAAGGGACGACCTGGCCAAGGAAGCCCTGCTGCGCAAGCAGGAGCACGAATCCTACTCAGGCCAGCTGGGCACCCAGTGGCAGGCCCAGAAGGAATCGGTGGAGAAGCTTAAGGAATCCCTGCGCCAGCTCCAGTCCAAGATCGAGGAAGCATCGCGGAAGAAAAACATCCTCATCGCCCGGGCCAAGCGCGCCGAGGCCCAGGAGAAGATCAACCAGACCATGTCCTCCATTGCGGGGAACAAGAGCGCCTTCGACACCTTCGACCGCATGGCCAAGAAGGTCGACGAGCTGGAGGCCAGGACCGAGGCCCAGAAGGAGCTGGAGGACGCATCCTCGGGTGCGAGCCTGGAGAAGCAGTTCGCCCTGCTGGAATCCTCCCCGACCGCCGCGGATTCCCTCCTCGAGGATCTGAAGCGCAAGATGCTCACTTCCGACGCCGGCGCCAATGGGTCCTCAGACTCCGCCCGCTGATCTAAGCCCGGTATTGGATTCGGTCCTCCTCGTGACCCGGGGAGGGCCTTTTTTTATCCACCCCGAGAGGGACGCTGCCCATGGATTCCGCATCGAGGCGAGGCAGGAGTCGGATTGCCGCGATTTCAGGGACCCTGGGCTCCGTTCCTTCGATCTCTTCGTCCTGCCCGCGGACCTCCTCGCCTCCCTTGCGCCGGATGAAAGGCCTTGGCCGACAATAGCCTACGGCGAGGGGATGGAAGCCGCGGCGGCCTTCGGGGTTGGGGCCCTGGATTTCCTGAGGATACGATGGCCAGCCTCCGAGCTGTACGCCCGGATCGAAAGGCTGAGGCGCCCCAGGTTCCGGTGGCGGGGCGCCGAGGCTGTCCTTTCGGGCGAAGCCCTCGAAATCCTCGAGCCCGGGAGCCCGGCGCCCCGCCGCCTGGCCTTGGGAGGGGAGGAGGCTCGCATCCTGAGGCTCCTCGCCGCTGCCCGAGGCGGAGAGGTCCCCCGCCGGGCGCTGCAAGGCCGCGGCTCCGCCAAAGCCCTATCCATGAGGATTTCCCGGCTCCGCAGGACTTTGGAAAACTTCGCGCCGGGCCTGGGGGAGGCGATAGTGGCCCGGCGGGGGGTCTACCTATTCCTGCCCTGAGGGCCCGAGCTTCAGCAATCCGCGGCTCTCTCTATGTGGGCTCCCAAGGATTTGAGCCGCTCCGTGAGCCTCTCGTACCCTCTTTCGATCTGGTAGACATTGTGGATGGTGCTGTGTCCGTGGGCGCAGAGGGCTGCTATCACCATGGCCATGCCCGCCCTGACATCGGGAGACACCAGGTCGGCGCCGGATAGCCGCGCGGGTCCCGAGACCACCGCCCTGTGGGGATCGCAGAGCACGATGCGCGCCCCCATGCCGATGAGCTTGTCCACGAAGAACATCCGCGACTCGAACATCTTCTCGTGGATCAGGGCGGTTCCCTCGGTCTGGGTGGCCACGACGGTCATGATGGAAGTCAGGTCGGGAGGGAAGCCCGGCCAGGGAGCGTCGTCGATCTTGGGGATCTGGCCTCCCAGGTCCTGGGAAACCTTGAGCTGCTGGATGCTGGGGACGAAGAGGGAATCGCCCTGGACCTCCCAGGAGATGCCCAGGCGGCTGAAGCCCACCTGGAGGGGAGGAAGGTCCTCCGGCTCGATGCCGTCTATGAATATCTCCCCGTGGGTCACCGCCGCGAGGCCAATGAAGGAGCCGATCTCCATGAAATCCGGGCCGATGGAAAACACCGTCCCCATCAGTTCCTTAGCCCCGTGGATGGTCAGGACGTTGGAGCCTATGCCTTCGATCTTGACTCCCATGGAAACAAGCATGCGGCAGAGGTCCTGGACGTGGGGTTCCGAGGCGGCGTTCCTCAGCACCGTGGTTCCCTTCGCCAGGGCCGCGGCCATGACCGCGTTCTCCGTTCCCGTGACCGAGGCCTCGTCGAGGAAAATCCTGGCCCCTTCCAGGGAGGGGGCGGAAAACCTCAGGAAACCGTCGACCTTTATCCGGGCGCCCAATTCCTGCAAGGCGATGAGGTGGGTGTCGATCCGCCTCCGGCCTATGGTGTCCCCTCCCGGGGGCGGCAAGGTGGCTTCTCCGAAGCGCGCCAATAGGGGGCCAGCGAAAAGTATTGAGGCCCTTACCTTCTTGGCGAATTCCACGGGAACGTCGGACCGGGTGATGCCGCGGGGATCTATGACCCATGTGTGCGCCGCCGGGGATTCCACCGTGGCGCCGAGGTAGCGGAGGACATCGAGCATGACGCCCACGTCCTCGATTTCAGGAATGTTTTTCAGAGTCACGGGGGCGCTGGCCAGCACCGTCGCGGCCAGGCAGGGCAGGGCGGCGTTCTTGTTGCCCGAGGCGGAGATCCGGCCCTTGACCGGATAGCCGCCTTCGATCAGGTACTTGTACATACCGCCACTGTATGGCCAATATTGGGTTTGGTCAATCTTCGGCGAGGAGCAAAAAAACCATGGGAAACGATACCGGAGCCTCTAGGTTCGATGAAGGCGCAGTCCTGGAAATCCCCATGCCGGACGACTTCCACGTCCATTTCAGGCAGGGCCAGGCCATGGCTTTGTTCGTCCGACGCCATGCCCTGAGCTTCGGCCGCGCCATGGCCATGCCCAACACCCTCCCTCCCGTGGCGGACGCACGGGGAGTGGAATCCTACAGGAACGCCATCCTCGCCTGCCTGCCCGAAGCATCGTCTTTCCAGCCCCTCATGACCTTCAAGATCCTGCCCGGCATGAAGGCAAGGACAGTCGAGGATTGCGTCTCGGCGGGGGTCCTCGCGGGCAAATACTATCCCTCCGGCGCGACCACCCATGCCGCTGACGGACCGAGTTCCTTCGGGCAGGTGGAGGAAGTCCTGGATGTCCTGGAGGCCACGGGGACCGTGCTCTCCATCCACGGGGAGGACCCGGCCGCACCAACCTTCCAGCGCGAGAAGGCCTTCCTTCCCGCCGTCGAAAAACTGCTCGCCCACCGCCCCCGCCTCAAGATCGTGCTTGAGCACCTTTCAACCGCCGAGGCGGCGCGCTTCGTCCGACAAGGGCCGTCCAACCTCGCGGGAACCATAACCGCCCACCACCTCCTCTATACCCTTGATTCAATGATGGGAGGAAACCTGGATCCCCATCTGTTCTGCAAGCCCGTCATCAAGACCGAGGAGGACAGGAAGGCGCTCCTGGAGGCTGCCCTTTCGGGCTCGGGGAAGTTTTTCTTTGGAAGCGACTCCGCCCCCCACACCCGGGAAGCCAAGGAAAAAGCCAAGGCGCCGGGAGGGGTCTACTCCGCCCCCACAGCCCTTCTTGCCCTCGTGGAGCTTTTCGAGGCCGAAGGGAGGCTGGATGCCCTCGCCGATTTCGTAGCGGGCTTCGGCGCCGATTTCTACGCCCTGCCCAGGCCGGAAGGCCGCCTCAGACTGGCCAAGCTCCCATGGGATGTTCCCCAGGAAATGGACGGGGTCGTGCCCATGGGCGCCCTAAGCCGCCTCTCCTGGTCCCTTGTTCCACTTCAGTAGCCCTGGAGCCCCGCCTGGGCGGCGAAGTCGAGGACGACGCTTTTCATCAGCCCATGGCCTTCGCCGTTGGGATGGATGCCGTCCTCGCAGAGGTAGCGGCGGTAGTCCGGGGCGGCTAGGAAGGCCTTCCTGATGTCTATGACAGGAATCCCCGACTCCTCGGCCTGGAACCGCACTTCCTTGTCGTAGCCCTCGTGCCAGAGGAAAATGTTGCCTATGTCGCCCAGCCATTCCAGGACTGCCGCCGGGTCGATCCCCGCCTTGGTGAACCATCTGAAATAGCGCTCAGGATCCAAGGGGGGCAGGGTCATGGCCAAGGGCGTGAAGCCCAAGGCTTTCAACTCGCCTATGGCTGTCCGATAGGCGGCGCCGAAGGCCTTCAGGGGAGTGGCGGGAAAATGCTCGGCCCGGGGGGCTTCGGCGATGGCCCGCCAGTCGAAATCGCAGTCGTTCCCGCCGAACTCGAGGATGGCGATTTCCGGCGCCCTGTCCTCCTGCTCCGGGCGTGGCCGGCGGTCCATGCATTTCCGCAGGATTTCCAGACCCTTGCCTATGGTGCAGCCGAATCTGGATTTGTTGACCAGGTCCAGGCCGAGTTTCTTGGCCGCCGCTGGGGCGAAGCTATCCGCCAAAGGGGAATACCTGCCCGCCGAGTCCAGGATGATGCCCCTGCCCACCGAATCTCCGAAAAGGTAGACGGATTTGATGGCATGTACATCCATAAGGTCCTCCAAACAGCGCGTCGTGGTGTCAAATCGCGCGAAATGTGGTAATCGATACCATGTAATATGGCAATTGACAATATAAGAAAACATTTCCGACATGTCAATGTATCGAATACCACATATTGTGGCATTTGGAACGAGATGGTAGAGTACGCCAATGAGCGAAGACATCGCCGCCTATGGCAAGGACGCGAGGAAGACGGTGGATATACCGGCTTGGGAAAGCCTGCCCGACATAGGCTTGTACATGGATCAGGTCATCACCTATCTGGAGCGGATCCTGGGACACGGCGAGGCGGCGACTCCCTCGATGGTGAACAACTATGTGAAGGCGGGAATCCTTCCCCGGGCGGAAGGCAAGAAATACGGCCCCGAACACCTGGCCATACTCATCGTCGCCTTTGCCTTGAAGAGGGTCTTGTCCATGCAGGACATCCGGAAGGTGGTGGAAGGCGGAGGCGGGGAAGGCTCGGTCCGGAGCCTCTACGAGGAATTCCGCTCCATAGCCGGACGATCGGCCCGGGAGATTGAAGCGCTGGCCTGTGAGCAGGAAGCGCTTAAGGAACGGGGATCCAAGGCCTCGTCCCTGGCTCTCCGCCTGGCCGTGGAAGCGGGAGCCAGGAGCAGGCTGGCCCAGACCATCCTCGCTTCGGGATCCTCTTCCGGCGGGGAGCCGTTGAAAAAAAAGAGGGGAGCCGCCCGAAGGAAGGCTGAGCCTACAGCCTGACGATCCTGGAATGGGTCAGGACTTCACAGCCCGACTCGGTGACAAGCACGTCGTTCTCCAATCGCACCCCCCCGGACTCCGGATCGTACAAGCCGGGTTCTATGGTCACAATCATCCCAGGCTCAAGGACTGCGTCGTTGCCCTCCTTAAGGTTGACGCCGGGGTATTCGTGGGCTTCCAAGCCGATTCCGTGCCCCAGGGAGTGGGGCATCGCCTCGCCGTGGCGGGAGAAGAAATCCTCCACCTCCTGGGCGGCCTGCCTTGCCGGCTTGCCTGGACCGCAGGCGGAAACTCCGATCCGGTAGGCTTCGCCGACCAAATCGATCATCCTCTCCTGCCGCTTGGACAGGGGGCCGCGTATGAAGCTCATGGTGACGTCGGAGGTGTAGCCTTCGAGCACGATCCCGAAATCGAGGATGGACATTCCCTGGGATGCGAAGGCGCCGGCGCCGTAGGAAGGGAAGGCGTGTATGCCGAAGCTCCGCCCGGGCCCGGCGGCGATTGTGTCGAAGCCCAGGCCTTCAGCCCCGGCTTCCAAGGCCTTCCTTTCGATGAAGAGGGCTATGTCCACTTCGCGCGCCAGGCTTCCCGCCCGGACGGCGGTTTCGACTTCGTCCATGATTGCGTCGGTGAGGGCCGAGACCCGTCTGTAGATCTCCAGCTCCGAGGCGTCCTTCCTGGACCTGAGGGAGAGGACCTTGGCCGAAGATCCCTTCTCCTCGCAGACCAGGTCCCATTCCTCCAAGGCGCCCACATGGTCCACGAAGGAGGGATAGGGGGTTGAGGCGGGGAACTCGATCTTCATGCCCGGCTTTATGCCAAGGCTCTCCAAAGCGGCCCTGGTCGCCTTGGCTGAGCTGCGGCCGAAGGCTG
>JBFLXC010000083.1:0-11233 GCA_040757435.1 Spirochaetota bacterium | reverse complement strand
CGATCCGCGGATCCAGGATCTTGTGCGTCTCGTGCACCATCTTCATCTCTTCCTTCGTGTACCCGTTCTCCTGGAACACGTCGATGTGCGGCAGGGCGTTGAACAATATCTGCCTCGGATACACCTTCGCCTCGATATCCTTCCCCGCCGCGTACTGCCGAGCCTGGTCCCCCAGCTCGGCGATCGCCTGGGCCCCAGTCCCCGACACCGCCTGGTAGGTCGCCACCACGATCCTCTTGATCCGATACGCGTCGTGGATCGGCTTGGCCGCCACCAGCATCTGGATCGTCGAGCAGTTCGGGTTCGCTATGATCCCCTTGTGCCAGTCCAGATCCTGGGGATTCACCTCGGGCACCACAAGGGGCACCTCGGGATCCATCCGCCACGCCGACGAGTTGTCGATCACCACCGCCCCTTCGGCCGCCGCCAAGGGCGCAAGCTCAAGGCTCGCCTCAGCCCCCGCGGAGAACAGCGCGATGTCCACATCGACAAAGGCTCCCTTCCCCGCCGCCCGCACCGTCGCCTGCCCGCCTCGGAAGGATACCTTCTTCCCCGCCTGCGACTCCATGTCCATCGGAATGAGTTGGGACACGGGAAATCCCCGCTGCTCCAGCGTCTTTATCATCTCCGTCCCCACCGCCCCAAGGGCCCCCACCACCGCCACTCTATATCCGTTCATCTCATATCCTTTGCATGCTGATCGCTTCCTGGACGAATTCCCTTGGGAATTCCGCGGTCACGACAGCGGTCTTGTTGTTCCTAACCGGGTTGATCACCGACACCACTTTGCCCATACACAGCGCATTGCCGAGGCGGTCCACCATCTGGACGACTTGTCCCGCCTGGGGGTAGGGAAGATACTCCCAGGGAAAGCGGATCTTGGCCTTGTCGCCATGGATGCTCTTGATGGTTATCGCCAAGCCTGGGCAGGCGGCGATGCAAAGGCCGCAGACCGTGCACAACTCCCTGTCTATCCGAGGCAGGTTGGTGATGGGCTCTCCAACCGTGAGGGCCAGGTGCGGGCAGCCGGTTTCGCAGGGATTGCAGGGAATCTCCTCCACGCACTCGATGCATACGCAGGGTCCCTTCTCCATGGCCTCGATGGAAGGCAGCATGTCCGCGGCCTTCAACTCCTCCAGGGAAGGGGCTCCGTCGACCTTGAGCCGAATTTCGCCTTTCACTTCGCCCCTCCTCTTTCCCGCTCGACCACCCGCTTTTTCGCCAGGTACCGTTTTTCGCCGAACAATCCCTGCCTGAGGGCGCGCAGCCTGCGTATGGTCTGGCCGGTACGCTCCTCCATCTCGCCTTGACCCATGTATCCCAAGGCGCAGGCGGCGTGGATTCCCGCAAGCCTGCCTTCCTCCATGGCGGTGGAGGCCTCCTCGACCCCCGCTATGTCTCCCACCACGTACACCCCGGGCACGGAGGAGCGGAGGAACTTGTCGTGCCATGGCATGTTCCCCCCAAGCTCTGGGATATAGACCATCTCGCAGCCTGCGAGGCTCGCGAGCTCAATGGAAGGAGTAAGGCCCACGGCGATGCAGATCGTATCCGCCTCCAGCCTGGTTTCCGTTCCCGGGATAGGGTTGAAGCGCTCGTCCACCTTTGCTATGACCGCTGCCTCCACGGACTGGGACCCTTCGGCCTTCAGGATCGTGGAGGAGACGTGGAAGGGCACTCCGGCGCGGCGCACCTTGGCGGTATGGACCCCATAGCCTCCGAGCCTGGGAGCCGCCTCGATCACCGCGGCGACTTCAGCCCCTGCCTGCATGAGCTGGTAGGCCACGATGACTCCGACGTTCCCCGATCCCACCATGAGAACCTTCTTGCCCGGCAGGACCCGATGCACATTGATGAGGGTCTGGGCGCAGCCCGCCGTCATCACGCCCGGGAGGGTCCAGCCGGGGAAGCTCAAGGCGTTTTCCGTAGCGCCCGTGGCGAGGATGAGAGCGCTGGCGTCCAGGGTGTATGATTTCGTTTTCTTCTCCACCGCCCAGACCTGGGTGCCCTTCTGGATTCCCACGACTTCGGTGTCCAGGCGAACGTCGATGCCCAGGCGAAGCGACTCTTCCAAGAGCTCCTTTCCTATGTCGAAGCCCCTGACTCCCGCCTTGTGCTCCTGGGAGCCGAAAAACTTGTGGATCTGCTTGAAAAGCTGGCCGCCGGGCTTGGAGTTTTCATCCATGAGGATCACCAGAGCCCCGGCCTTCTTGAGTTCTATGGCGGCGCAGAGCCCCGCTGGCCCGGCGCCCACCACCACGGCGGGCTTGGCTGTCTTATCCACGTGCCGCCTCCCCGCCTTCCCCGGCCGCGCTCCAGGATCCCACCCCCCTCTGCCGTTCGACCTTCATGCCTTCCCGCACCTCGGTGACGCAAGTCCGCACGCCGGGTACCCCGTCCACCGTCATGACGCAGTCCGTGCAGCGTCCAATCCCGCAGAACATGCGCCTGGGGGATCCCTTCTTCGTGTAGCGGAACACTGACACACCCTGGGCGACCAGGGCGGCCATGATGGGTTCCCCCGCCCGGGCCTTGACGGGCACACCCTCGAAGTAGATCGTCACCTCCTGGACGGGGGGAATCTCCCCCAGGACGGCGTGGGACCTGATCCTGGAATCCTGTCCGCTCATTTCGCCAATCCGAGTTCGTCGAGGGCCTTCCTAAGCGCCTGGGTCGTTTCCGCGGAGGCATCCTTGAGGGGAGGCCTCAAGGGACCTGCATCGAAGCCCAGGAGCCTAAGAGCCATTTTGACGGGCACCGGATTGGGCTGGAGGAAAAGGGCCTTGTTGATCGCCTGGAGGCGCACATGGAGGCTGGCCGCCTCTGCCGCCTTCCCTTCAAGGTGGGCCTGTATCATCCGCTTCATAAGGGGCGCCACCACGTGGCCCGCAACGGAAACGACCCCGTAGCCGCCTATGGCGAGGGTTGGAAGCGTGAGAGAGTCTTCTCCTGTATACACCCTAAAGCCGGGAGCCGCATCCCGGATCACCACGGTGGTGTCATCCAAGACCCCCGCGGCATCCTTGAGCATGGAAATCTGGGGCACGTCCTTGGACAGCTTTACTATCGTCTCCGGCCGTATGCCTATGGCTGTCCGTCCCGGCACGTTGTAGAGCATGGAAGGTATCTTCACCGAACCGGCTATGGCGGCGAAGTGGTCGTAGAGCATGCCCTGGTCCGGCTTGTTGTAGTACGGCGCCACAAGGAGGAGCCCGTCCGCTCCCGCCTCCTGGGCATCCTTGGCGTACTGAATGGAAGCCCTGGTATCGTTGGTGCCCGCGTTCCCGATTATGGGAACCCCCACCGCCTTCTTAACCTCCACGATCAGGTCGATCTTCTCCTGCCGGGACAAGGTCGGGGATTCCCCCGTGGTTCCGCTTAGGACGAGCCCTTCCACGCCCTCGTCCACGAGGCGCTTGGCCAAGGCCACAGCCTTCTTGATATCCAAATCCAAGTTTTCCTTGAGCGGCGTCGCCATGGCGACCATAAGTCTTCCAAAATCCATCTTGTCCTCCTTGCCTACTCTCTGCCTTGCGGTTCAGCCGCGTCGGCGGGATCGTCAGCGGCGTCCATAGCCTTCAGCGATACGGGCCGCACGGGAGGCCGGAAGCTAGAAACCTCAACTTCCTCAGGCCTCAGATTGAGTTCCTCCGCCAGGATCCTCTCCACGAGTCGCCGGCAGGAACGGCCCTGGCAGATGCCCATTCCCGCCCTTGTCCATCGCTTGATCTCTATGACACTCCTGGCTCCGGCGCGTATGGCTTCCCGGATCTCCGTCTCAGTCACTTCCTCGCATCGGCAGATGTAACGTTCTTCATTCATATCTTGTGGTGCTCCCAATATATTTTCACGTCTTCTATGAGGCCGTCCATGTGGCGGATCATGCACGCCTCCGCCTGGTCGGAATCATGGGCTTTTAAGGCTTCGAACACGGAGCGGTGCGCCCTCCGGTATGTGCTGTCCACCTTGCTGCGCATATGCTCGAATAGCTCGGATTGCTGTCCCATCATCGCCAATATCCCGTAGAGCGCGGTGAGGGCAGAATTGCCGGAGGCCTCGGCTATGTTCCTATGGAAGGCGATGTCCACGTCGGCGATGCTTTCGCCCTTGGCCGCCTTGGCTTCCTGCTCCTTTAGGATCTCCTCCAGGTGCTCAAGGCGGTGTTCCGTTATGTTTTCCGCCGCCAGCCTCGCCGTCTCCCTCTCTATCGCCTTCCTTGCTTGGAGGACCATGATGAACTCGTCCAAGACCCGGCTGTTGATGAGCTTTTCCAGATCCCTCCGGTGCCGGTCAATGGAATCGATCATCCTGGCCTTCTGCATGGCCTTCGAGCCCTGGGGGGTAAGTACTCTTCCCTTGTTGGCTTGGCTGGCCACGAAGCCTAGGGATTCAAGCCTGAACAGGATGCGGCCTATGGAGGCTGAGCTGGTCTTGCAGCCCTTGCGCTCCAACTCCTCCACCAAGGCCCAGGAGCCCACCGGCTCCCCCGCGTCCTTTATGCACTCGAGGACGATGAGATCCCTCTCGTCGAGGCTGTTGCTCACGTTTCGCTCCCTTTCTCAGGAAGGGCGAATCTTCCAGGTTCGAAAGAAGCCAAGTCGAACTCAGGCTTTTTCCCTTCGACCAGGTCCGCCATGAGAACTCCCGTTATTGGAGACAGGGCGATCCCGTCTCCCTCGTGCCCGGCGGCGATGAAGAAGCGGGGCCTTCCTGGCAGTTCCCCAAGGAAGGGCATCCCATCCGGCGTGGAAGGCCTAAGGCCGGCGAAGGTGCGGATGAAGTGGATGTCCTTCATCACCGGGAAATAGCGTTCCGCCTGGCGGGCCAGAAGCTCTATCGCCTCTGGATTGGTCGTCTTGTCGTAGCCCGCGTTCTCCCTTGTGCTTCCGATAAGATAATTGCCGTTGTGGGTTCCCGTGAAGGCGAAGCCTAGGCCGAAGCGCTCCGCGGCGGTCTGCGCCTTCTTCTGCGCCTCCGGAGGCTTGGGCTTGAGCTTGGACACGATGTACTGGGCGCTCCACACATTGGTGGCCCCGATGGGCGGTATGGCCTCCGTGACGATCACCTGGCCCTTTTTGGGCGTGATTGGGACCTCGAAGCCCACGAGGCTTCCGATTTCGTTCGCCCAGGCTCCGGCGGCGTTCACCACGCTCTCGGCCTCTACTTCCAAACCGTTGTCGAGTTTCAGGATCCATAGGCCCGCCTTTCTCTCTATCTCCACGGGCTTTGTCCTGGAAAGGTACTCCATTCCCAGGGCTCTGCCCGCGAAGGATAAGGCGCGCATCAAAGCCATGGGATTCACCTGGGAATCGCGGGCGCTGTAGGTGGAGGCGATGACATGGGGCGCGACCAGAGGCTGGAGCTTCCTGAGCCTGGCCTTGTCGATTATCTCGACTTCCAAGCCGTACTTGTTCTGGCTGGCCACGAACTCCTCCATGGCGGCCAATTCCTCCTCGTTCTCGATGAGGATCGTGCCGCCCCGGCGCTCGAACTCGATGTCCGTGGGGAGCTGGGCCTGGAGTCCCTCGAAGAGCTCAAGGCTTCGGAAGGCCATCTCCAGGAGTATGCCCGGCTTCTTGGACTGCAGGAGGATCATGTCGTCGCACGAGCCGGAGGCGCCCGCGCCCATGACGACCTTGTCGATCACCGCCACCTTCCTTCGCCTCGCGCTGAGTTGGAAGGCGATGGACATGCCGTTCACCCCGGCGCCGAGGACCGCAACGTCGAAGCTCAGCCTCGGCATGGATAGCCTCCCGTTCCGGCCAAGCCCTCCCGGATGCCGAGCGCCAAGGTCATTATGTCGAATACAGGCTTGCCCGTCGCCCTGCGGATCGCCTCTCTGAAAGGTGGCATGTTGGTACACTCCAAGACAATGAATGGTATGGTTGGATCCCGGGCAACCAAGCCCAGGGCGGCGTAGACGACCTCTTTTTCCATCTCGCCAATGTCGAACTCCGGGATAGCGCCCGGCTCCCCTTTCTCAAGGAAAATGCGGGTGAACAGAGGACTGTCGTCCATGCCCGCCACCAGGCGGGGAACGCCCGAGGCGCCGCAGGCGGAAAAATGCCTTTCTCCCAGGGACGAGGACCGGGCGGTGAGGACGCCCGCCCTGCCCCTTCGTCCGAAGATTTCGTAGAGCAAGGGAATTTGCATCAGGCTGGATGAAAAGAGAGGCACCTGCACCGCGGCGGAAAGCTCCCTTTGGAAAAGCGCAAGGAATCCGCAGCTTGTGGTGATGGCCCTCGCTCCCGCCTTCTCAAGCTCCTTGGCCGCGGCGACGAAGGGCTCAAGGAGGCTGGGATCAGCCTCCTCCACCACCCGCCGGGGAGAGGCGCCCTCCACGATGCGATAGAGGACGGGGAAAGGGAAGCTCAGGGCGTTGCCTATGTCTCCGGGTATCCTGGGAAACCGTGTGTCCAGCATGAGTATCCCCAATTCGTGGCCATAGGTCGTCCTTCCGCCAATCGCTCTTTCCATGGATCAGCCCTTTCCCTAGGCCGCGAGCTGACGTTTTGTCTTGTTGTTGAAGACAAAGAACAGGACTATTGCCGCCGAGGAAAGGAGTATGATCGCGATCTGCGGCCCGAGCTGGGTCATGATCTTAACATTCCCCGCCAGGACGACCAGCCCTGCTGTTGCGAGGCCCAGCCCGATGCGGAGCGGAAGTCCCATCTTGCGGAACAGATAGCCTGAGAAGGTCGCCGACCAGAGGGCCGAGACCACCAGCATGAGGAGGAAGGTGGCTATGATGTCCAGCACCGGTCCGTTGAGGATGAGGGCGGGATTGTAGACGAAGATGAAGGGTATTATGTAGCCCATGATGGCCAGGAGGGAAGCTTCGAATCCCGTGGCCAGCGGCTTGGTGCCCGCTATCGCCGCGCCGCAGTACGAGGCTATGCACACCGGGGGGGTGACTTCCGCCATTATGGCGAAGTAGAAGACGAAAAGGTGGGCGGGAAGCATGTCGATCCCCAGGCCCAGCATGGCCGGTCCGCCGATGGTGACGGCGATGATGTAGGCGGGCGTGCAGGGCAGCCCCATGCCGAGGATGAGGGAAGTGATCATAACGAGGACGAGGGCTGGAAGAAGGAATCCGCCCGAGAAGGAGGTGATGACCGTGGCGATGCCCAAGGCCAGACCCGTATAGGTGACCACCGACACCACCATGCCTGCGCCGGCGCAGGTCACGCCCAGCATGATGCAATTGTAGCCGGATTTCTCAAAGACCTTGAAAAGGCGGGATGGGGTCATCCTTGTTTCCTTCCTGAGGAAGCTGAGGAGGAAGGATGCGAGGATGGAGTAGGTGCAGGCCCCGAAGGGGGAATAGCCGATCACGAGAAGGGCGATGAGCACGACCAGGGGGATGAGGAGATAGGCGTCCTTCGCGACTTGTTTCCAGGATATCATGTCCGCGGGATCGAGGGCCTTGAGGTTGTCCTTGAGGGCGATGAAATGCACCCTTAGTCCGATGCTCACGTAGTACAGGATCGCTCCCAGGGCGGCGGCGGCGGCGATGTGGGCGTAGGGGATGTTGGTGATTTCCGACATGACGAAGGCGCCCGCCCCCATGATGGGCGGCATGATGAGGCCGCCGGTGGACGCGGCGGCTTCCACCGCCCCGGCGAACTGGGCCCTGTAGCCAAGCTTCTTCATGAGGGGGATGGTGAAGGTTCCCGTGGCGTAGACATTGGCTGAGGCCACTCCGGAGATGGAGCCGAACAAGCCTGAGCTCACCACGGCTATCTTCGCCGGACCTCCCGGCCCTTGGCCCGCCACCTTCGTGGCCAGGTTGGTGAAAAATTCGCCGGTCTTGGTCTGTTCCATGAAGGAGCCGAAGATCACGAAGATAGCCACGAAGGTGGCGGTGACCCCGGTGATGGAACCGTAGATGCCCGTGTCGGTGAGAAGGAAGTTCATCTCCACCATGCGTGAAAAGCGCAGAGGCCTGGAATAGAAGATCCCGGGCAGGTACGGCGCGAGGAACACGTAGATCAGGAACACGCCTACCAATATCGCCATGGCGGGAACCACGACCCTTCGGATCGCCTCGATGATGAGGACGATATTCAGCGCTCCCAGCACCACCTGCATGGTGGTTACGGAAGAAACCATCTGCATCCGCATGTTGAGGGGCTCGTTGTATACGATTACGTAGATGGCGGGAACGAGGGATAGAAGGGCGAGGAAATAATCCAAGGCCGAAGGTCGGTCGGCCGGGGACTTCTTGCTAGCGGGGAAAAGGATGAAAGCCATAGGCAGGAGGAAGAGCAGGTGCACGCCCCGCTGTATCCTCGGCTGCATCACGCCGAAAACCGCCGTGTAGAGGTAGAAGGCAGCGACGAGGGCGGACCAAGCCGCGACTATCTTCTTGAGCGGGCCACTGAGATTACGCATATCGTTCCTTTGCGGAGGATTCTATTTGAAAGCCGAGGCGATGGGGCGCCGGGCCTTGAAAGGGCCCGGCGCCTCCCGATGAAGGTCCTACGGAGGAAGAGGGCTTACTTTATGTAACCCATCTCCTTGTAGTATTTCAGGGCGCCCGGATGGAGGGGAACCTGTACGGTAAGGCCCGCTGTCTTGGGATCGAACACCTTGTAGCCCGCGCCGAGCTGGACCAGGAAGTCCTTGTTCTCGCAGAGGAGCTTGGTGAGGACGTATACAACGTCTTCGGGCGTCTTGGGATGGACGAGCATCTCAGTGGAGTGGCAGAGGGTTTGGATGTCGTTGGGCATTCCGGCATAGGTGCCGCCCGGGACCCTGGCCAATCCGGAAGAGAGTGCCACCGTGCCATAGGTGGTGGCGCAGTAGTTGATTATCTCGTCGGACAATGCCATGAGGGTCGCCGGCCTTCCCATGGCCATCTCGGTGATGATCGCCGCGGGGAGTCCCACGCAGGTGAAGGCATAATCCACATGGCGGTCCTTGAAGAGGCTGGTCATGTCGCCGTAGATGGCTTGGATCACCTTGCCGCCGTTCTGCTTGATCTTATCATACGAGATCCCGTAGTACTGTAGCACAAAGGATGTCATGACATACTCGGAGGTGCCGGTCATCGGCGCCGCGACCTTGAGCTTTTCGCCCTTCTTGACTTTCTCGACGAACTGGTCGAGGGTGGTGACGCCCTGGTCCTTGGCGGCCAGGAAGTGGTAGTAGTCCACGGCGAGGGTTCCGGCGAAGGCGTTCAGGTTCTTGTACGCCTTGTCATAGATCGGGGCTATGCCGTTGTAGGCCGCCTTGTCCACGTATCCCACGCCCCAGGCAATGTCCGCGTCGCCTTGGTTGAGCGCGATGGGATTCGCAACTCCGCCGCCTGGAATGACTTTGATGGTTATCCTGGGTTCCTTCTCGTTGACGAGCCGGGCGAATCCTCCCGCAACGGTGTACCAGCCTCCGCCCATTCCGCCGGCTACCCAGGTAAAGGTGCCGCCCTTCATTGACGCGGGTCCTACCTGGGCGAACGCCGACCCGGCGACCCCAAGGCAGAGGGCGAGGAGAAGCATGGACCTAACGAGTTTTTTCATACAAGCCTCCTAACAGATGTATCCGCCACTCATCAGCAGATGAGCAATGATAGATGAGGTAAATCGGGCTGTCAAGGAAATTTTTTGCATAAATATAAATAGTAAATAGATTATATATACTATATCATGTAAAATCTTTGGTCCTACAACGATCGATGCCTCACGGACCCCAAGACAGCGCAGGCCAGCACCCTGGCATCCCATATCATCTCCTCCGGGTCTTCAAGAAGGTCGGCGTCAAGGATGGTGAAGTCAGCATGCTTCCCCGGGGCGAGGCTTCCTCGGGATTCTTCCTCGAAGTTCGCCCTGGCGGCCCAGATCGTCATGGCCTTGAGGGCTTCTTCCCTTCCTAAGGCCTGGTCCATCCTGTAGCCCGACGGAGGCTCCCTGGCATCGTTTTTCCTGAAAACCGCCGATCTGAAGCCCCTCAAGGGATCGATCTTCTCTATCGGGAAATCAGAGCCGTTGGCGAGCCAGCCCGAGGTTCGAAGGAGGTCGCGGTAGGGATGGGACCGGGACATGCGGCTCCTGCCCAGCCTCGCCTCGGTCCAGCCCATGTCGCTGGTGGCGTGTGTCGTCTGTATGGAAGGCACCACTCCCAGTGAACGGAAGCGCGCCAGATCGGCGGGATGGACTACCTGTGCGTGCTCAACCCTCCACCGCCTGTCCTCGCCGGGCTTGAGGTGCCGTTCGTAGGCGTCCAGCACAAGGCGCAGGGCTCCGTCCCCTATGGCGTGGACATTCATCTGGAAGCCCGAAGCATAGGCGATCGAGGAGACCCGGTCGAGCTCGGCGGGATCGAGGGTCACCAATCCCCGGTTTCCCGGATCGTCTGCGTAGTCTTCCATGAGGAAGGCTCCCCGGGAGCCCAGGGCCCCGTCGGCGAACATCTTGAAGGATCGCACGGTCATCCGCTCCGAGGCTCTGGGTCCTGAGCGGCCCGCCCTCTCCAGGTTTTCCTCCGAGGGCATGAGCATGGCGTAGATGCCGATGGAGAGGGCTCCTTCGGCTTGGAGATCCTCCATGAGGCCTAGCTCCCATGCCTCGGTGCCCGCGTTGGATACGGAGCAAAGGCCAACCGAGAAACAATTCTCCTGGGCTTTTAAAAGCGCCTTGCGGGAAGTCTGCGGATCGGGGCGTGGGATTATCGCCCTTATCCTGTCCACGGCCTTGTCCAGGATGAGGCCCGTGGGAAGGCCGCCGGAGAGGCGTATCTCCCCTCCCTCAATCCGCGTGTCTTCCCTGATTCCCGCGATTTCCCTGGCCTTGGCGTTCACCACCGCGGCGTGGCCGTCGACGCGGATCGCCACGGCGGGGTTCAACGGGAAGGCTGCGTCCAGAAGGCGGGAGTCCGGGAAGGCCGCTCCCGGCCATTCGTTCTGGTCCCATCCCCTGCCTTGGACCCAGGTTCCGGGGGGCAGGGCCTCCCGTTCCGCGTACCTGGCCATCCTGTCCACCGCCTCCTCCCAGGAGGCCGCCCCGAAGAGTTGGGCGCGCTGGAGAACATAGCCGTAGCCCAAAAAATGACAATGGGGATCCATGAAGCCCGGATAGACGGTGGCGGAGCCGAAGTCGAGGTGTTCCCGGGCGGAATAGGCGCCGAGGATGTCTGCCTTTCCTCCCACGGCGACTACCCGTCCTTGGTCGACGGCCAGGCTTTCCGCCTGGGGGAAGCCTGGTTCCATGGTATAGATGCGGCGTGCCGAGACTAT
>JBFLXC010000082.1:0-11379 GCA_040757435.1 Spirochaetota bacterium | reverse complement strand
CGGGATGTCTCCCTGTCGAAGACGATGCGTTCCTTTCCCGAAAGGGATTCGTCCACCACGATCCGTCGCATAGCTTTCCAAATCCTACTTGGCGGCCATCGATTCGCTCAAGGTCTTGGACTTGAGGATCATGTCCTCGAATCCCGGGCTCTCGAGCAGTTCGATGGCCTTGTTGAGCTGGATGTCGAATTCCAGGTCGTAGGCCTTGGCGGGCTGGGTCCGTTCGATCTCCGCCTTGAGGAGCCGGGAGATGTAGGGGGCGGGAAGATCGAAGCCTTGGCCTCTCAATGCCTCGGCCTTCCTTCGGCGGTCTTCGGCCCCCGCCTGGGGATTCTCCTTTGCGTACGCGGCCAGGAGGCCCGAGTCGTACAGGCGCTCCAAGGCTTCGAATTGGGAGTCGCTCAGCTCAATGTCCAGGACCTCCACGTCGGGGGCTATTCCCTTCTTGTCGATGTTGACCCCCGAGGGTGTGTAGTACCGGGCCATGGTGAGCTTGAAGCCCGTCTCGTCGATGGGGAATATCTGCTGGACCGAGCCCTTGCCGTAGGTTTTCTCCCCCACGAGGAGGGCGCGGCGGGTGTCCTTGAGGGCGCCGGCGAAAATCTCGGAGGCCGAGGCCGAACCCTTGTTGATGAGGACTACGATCCTGGCCTTCTCGGGGATCGAGAGCTTGGGATCTGCCTTGAATTCCGCGTTCTCCTGGGGATTCCTTCCCTTCGTCGACACGATGGTCCCGGCGCCGAGGAAGAGGTCGCTCACATCCACCACCGAGGATAAAAGACCTCCTGGGTTGGAGCGAACGTCGATGATGAACAGGGGGGGCCTGGCCTCGTATTTGAGCTGGGATTCAAGGGCCTTCAGTGCCGCCTCGACCTTCCCCGCCGTCTGGGGCATCCACTCTATGATGCGGATGTAGCCGATGGCCGCGGTCCCGGATGGGATCAGGGCGGTCTTGATGGTGGGGATTTCTATCACGGCGCGCAGGAATTCATGCTCGAACTCGAAACTGCCGCCCCGGCGGAACTTGAGTTTCACCTTTGTGCCTTCCGGCCCCCGTATCTTGGCCGAAGCCTGGTCCACGGTGAGCTTGGAGGTGTCCTCGCCGTCGATCTCGAGGATGAGGTCGCCGGGCATGATGCCCGCCTTCCACCCCGGGGTGTCCTCGATGGGCGATACCACTTCTACGTAGGCTTTCGCCGCAGGGGCGCCGCCTTCCTGTCCCGCCGCAGTCCCGCCTCCCTTGGGCGGCACGGGCTTGGAGATGTACAGCCCGACGCCGGCGTAGACGCCGTCCGTGTCGCGCATGAAGTCCGAGAGCATATCCTCGTCGAGGAAGGTGGAGTGGGGGTCCCCAAGGGTTTCCAGCATTCCCTTCATGGCCCCCTGGTAGAGCTCCCGGGGATCCATCTCGTCCACGTAGTTCTGAAGGATGAATTGGTAGATTGTCTGCAGGAGCTGGGCGTAGCGCCGGGAATCGTCCCGGGCCGGGTCTGCTGAGGTCGACCGCGAGGACTGGGCGTAGGCCTTGGGCACCGACAGGGCGAAAAAACCCACCGCGAGGCTCAAGGCCGCGGCGATCGTCCAGGCGACTGCCGTCCGGCGGCGGCCTGAAAGGAACTGTTTCATCCTTGAAATATCCTCGCAAGGACGATGCTTCGTCAACCGGCCGCCAAACCTTGTCTATTGACCCGATCAAGGCCATCCCACTAGACTGGCCTGGTATGAATCTACGTTGGAGATACCTGGCGGCGAGCCTGCTGGCCTTCGCAAAACCCTTCCTTGCCGGCACGGTGGCCTTCAGGCTGGGTTTCGCGGAGAAGGGGCCCTTCCCAGAGGCCTTCCTTCGCGTGCTCCTCTTTCCCCAAGCAGCCGCCGCGGCTTGTTTCGTCCTGCTCTTCTTCGACAGCCTCGCCTACAGGACCTACAAACCCCTCGCGGCCTTAACCCACGCCGGATCTCTGGCCGCCCTCGCCTTGGGCGCCCTTCCGGCCTTGAAGGACACCCAGGCCCTGGTCCTTTTGGCAGGCGACGCCCAAGGCGCGGCGGAGACTGTCGTCCTCTACCTCGGCTTGGCCCTCATCGACCTGTCCTGCCTGGCGATCCTCGCCACGGGCAAGGAGAAACCCCGGACCTAGGCGAAAAGGAGCAACGATGCTGGCGATGATCGACTTCCCGGCTTGGCTGAAGCCGGAGATAATCCCGGGCCTTCCCTTCCGATGGTACGGCCTTATGTATGTCCTGGCCTTCGGGACCGCCTGGTTCCTCTTCAGGAAGGAATCCCGGCGGATCGGCGCGCCCTGGACCGAGGACGACGCCGCGAATTTCTTCCTGTGGGCGATCATCGGCGTCCTCATAGGGGGCCGGCTGGCGGGAACCCTCATCTACGAACCCACGGACTATTATTGGCGCAGGCCCTGGTTCATATTCTGGCCCTTCGACCAGACCGGGAGATTCGTGGGCTACCAGGGAATGTCCTTCCACGGCGGATTCGCGGGCGTGATCGCCGCCACCCTCATCTGGACGAAGGTCAAGCGCCAGGATTGGTTCGAGTGGATCGACATCATCGCCATGGCCACGCCCCTGGGCTACACCTTCGGCAGGCTCGGCAATTTCATCAACGGCGAGCTCTGGGGCAAGGTGACTTCCGCGCCCTGGGGCATCGTATTCCCCTACGCGGAACGCTTTCCCGCCAAGGAGGCCTGGGTTGTGGAGCTTGCCCAGGAAGTGGGGATAGGGCTCAAGTCCATGAACGACATGGTCAACCTCCCGCGGCACCCCTCCCAGCTCTACGAGGCTATCTTCGAAGGGATAGTCCTCTGGGCCGTCCTCTGGCTGATCGTGCGGAAGCAGCGGCCCTTCAAAGGCTTCGCCGCCTCCATCTATGTCATAGGCTACGGCATGGCCAGGTTCGTCATCGAATATTTCAGGGAACCCGACTCGGGGCTGGGCTACATAATCAAGCTGGGCGATCCCGAGGCGCCGACCTACGCCTTCACCACCTTCCTCAATTTTTCCATGGGACAGATCCTGAGCTTCCTGATGATGGCCGGGGGATTCGCCCTTTTGTTCTGGCGCAGGTCGGTGGCGGCGAAGGAGCGGATGGCGGAGATGGAGGCGGCGAAGAAACCCAGCGCCAGGAAACTGCGGAAGATGATAAAGTAGGAACGAGGCGGTACTATGCGAATTTCCCTGGTTCAGATGGACTCCAAGATCGGAGATTTCGACGGAAACGCCAAGAGGATAGCGGAGCTGGCGACCCGCGCCGCCCTCGGCTTCTCCTCAGGCGGCCTGGCTGTGTTTCCGGAGCTGGCCCTCTGCGGCTATCCCCCCATGGACCTTTTGGACCAAGAGTCCTTCGTGGAAGGCAACCTCTCGGCCTTGAGGACCCTCCAGAGGCTCCTGCCCCCGGACATGGCGGTGGGGGTGGGCTATGTGGACAAGAACCGACGCGGATCGGGACGGTCCCTTGTCAACGCCTACTCCTTCATAGCGGGGGGCAAGATCGTCTTCACCCAGGAGAAGACCCTCCTTCCCACCTACGACGTGTTCGACGAGGCCCGGTATTTCGAGCCAGCCGCGGCGAGGAAAGCCTTCAAGTACGGAGGGCTCAGGATCGGCGTGGCGGTGTGCGAGGACATGTGGTGGGAGGCTCCGCCCTCCCCTGGCTTCAAGTACGCCATCGATCCCGTCAAGGAGCTCCTGGACGAGGGGATCGATCTCCTCCTCGTGCCTTCCGCCTCGCCCTTCGTGGCGGGAAAGCTCTCCACGCGCCTTAGGCTCGCGGCGGGCAGCGCCAGGCAGGGAGGCATTCCGGTGTTGTATTGCAACGCCGTGGGCGCCAACGACTCACTGGTGTTCGACGGCCGGTCCTTCGCCATGGCTCCCTCGGGAAAGCCCTCGGCGATCTGCGGCTGGGAGGAGGAAATCCTCTCCGTGGACACCCAGGCCCTGGACCCGGGCGCGGGAATCAAGGTCGAGCCTCCGGTGGAGGAAATGCACCGCGCCCTTGTCGCGGGCATACGGGGCTACATGGGCAAATGCGGCTTCGCCAAGGCCTGCCTGGGTCTCTCGGGCGGGATCGACTCCGCCCTGGTGGCCGTCCTGGCCGCGGAAGCCCTGGGTCCCGGGAACGTCACCTGCATAACCATGCCTTCCCGCTTTTCCTCCGACGGCTCGGTCAACGATTCCATCGAGCTCTGCCGAAGGGCGGGAATCCGCCTTGAGCGCCTCTCCATAGAGGCTCCCTTCGCCGCCTTCCTGGATCTCTTCGCCGTTCCCTTCGCGGGCAGGCCCTTCGACTTGGCGGAGGAAAACCTCCAGGCCCGGATACGGGGCTCCATCCTCATGACCTGGTCGAACAAATTCGGCTCCCTTCTCCTCACCACGGGGAACAAGAGCGAATTGGCCGCGGGCTACTGCACCCTCTACGGCGACATGTGCGGCGCCCTTGCGGTGATCGGAGACCTCTACAAGACCGAGGTGTACGCCCTGTCCCGGCATCTGAACGCACTGGCACGGGCCGCCGGGAGGCTGGAGCCGATTCCGGAGCCCATCATCGAGAAGGCGCCCAGCGCAGAGCTCAGGTTCAACCAGAAGGACCAGGACAGCCTTCCCGAATACGAGCTTCTGGACGGCGTCCTGCGCAGGTACATCGAGGATAACCAAGGATTCGACGCGATCGTCGCCCAGGGCTTCGATCCGGGACTGGTGGACAAGGTGCTGCGCCTGACCGCGGGGGCGGAATACAAGCGCCGCCAGGCCGCCCCGGTGATAAAGCTGTCCAAGAGAGCCTTCGGCATAGGCCGCAGGCTGCCTCTGGCCCGCTGCAGTCACGAAGTGCCCTCCTCCTGCCGATAATAAGGGGATGAAAGCCTCCGAAAAACTGAAAAGCGACCTGGCCAGGGGCCTTGCGGGCTTGTCGGCTCCCAAAGGCGCCTTAGCGCCGGGCTTGGCCGGCGGCTTCGCCGCCCAAGCCCTGTCCTTCCTTCCGCAATCCATGCTTCCCCTGGTCTCCGAGGCCTTCGAGGCTCGGCGCGCCGCCGACCCGGAAAAGGCCTCGGCCTGGCTTCTGGGCGTGGCGGGTATCTTCACCGCGGATTACGACGGAGGGCTGGAGGAAGGGGACTGGGGCCAGTTGAAGTCCTTCGTGCAGGCCGGCTCGGGGGAGCTGGACATGGAAGTCCTCACCTACGCCTTGAACCTCGTGATGGAGCATAAGGCTCTTTGAACCGGGAAAACAAAGGCCGCCGGCGCGAGGCGGAATGGTTCGAGGACGAGGATTTCTGGACCGCCTATGCCCCCCTCATGTTCGACGAAGCCAAGTGGGCCGAGGTTCCCGGAGCGGTGGACGGCATCGAGAGGCTCGCCTCGCCGCCCGAAGGGGGTCTTGTCCTCGACCTATGCTGCGGAGTGGGCAGGCATTCTGTGGAGTTCGCGTCCCGTGGGTACCGCGTGACGGGGATCGACATCACCTCCGCATATCTGGAGGCCGCCAGGGAGAGCGCCGGGGCGGCGGGCCTTGAGGTGGAGTTCCTCCGCCGGGACGCCCGGGATTTCAGCCGCCCCGGCGCCTTCGACCTTTGCGTCAACCTGTTCACCAGCTTCGGCTATTTCGGCTCCCGGGAGGAAGACCTGGGCATGCTCGCCCTCTGCGCCTCCAACCTCAAGCCGGGGGGCTGCCTGGTCCTCGAGACGATCGGCAAGGAGGTGGCCGCCCGGGATTTCGTCGAATCCGAGGAATTCGACCGCGCGGGATGGAGGGTGAGGACGGAATACCGGATCGAAGGAGCCTGGGAAGCCGAGGTAAACCGATGGATCCTGGAAAGGGAGGGTCTCAGGATAGACCGATCCTTTTCCTTGAGGCTGTATTCGGGGTTTGAGATGAAGGAAGCCCTGCTCAAGGCCGGCTTTTCCACAGCCGCCGTATACGGCGGACTGGACGGCCGCCCATACGACCAGAAGGCCGAAACCCTCGCAGCCGTGGCGAAGCGGTAAGCCATGAAGCTCCGTTCCCTCTTCCTATGCATCCTTGTGATCTCAAGTCCTCTCTATGCGACGGCCCAGGGTGGGGCGACGGCCCAGGATGGGACGCCGGCCTCAGGGAATCCACCTGCTGAATCTCCGCCCGCCGGGACCGCGCCCTTGGCCGACCAATCCGCCCAGCTCCAGCGAGAACAGGAGCCATCCCTTCCCGCCTTTCCCGACCTCATGCCACTGGATGAAGGCAGAGGCGCGGGGCATTGGTATTACCAGGCGAAGAAAATGGAAACCCAGCCCAGGACCGGGGGGGAGGAAGCCCTCATGGACTTCGCCTATAGGATGGCCTTCCATTTCGGCTTGGAAGCCGAGGCGAAGGAGGCGGGCCGGGCGCTGGCCAAGAAGGCCGAGTCGGCGGGGAACCTTCCCGGCGCAACCGAGACTGCCCGGCAATGGATGGAGTATTTCGGACCCGACTGGGACATGCACCTTCTCCTGTACAAGACAAGGATGGGACAAGGGGATCCCGCGAAGGCCTTGGAAGGCCTGGACGCCCTCGCCAAGGCCCTGCCCGCGACGGCGAAGTCCAAGGCCGGAGAGCTTTCCCACTACCGGTTGGCAGCCCGTGCGGCGCTTGGGGATACGGCCTGGGCGGCCGAAGCCTCGGCGCTGCTCGACAGGCCGTACCTGGACGCTTGGAGTGCCAGAAGCCTGAGGCTTGCGGCGGATTCGGGAATACTGGAACAGGGAAAGGCCGCCTTGGCGAGGATGAGGGCCGATTTTTTCGAGCGCCGCCACGAGGCCGCGGCTACGGCGGCCCTGGAGGCCAAGGACCTGCTTTTATCGCCGGGAAGTCCCCGGCACCTCATTTCAGAGGCTGGCAGGGCCTTCGCCGTGGCCCAAGGAGCCAAGGTTTCCGAGGGAGCGGAATTCTTCGCCCTCTTCTTCCCCCAGGCCGCTGGAGCCGCCGATGTCGAGGCCCTCCTTGGGAATCGTCCCTTGGATGAGCGGAGCTGGATTGCCGCCTACTACCTGGCCCGCCTATGGTCCTTGGCCGGAAGGCAGGCCGACGCGGCTGTCCTTTTCCTCAGCCTGGCAAGCCGGGCGCCGTCCCCGGGCGACGCGGACAGCGCGCTTTGGTACTGGCTGGATATCGCCATGAAAACCATCGCCGCAGGCAGTTTCGGGGAGCTGGGATCGACGCGCACCCTTGAGCTCGCCGCCCTCTCCGAGGCCGCCGGACTGTGGAAGAATCCCGCCTTTTTCGACGACATCATCGAGGCCTACGACAGGGAGCTGCTCAAGGCAAAGCAATGGGACGACGCGGTCGCACTCTTCACCCTCCTGCGCGGAAGGCTCTCCCCGGCGATGGAAACAAAGCTCCTGTACCAGAGCGCCCGGCTTTTGGAAACGGGGAGGGCGGGGATGGGCTCCGCGGGATCCCTGCATGCCAGTCCTGGGGAATACGTGGCCGCCGCCTACGAGGGCATCCTGGCCAATCCGAACGCCGAGGAATATTACAGGTCCCTGTCGGCGTGGAGGCTGCGGAGGGTTCCGCCCTTCCTCCAGGCCATGCCGGATCTGTCGGCGGGAATGTCCGGCCGCGAATCCGCGGCGGCTCCGGCGGGAGCCAACGGCTCCCTCGCGCTCTTCGACAACTACCTGGAATACGAGCTCGAGGACCTGGCCGCCTCCCTGGCCGCCCGGTACCTGGGCTCGGCGGACAAGGAGCTGGTGGTCCGCCTTGCCTTCGAGCTTTCGGAGGCGGGCCAGCACAACATGGCCCTGCGCCTGGCGAGGGACGCGGTATCCCGGGGGATGGGGGAGAGGTATCCGGAGCTCTACGGCCTCGTGTATCCCAAGGCCTGGAACGAGATCGTAGCCTGGGGCGCTTCCATACCCAGGATCCCCGAAGCACTGGCCTACGGCCTCATCCGGTCCGAAAGCGTCTTCGACCCTAAGGCGGTTTCCTACGCCGGGGCGGTGGGATTGGCCCAGCTCATGCCCGCCACGGCGGCTGAGACCGCGAAGGGACTCAAGATGGCTTCCTACTCCCTTACCAATCCCGAGGACAACGTCCGGCTGGGAATGACCTACTTCTCCTACATGCTCGACCGCTTCGGCCGGAAGCCCATGAGGGCCATGTTCGCCTACAACGCAGGGCCGGGGAGGATGACGACCTGGAACAGGGAATCCGGGGAGCTTCCCGACGACATCCTATTGGACACCTTGCACCTGGCCCAGCCCCGCCAATACGCCAAGAACATCATCCAGGCCACCCTGGCCTACGGAAGGATCCACTACGGAATCGATCCCCTGGCCATGCTGGACTACCTTGTGGACGGAGTTTCCCTGCCCGCCAAGCCCGCGGTCGGCGAGATTGCCGTCGCCGAACCTGCGGCGGCCGCGCCGGCCGAGGAAATGGGAACGGGACAGGAAGGACTGGACCAGCCCCCGGATGAGGAGGACGGATTTCCGGCTCTGCGGGGCCACGGGGAAGCTCCGGAATAAGCCGGCTCGCAGGCCCCTGGAATCAGGCTCTTTTGCGGGAAGCCCGGAAGAGCCTGTCGTTTATAGCCCGGCCGAGCCCATCGTCGGGCACCTTTTCCGCGCAGATGCAATCAAAGCCTAGGGAATCAAGGTTGTGGAGGAGGGCGAAGAGCGAAGCTGCGGCCTCGGCCATGTCTCCCTTATCCGAAAGGGCGAATACCGCCTCGAAGCGTCCGGAACTTTCAAGCACCCCGGCCCGTGCGCCGTCGAAGACCAGGGCGGCCCGGGAAGATCCTCGCAGGGCTCCTCCCTCCAAGACCCCGGATTCGCAGAGGCCTCCTTGCTCGAAGAGAAGGAGGGCGGACCGGGGCGCGTAATGGCTGTCCAACTGGCCGGGGCTGGCCTGGGCGATCGGCCCGGCGGCGCGGCCTTTGGCGGGAAGGGCGACCCGACCCACCACCTTCTGTATCCTTTCCAGGGGCATGCCGCCGGGCCGCAGGAGTTCCGGAACTTCCTTGGTCGCGTCGATCACCGTGGATTCCACCCCCACGGCGCAAGCCCCGCCGTCCACCAGGAAATCGATCTTGTCTCCCAAGGTCCTCGCCACATGCTCGGCCTTGGTGGGAGATATGTATCCGAAGGGATTCGCGCTGGGCGCCGCAACGGCCGTGCCAGAGAGCTCGATGATGCGCCGCGCCACGGGATGGGAGGGGAAGCGCACCGCCACGGTCTCCAGGCCCGAAGTCACGATGTCCGGCACCTCGGGGCGCTTGGGAAGGATCATGGTGAGGGGGCCGGGCCAGAGCTCCCGTGCGAGCCTCTGGGCCAAAGGGGGGACGGAGGCGGCGACCCGCGAAAGGTCTTCCATCCTCGCGATATGGACGATGAGGGGATCGAAGGAAGGCCTCGCCTTGGCCTCGAAGACTTTCGCCACCGCCAAGGGGTTGAAGGCGTCGGCCCCGAGGCCGTAGACCGTCTCGGTGGGAAGGGCGACCAAAAGGCCCGAGGCCAGGGCCGCGCCGGCCTTCCTTAGGCTTTCTTCGGAGGTATCAAGGATTATCATCGCCCCGATGGTAGCGATCCTGGGGGAAAATGGCAATCAGGGCCTGATGACGGCCCACTCCACGGAAGAGGATATTTCCCCTAGGTATCCGGCCAAGGACGAACAGGCGGCTTCCAGGTCCCCGCCCTCGGCGCCCCCGGGACAATAGATCGCCGCGAGGACGGCATCGACCCCCTGGAACACCTTGGTGGCCATGGAATCCCTGACGGGATTCGCCGTGGGGACGTAGCCATCCATGCCGCCATCATCGGCCTTGCGGCAGAGGCAGAGAAGGTCCCGGCAGTCGATCTCCTGGCCTCCCGGGTTGAACACATAGCCCTCACCTTCCCTTCCCCGCCGGACCAAGAGATCCAAGCCCGACTTGCCCAGGTCCACCAGGCTAATGGGGTAGCCTGTTTGGAGGCTCACGATGTTGGCCGCGTCCACAAGGTGGTTGACCGCGGGGAAATCCCCCTCCATGGCCGCCTGGGCCAGGTATTCGCTCGAGGGCTTCGCCCTTCCGGCGGGCTTGTAGGTTCCGTAGCGCAGCATGGCGCGGACCGCCGCCTTCCTTTCCGGGGAAACCGCGGCCCCGCCGTCCCGGGCGAAGGATTCGGCCAAGGCGGAGAACCTCCCCGGCGGCGAGGGGCGGAAATCAACCCCGCTGGCTTCGACAAGCCCAATGGCCACGCCTTCCGTCTCCTTCCCCTGGGCGAACTTCACTTCCGCTCTCATGGCTCCTTTCCTCCAGCTCTTTATCGTTTGCAAAAGTATCGGCCTTATACTACTATCGGAAAACAGGAGGAACAGCAACGTGGTCAAATTCCTCAAGCAGCCGATGATGCGGCGGGTGCTTTACGCCCTCGTCCCCATCTACCTGTACGGCCTGTGGATGTACGGATTGAGACTCCTACTCTCGGCAATGGTGGTCTTCGTCCTGGGCATAGGGACTGAGTGGGTGTTCGAAAGGAAAAAGACAAAGAAAGTGAGCGAGGCCGCCCTTGTGACCTGCGCCCTCTACGCCCTGGCCTTTCCTCCCCAGACACCCCTGTGGATCCTCGGCGTGGGCATTGTCTTCGCCATGGCCATGGGCAAGGGCGTCTACGGTGGATTCGGGCGGAACATATTCAACCCCGCCATCACCGGCCGGGCCTTCGTCTACATCTCCTTCGCAATAGCCCTCTCTGCGAGCTACACGAGCTTCGGGAACTTCGGCATCGGCGCCGCGGACGTGGTGGCATCCGCCACCCCCTTGGGCCTCATGCGATCCGGCGGATCCGTAAGCCTCCTCGCCCTCCTTTTGGGCGCAAGGTCCGGAGCCATGGGCGAGGGCATGGTCCTCCTCATCGCGGCGGCGGCGGTCTACCTCATCGCCACCAAGACCGCCAGCTGGCGCATCATCCTCTCCTCAGTCCTCGCCGCCGCCGTCCTCAACGCGGCCCTCTATTTCGGGGGCGTGGCGAAGGCCCTTCCCATGGAAAGCCTCCTGGCGGGCTCCTTCCTCTTCGTCACCACCTTCATGGCCACGGATCCGGTCTCGGCGCCCAAGCGCCAGACCTCCCACTACATCTACGGAGCCCTCATAGGCCTCACGGTGGTGGTGATCCGCACCTTCTCCGCCTTCCCCGAGGGCACGAGCTTCGCCATCCTCTTCGGCAACACCTTCGCCATCCTCATCGACATGGGAGTGGACTCCTTCAAGGCCCGCGGCGCCGCGAAACCGGGCGCCAAGCCCGCGGCGGACAAGGGAGGCGCGAAATGAAGGTCAAGAAAGAATCCATAGGCTACGTGGTGAGCTTCACCTTCGCGGTCTGCCTCGTCTTCGTCCTCGTCCTGGCCGTGGCCAACCAAGTCACCCTCTCCCAGGTGGA
>JBFLXC010000081.1:0-11381 GCA_040757435.1 Spirochaetota bacterium | reverse complement strand
GCCGATCCTCTCCCTTCTCCAGCCGAAGCAGGGGCAGGCGGATCGTGTTGGCCTGTCCTATGAAGTCAGCCACGAAGAGGGAACTGGGATTGGCGTAGATCTCCCTGGGGGTGCCCACCTGTTCCACCCTGCCCTTGTTCATCACCACCACCCGGTCCGCCATGGTGAGCGCCTCGGCCTGGTCATGGGTGACGTAGAGGCAGGTGATCCCCAGTTTCTTCTGTATCTTTCGGATTTCCGTGCGCATATGGATCCGCAGCTTCGCGTCAAGGTTGGAAAGAGGCTCGTCCATGAGGAGCAAGGTGGGCTCCATGACAAGGACCCTCGCCAGGGCAACCCGCTGCTGCTCCCCTCCGGATAGCTGGTTGGGGAACCTGTGCCCCGTCGAACCCAAGCCAACCAGATCCAAGGCCTTCTTGACCTTCGGCCAAATGGCCTCGTCCCTTTCGCCCCGGGACTTGAGCCCGTAGGCCACGTTCTGGTCAACGCTCATGTGCGGGAAAAGGGCGTAGTTCTGGAACACGAAGCCGATACCCCTCTTGTTCACCGGGACATTGGTCATGTCGGCGCCCTGGATGGTCACGCTTCCCTGGCTGGGAAGCTCGAAACCCGCCACCATGCGCAAGGTGGTCGTCTTGCCGCAGCCCGAAGGCCCAAGGAACACCACCATCTCGCCCTGTTCTACCCGCAGGCTCACCTCGTCCACGGCGCGGACCTTTTCCTTGTCCTTCGTGAACTCCTTGGTGACATTCCTAAGCTCAAGCGCCGGCGTTGTCATACTTTGTCTCCTGGCGTGTGCCGATTTTCGTTGTGGAATAGCGGAGCAAGCCGAGCAGGAGGGCGTCCGCCGCGAACACTATGACGATGAGGACCATGGAAAAGGCCGAGGCCTGGGAAAACTGGAGCTCCGTCATGCTCTCTAGGATCCGCGTGGTAAGCAGGGTCCAGCGCACCGAGACAAGGAAAATGGTGGCGCTTATGGCGGTCATGCAGTGGATGAAGAGGTAGCGCATGCCCGCAAGGACCGCGGGGACGATGAGGGGGACGGTCACGTGGGTGAAGGTCCGCGTCGACGAGGCGCCCAGGCTGGCCGAAGCCTCCTCCAGGGCCGGGTCGATCTGCTGCAAGGAGGCCATGACGGAGCGGATTCCAGTGGCGTAGTAGCGGAAGACATAGGCCGCCACGAGGATCGTCATGGTTCCCGTCAGAAGGATGGGCTTTTCGTTGAAGGCCAGGATGTAGGCGATGCCCACCACCGTGCCCGGCAGGGCGTAGTTGAGCAGGGACGAGAATTCGAGGATCCTCCGGGCGAAAAAGCTCTTGCGCTGGACCACGTAGCCGATCACCACCGCCAGAACCGAACCCAGGGCGGTGGATACCGCCGCTATCTTCAGGGTGTCCGTTATCGCCTTCATCCCATGGGTGAAGACATAGGAATAGTGCTCCAGCGTGAAGCTGTTGTTGACGCTCCACACCTTTACGAAGGAACCCCAGAGGATGATGAAGTAGAGGTAGAGGATGAAGACCGAAACGAGGGCCGCCGCAATGGCTATGAAGGCCGAAAGCCCCCGGGGAAGGCGGGCGAAATCCGACCTGGCTCCGCTCTTTCCCGTCACGGTGACGTAGCTTTTCTTGCCCACCAAGGCCCGCTGGAAGAGGAAGACCAGGAAGGCGGGCACAAGGAGGAGGAAGGAAAGGCTCGAGCCTCCCCGCAGATCGTACATGCCCGTGATCTGCAAATACGCCTGGGTCGGAAGGACGGGGAAGGTATGGCCGCCCAGGATGAGGGGGGTGGCGAAGTCCGCGAGGCTGGAGCCGAAAAGCAGGAGGATGGCGTTGGCTATGCCGGGCACGGAGAGGGGGACTGTGACGGTGCGGAACATCCTTCCCGACGAGGCTCCCAGGGAGAGGGCGGCGTCGTCAAGGCTGGCGTTCATGGTGTCCAGCACCGCCGCCAGCACCATGAAGGCCACGGGGAAGTAGGTGAGGGTTTCCGAGAGCCAGGTGCCCCAGAATCCGTAGAAGTTCAGCTCCTGGATGCCGAAGGCCTTGAGGAGCATGCCGTTGGGCCCCAAGGCGAGGGTGAGGGAAATGCTGCTCGTGAAGGGCGGAGAGATCAAGGGCAGGATGGTCACCGCGCCCAGGAACCACTTGAGGGGCTTGGGCCAGGATGTCCGGGTAACCGCCAAGGCGAAGAGATAGCCCAGGAAGGTGCCCGCGAGGCTCACCGTGGTCGCGAGGATAAGGCTGCCGTACAAGGCCTTGACGTTGTACGCCCTTCTCAGCACCTTCGCCAGGTTCGCCAGGGACAGCTGGCCGTCCACAAGGAAGGTGGCGCCCAGGAGTCGGACCAGGGGAAGGAAGATGAAGATGGCGAAGGAAATCCAGATTGCGGCCAGGGCGCCTGACAGGGCGGGATCCCGCCTCAGGATCGACGCGCCCCGGCCTGTTCTCCTCTCGGAAGACTCCATGGGCTTACTGCTGGACTACTTCGTCGATCCAACGCTCCACGTAGGCCTGCCTGTTCTTGCCCTTCCAGGCTATGTCGGTCTCTATGAGGGTGACCGAGGACATGTCCAGGGCGGGATTGGTGACCTTCACGTCCGGCCTGGTGGGGATGTAGTTGATCTTTTCCGCCACCATCACCTCTCCCAGCCGCCTGGTGGAAGCCCAGTCCATGAGCTTCTTGGCGGCCTCCATGTTCTTGGCTCCCTTCAGGATGCCCGAGCCTTCCACGCCGTAGGTCACGCCCTCCTTGGGGTAGGAGATGACCACGTCGTAGCCCTGCTGTTGGATATCCAGGGCGTCGACGATGTAGAAGACGCCGGAGGCGGCCTGACCGGTGGCCACGGGCATGGCTCCGCCCGCTCCCGACTTGGTGTAGAGCTGGATGTTCTGGTGGAGCTTCTTCTGGTAGGCGAAGGCTTCCTTCTCGCCGTAGATCTTCACCAGGGTATAGATGCGCTCCGTGGCGGTGCCCGAGGTGCGGGCGTCGGCCATCTGAAGGCCGTTCTTGTAGGCCGGATTGAGAAGGTCGGTCCAGGAGGTCGGGGCGGCCAAGCCCTTCTCCTTGAGGAACTTGTTGTTCGTGAGGAACACCAGGGGGATGATGCCTATGCCTGTCCAATAGCTGGCGGCTGAGCGGAACTGGGCGGGGATCTTGTCCGCCTCCTTGGGCTTGTATGCCTCGAACACGCCTTCCAGGATTCCCGCCTCGTAGGTGTCCGCCGGTCCGCCCCAGAGGCAGTCCACCTGGGGATTTTTCTTTTCCGCCACGATACGGGCCAGGGCCTCCCCGGAGGAAAGGCGGATGAAATTGACCTTGACGCCCGTGTCCGCGGTGAAGGCGGCGAAGACCTTGGTGGCGTACTTCTCGGGCATGATGGTGTAGACGTTGAGGGTCCCTTGGGCGAAGACCGTTGATAATGCCAAGGCCGCAAGGACGAGGGCGAGCATGATGCGCTTCACTTCGATACCTCCGATGGATTGGAATGATGATTGTACATCCCAATTCTGTGGCCATTCCCTTGGATCGTCAATCCTAAAAATCCTTAGATCCACCCAAGAGCCCCGGCGTATAGATGGCCCCGGCTCCCGGTGCTATAGTCGTCCACATGGCAAACGAGGAAAACTGCGCGGCGATCGTGGACAACGCCGCCACGGTGGTTGTGGGGAAGAGGAAGGTTTTGGAGCTCATGGCCGTAGCCCTCCTGGCGGAGGGGCACGCGCTCCTGGAGGATGTGCCGGGCCTGGGGAAGACCCTGATGGCCAAGGCCCTGGCGAGGAGCATGGGCGGCTCCTTCCGGCGCATCCAGTTCACCCCCGACCTCCTGCCCTCGGACGTGACGGGATTCTCGGTCTATGACCAAAAATCAGGGACCTTCGTATTCCACCCCGGGCCCGTCATGGCCAATGTCCTCCTGGCCGACGAAATCAACCGCACCATCCCAAGGACCCAGTCCAGCCTCCTGGAGAGCATGGGCGAGTTCCAGGTCACCGTTGACTCCTCCACCATGGCCCTCCCCAAGCCCTTCTTCGTCATCGCCACCCAGAATCCCATCGAAATGGACGGGACCTTTCCCCTGCCGGAGGCCCAGTTGGACCGGTTCCTCCTGAGGATCGACCTGGGCTACCCCGACAGGGAGGAGGAGCTGGCCATCCTGGAGCGCTTCGGCGCCTCCGATCCCCTTGAGTCCCTGGAAGCGGTTGCCAGCCCCGCTACAATCGTGGGCCTGCAGGAGCGGCGGCGCACGATCCTGGTCTCCCAGCCGGTCAGGGGCTACATCGCGGACCTCGTGGGCGCCACGAGGAAGCACCCCCTGGTGCGCTACGGCGCGAGCCCCAGGGCTTCCCTGGGACTCCTGAAGGCAAGCCAGGCCCTGGCCTTGCTGCGGGGCAGGGAGTATGTCCTGCCCGACGACATCCAGGAGCTGGCCCTTCCCGTCCTGGCCCACCGGATCATCCTCCGTCCCGAGGCAAGGGCCAAGGGCGGAACCGCAAAGGCTGTCGCCCAGGAAATCCTGGAAAAGCTTCCCGCCCCCTCCCCGGCCTGAGCCGCCCATGAAGCGAAACTCCTACGCCGTCTCAAGCTATTTCCTCGTCCCCTTGGTCATAGCCTTCGTAGGCGTAGTCGCCTTCGCCGCCACGGCGGCCGAATCCAGGGCCCTGGCGGGAGCCAGCGGCACTGCCCTGGCCCTTATAGCCGCCCTGCGCCTCATAGGATCCTTGGGCCCCTTGAGGCTCGAAGCCCGCGTCCACCCTTCCTCCGAACGCCTTTTCCCGGGGGACATCCTCGCCGTGGAGGCGGAAATAGAAAACAGGAAATTCCTCCCCGTCTGGCTCGGGGCCGTCCTCAACCTGCCCGCGGCCTTCGCCGCCCCTGCCGGCCCGGGCAGGAGCCCCGCCCCAAGCCACACCACCCTGGGGCCCTTCAAGACCCGCGCCGCGACCTGGGAATACCAGGCCCTCGCCCGCGGCGCTTTCACCCTCGGCCCCCTGGTCCTCGAGACCAGCGATCCTTTGAACCTCTACAGACGGGAAACCTTCGTCCCCTACGACGGCCGGATCATCGTGTACCCCAGGGTCCATCCCTTGGAGGGCTCCCCCCTGCCTTTCCTGGAATACTTCGGAATCCATCCCGCCAAGGGAATCATCGAAGATCCCGCCTGGTACGAGGGCACGAGGGACTATTCGGGCAACAGGCCGGCCAGGAACATCCACTGGAAGGCTTCGGCCCGCCTGGACAGCCTGCAGGAAAAGATATTCGCCCCCACATCCCACCAAAAGGTATTCATCTTCTTCTCGGGCCGGGGCTACGCCTCGGGCCAGGACCCCAAGGGCTTCGAACGCGCCCTGGAAGCGGCAGCCTCCCTCGCCTGGGCCTTCTCACAGGGCGGGGCCGACGTGGGACTGGCCACCGACCGGGCCTGCCCGGGCGCTTTCCCCTTCCTGCCCCTGGGACGGGGACCGGAGCACCTGGGCAAGCTGCTGGAAATCCTCGCCCGCTCCACCGTGGACGAAGGCTCTTCCCTGGCCGACCTTGCGAGCCCCGCGGGGCTCAAGGGGGCGAGCATACTTGTGGTGGCCAAGTACGCGGACGAGCTGAGCGCCAGGTTTTTCGCCCTTCCTTCCGCCCGAAGGGACCGTGTGCTCTTCGTCTTCCAGTCCACCAGGGGGATTGACGGCACCTACCCCGCCCTTTCCTTCTCCGACCTTTTCAAGGGCGTCCAGCTCGAAGCCCTGGCCGGGGAGGATGGGCCATGAACTCCCTGCTTGCCTTCGAAACCCTGGCGGAGCTCATGAAACTCCAGGGTTTGGCGGCCTTCGCCTTCCTCGCCCTGGGAAAGCCCCTGCCCTTCCTTCCCTCCTCCCTCGCATTCCTGGCGGCCATGGGAACGGCCCGAGCCCTGAAGCGGGGCAGGAGCCGCATCCTCCTGGTCCATGCCCTGGCCCACTCAGGCGCCTACCTCCTGGCGCTCTGGGCGGCATGGGGGCGCCCCGGGCCCGGCTCGACGGGAGAATGGATCGAATTCGCGGCCATGGCCGGCGCCCTGGCCGTGTTCTGGCTCAGGGCGCTTTGGCTGGAAGGCATCCCCCTGGACCACGCCTTCTGCGCCGAGCGCTTCGACGAGGGCCTGCTGCTTTTCCTGGGCGCCCTGACCCTTTCGGCAATCACAGGGGTGAGGCAAGGGACGGCCCAGGTCTTCTTCATCCCCTTCCTTGCCTTCTCCATCCTCGCCCTCGGCGCCGCGAGGACGAAGGAAGAAGGCAGCGGCGCCTTCCCTCCTCTGTCGCGCAACGCCTCTGCCTTGCGGATCGCCCTGGGCGCGGCCTTGGGAGGCCTGGGGATCGGAAGCCTCGCGCCCGCACTGGCCCAGCCCGCCCGGAACGCCGCCGGGGCCTTGAAAACCCTGGGCGCCGGGGCCCTGGACATCATCGCCCGGTTCCTGGTGTGGCTGTTCAAGCCCCGGGCCTCGGGCCGCGCCGCCCTGCAGGACTCCCAGGCCCAACCGGTCGGGAAGTACATGGAGGAAGCGGCGGAGGAGAGCTCCCTATTCTCGACCATCGTGATGTGGGTGATCCTTGGCGCCGCCGCCGTCTTCACGCTCATCCTCCTGGGCTGGCTCGTCCTACGGGTGATCCGCGCCCTTGGAAGGAAGGTCGAAGGAGGATCAGCCGGAGCCCCTCCCAAAAGCCTCCTCGCCCTCCTGTACGATCTTATCCTCCGCCTCCTCAAGGGCGCGGCGGCCTTGGCGCTCCGCCTCTCGGCCGGCCGGCGCGGCACTCCCGTCCCCCGGTCCTCCGCCAAGGCCTCCTACCTGCGCCTCCTCAAACTCGGCCGCATGGCCGGCCTTCCCCGCCGCGCCTCCGAAACGCCACGGCGGTACGCCCTCCGCCTGAGCCGCGCCTTCCCCAAGGCCGCAGGAGTGGGACCCGAGCTCGCGACCCTCCTGGAAAAGGAAATCTTCGGCGAAAAGATCCCGGGGCCGCGGGATGAAGCCAGGGCCGCCGAACTGGGGAGGACCCTCCGCGCAGGATCCTTCCTGGCCGATTCCCTGGCGTCCGGAAGCCTTAGGAAGAAATCTTAGGTGGCCCATGGGCGCGGGCGGAGAGGGGCGGGGAAAAAGAGCCGGGCCGTCCGATAGGGGCCGGATGGGCGGCGCCGCCCGCAGTGTCGCGTTTTGCCGATGCGGAGTATACTTGGCCCATGGCACAGGACAGCATTACCAGCGCGGCAAAGGGCAAGGCCATCCGCTTCAACACCTGGGAGGCAATCACCGACCAGCTGGAGAAGATCCGCCTCCGCGGCCCTGAAGATGAAAAGATCGAAGCCCTCATCGAACTTCTGGTGCACCTCCGCCTCCTGGGCCAGGACCCATGCATCGTCGACCAGAGGAATTCAAAAAGCGACATCGAAACCCTCTACGCCCGGATAGAATCCAGCTCCCGCGCCATGCTGGACGAGGCCCGGAATCCCTCCGACCGCTTCATCTACTACGCCCGGGAGGTCATCAAGAAGCTTCCCGTCCGCCAGGGCGCCGAGGAGATGATAGAGCGGATCCGCGCCGAGGCCGAGGCCTTCGAGGAAAACAGGACCGAGGAGGACCCATTGAGGGGCTTCGCCGGCGACCTGAGGAAGGAGGTGCACCGCCGCCTGTCGCCCCGCATCATCAAGGCCTTCCTGGAGCCCTACATAGCCCTCGCGGTGAAAGGCGACCCCGAACCCATGGCGAAGGCCGGCTACGTGGCCCTGCCCGCGCGCTTCGATCCGGATGAGGAGGATCCCTACTTCATCGACCTGGCCCAGGACCTTCTCAAAAGGCTCAGCTACCTCTGGGACTACGAATCCGGCGACCTGGCTGGGGTCAAGAAAAACCTGGCGGACAACCTCGAGCTCTTCGAGCGCTGCTTCCTGCGGGCCGAGATCGAAGGCTTCCTGGAGCTCCTGACGCCCGAGAACCTGGAAAAGACCCACCTCATCTTCGACCACTTGAAGCGCCTCGCCAGCTTCAAGCACTTCCTGAAGGAATCCTACCGGGAGGGGAGGATTGGGCTCTACGACCTCATCCTTGTCGACCTCGCGATTGGCCGGCTAGTCTTCCTCCTCGCGAACGACCTGACCAACGACCGCTTCGCCTCCGTCACGCCCCGGAACATTCGGGAAGCCTTGGCTGTCATCCAGGAGCTCCTCAACATTTCAAGCATCAAGGGGCTGTCCATCAGGGACATGCAGAGGCTGCAGTCCGACCTGGAAGAGCTTGTGAGATCCTCCACCTACGACTTCATACGGACGAAGCGCTGCCTTGGAGCCATAGGCCGGGAACTCCAGCGCTATCTCCAGGCCGACATAATCGACGCCATGAGCGGCACCCTCAACAGGGCCCTGGAAACCTACGAGGTCCCCACCTCCAAGCTCTCCCAGATCAAGACCAGGTTCTTCAACAACTTCATCCGCCGCACCCAGGTCCACGTCCTCAGCGAATTCACCGAAAAGGTTGCCGCGGCCGTGGACCGGGAGCTGGAACGCCAGCGCCAGGAGCGCCAGCTCCATTCCTGCCTTTCCCTGACCGGCGAGGAGCGCTGCGTCGAGGAGCTCGAATCCCCCCGCCTGGTCGCCTCCACCTGGGGCGCCGCCGACCCCCTCGCCCGGGAGTACTTCGGCGGAAAAGGGAACTCCATCATCGACATGGCCCAGCTGGGCCTCAAAGTCCCTCCCGCCTTCATCCTGGGCTACCCCCTCTTCTCCCGCTTCGGCGTGGACAGGACCCGGGAGGGCGCCGCGGAACTACCCCCGGACTTCGCCGACTTCGTCTTCGCCCAGGTGGAGGAGCTCGAGCGTCGGACGGGGAGGGTCTTAGGGGACCCCGAGAAGCCCCTTGTGGTGTCCGTGCGGTCCGGAGCCCCCACCTCCATGCCCGGCGTGATGGCAACAATCCTCAACGTGGGCCTCACCCCGCCGGTCCGCGAGGCCCTGCATGCCCGCCGGGATCCCGCACTTGTTGACGCCCTCTACCTAAGGTTCCTGGAAAACTGCGCCTCCGCCCTGGCCCTGTGGCCGGGGGCAGACGAAAAGTCCCCAGGCTTCCCCGGCGGGGCGTCCGAAGGCGCCCAGGGATCGTCCCCGGACGGCGCCAGCGAGAGCGATCCTGGCGGGGCCTCCGAAGCCTCAGCCCTCGAAGCCCTCCTGGAATCCTTCTTCGGCCCCGCCTTCCTCCGGGATCCCAGGGCGCAGCTGGCGGGCTGCATCCGCCTGGTCTACGAATCCCGTGGCTCCCTGGCGGTCAAGGCCTATTCCCAGACCCTGGCCACGGACGTGAGGGCCGAGACCGCCGTCACGGTCCAGCGCCTGGTCTTCGGAAACCTCAACGCCCGCTCCCTGTCGGGAGTCCTCATCACCCGAAACCCCATCACCGGGGCCGACGAACTCTTCGGTGAATTCAAGCCCCAGGCCCAGGGGGAGGAAGTGGTCATGGGGAGCGCCAACTGCCTCCCCATCTCCGCCGTCAGCCCCGAAATCTCCGCGGAGCTTGAGCGCTGCAAGGCCATCCTCATCGCCAAGTACCGCCAGGACCTGGACATCGAATTCACCGTGGAGGACGGGGTCCTCTATCTCCTCCAGGCCAGGGCGGCCCGCCTGGGAGCCTTCGCCCACCTGGTCGCGGACACGGATTTCCTGTCCCGGGGCCTTCTGGATTTGGAGGAGTACAGGGAGCGCCTCGACAGGCTCGAGATGGCCCACGGATCGGTGGCCCTGCCCAGGGCGGACTTCGGGGCGCGGCTCTGGAACCCGCCCATCACCAGGGGGGTGCCGATAAACGGAGGGGTGGTGTCCGGCACCCTCGTCTTAAGCCTGGACAGGCTCAAGGAGGCGGAAAACCGACGGGAAAGCGTTGTCTTCTTCGCCCACACCACCAAGCCCACGGACTTCGCCATCATGAACGGATCACACGCCATCGTCACCGTGTATCCCGGCAGGACCTCCCACGCCGCCATCACCGCCATGGCCATGAACAAGCCCTGCATCGTGGGCTGCGCCGACGCCCACATCGACTTCCAGCGGCGCCTCATCATTTTCGGGGACGCTGTCATCCACGAAGGGGAGCGCATCACCGCCGACGGCAACACCGGTGCGGTCTACAGGGGCGTTGCTCCCATCTCCGAAACCTTCCTTCCCGTGAGCGCCGTGGCCTCGGCGGCACGGAAGGCCAGGTCGGCCCAGGAGGCGGTGAGGAAGGTCAGGAGCCTCATCGAGACGAAGAAGGCGATCGTGGACCGGGAGACCAACCTGAGGAGGAGGACCCTGAAGGCCTCGGATCCCCTGGCGGGCAAGAAGGTCCTGGTCAGGGTGGACGCCAACATAGACTTGAGGGCCAGCGCCGAGAAGGATCCCCTGAAAGCCCGGGAAATCCTGGCCGCCGGCGCCCGCAGGGTGGCCCAGGTCGCCCCCACCCTCCGCGAGCTCCTGGACCGGGGAGCCACGCCCGTGGTCTGCTCCCATCTGGGAGACCCCGGCGCCTCCATGGACACCCATCTGTCCCGGGAGAAGATCTACGCCGAGTATTGCTTCGAGCCCTTCGCCTGGGAGCTGGCCAAGCATGTGGACGGACGCCTTGTCTACCACGACACCAGCATCGGCGCCTCGGGGCTTCTCCTGCGCAAGCAGGACATAGTGCCCGGGGCCGTGAACCTGGTGGAGAACCTGCGCTTCGCCGCAGGGGAGAAGGACAACGACGAAACCTTCGCCCGGTACTTGGCGGAGCTATCCGACGGCTGGTACATGAACGACGCCTTCAATGTCTGCCTCAGGCGCCACGCCTCGATAGTCGGCGCCCCGCGCTTCGTGGAGCACAGGCTCGCGGGCCCCATGGTCGCCAAGGAGCTTGAGGCCCTGGGCCTCCTGCTCTCCAATCCGCCCCGCCCCTTTTCGGCGGTCTTCTGCGGAAAGGAGCTGGAAGCCCAGTTCGGCGTCATGGCCGCCATGCTCCCCAGGCTCGACCGCCTGGCCATCATCCTGGATCCGGAGCGGCTCCGCCCTGGAGAGGGCCGCCCAGGAGAGGGCCGCCAGGCCGCCGAATCCATGATCGCCAACTTTATGGAAGCCTATCCCGACAAGGTCCTCCTCATTCCCCGGGAAGACGAAGCCCTGCTTGGCAGGCTCACCGAGGATCTGGTCGGCGCGGGAACCATCCTCTGGTCCGGCCCCGCGGGCCTGGACGAAGAGGTCCTTTCCCGCCTCCAGGAGACAAAGGGGGAGTCAGGCGGGTCGGCCGGGTGCCTGGAGCGGTCGTCGGATAGCGGCGCGCGCCGCCCGCCCCACCTCAAGGCCCTGCACGACGCGTTGTGCGACGCCACGCTCACCGTGGTGTGCAGCGAAGAGGAAA
>JBFLXC010000080.1:0-11386 GCA_040757435.1 Spirochaetota bacterium | reverse complement strand
TCCGGATCCTTGAGGGCTATCCTGCCCTTTCCCATGATGACGCGGTAATGGAGGGTGAAGTTCATGCCCGCCAGGATCATGAACACCATGACCACCGCGTCGATATACGGGGAAGCGTAATTGGCCCCGCTGGCGTGCTTGGTGCTGAAGCCGCCGGTGGCCACGGTGGCGAAGGTGTGGCTCAGGGCGTCGAACCAATCCATGCCCCCCAGCATGAGCAGGATGGTCTGGGCCGCTGTGAGCCCAAGGTAGATGAACCAATAGATCTTCGCCGTGCCCGATACCCGTGGAGTGATCTTGTCCACCGAAGGACCAGGAGACTCGGCTTCCATGAGCCTAAGCCCCCCGAAGCCCAGCAAGGGGAAGATGGCTACCGTGAGGACTACGATGCCCATGCCCCCGAGCCAGTGGGTCGTGGCCCTCCAAAGGAGAAGGGATCGGGGCAGGACTTCTATGTCCTTCAGGATGCTCGCTCCGGTGGTCGTGAATCCGCTCATGACTTCGAAGAAGGCATCCACATAGCTCGGTATATGGCCGGAGAGATAAAAGGGCAGGGCGGCGAGGACCGAGGACATGAGCCAGGAGAAGGTCACGAAGAAAAAGCCTTCCTTGTTGGTGAGGAAGGGCCTGCCATCCTTCCGGCAGATGAAGGCCATGGCGCCGAAGAAGGCGAAACCCAAGGCCGCGGAGGCGAGGAAGGAAAGGTAGATCCGAGGATCCTCCCCTTCCGCGAGGGAGAAAAGGGCGATCAAGGTCAGGAAGGATGAGATCAGGGCGGCGACTATGGAGAGAATCCTGAGGAGGGATCGGTGGTGGAACACGGCTAGGCTCCGTAGAGGCTTTCAAGCCTTCCCATCTGTTCCTTGGGAAGGACGATGCCGATCTGATCCTGCAGGTGGACTTCCGTGGAGCCTGTGGGGATGACCGTCCTTCCTTCATGGATGACGAAGGCGACGAGTATGCCCCTGGGAAGGCCGAGGTCCATGATCCTGGCGTTCCTGCGCTTGAATTGGTCGGTTATCGTGAGCTCCACAAGCTCGAAATCCCCGTTGTGGAAGCTGTAGAGCCGGCGGATGTGGGCCTTGCGGACTATGTCGAGGACGGTTCCCGCCACCACGGACTTCTGGTTCACAATTGAGTCGATCTCCACCTTGCCTTCAAGCCTCATGTAGAGGTCGTTGTGCACCACCGCCAGGGCCCGCCTCGTCCCGGCGCTCTTGGCCACCAGGGAGAGGACGATGTTGTCGCTCTGGGAGCCGGTGAGGGAGAGGAGGATGTCCGCCTTGTCGATGCCTTCCTCCTGGATGAGAAGCTCGTCTGAGAAATTCGTTCTCACGACTTCCACGTCTGGAAACTCGTTGGAGATGATCTTCGCCTGCTCCCTGTTTTCGTCGATGACCTTGATCACCGGATTGCCGAGGAGGGAGAGGGCGGAATGGGCCTTGCGCTCGATCCTCGCCTTGGGGGAAAGGGAAAGCACTTCCGGCCCCGGGACGCCGAGCTCCTTGAGGACGCGCCGCGTGAGGGCGGTGGCCCCGAATATCACCATGTATTTGATCTTTAAAGATGCGTGGTTGGGGTGGCCGAAAAGGAAGTCCAGGTGCCTGGGCTCCCCAAGGAGGTAGACTCCGTCGTCCTTGTCCAGGACGAAGTCGCCCGAGGGGATGATGATCTCCCCATCCCTGAACACCGCGGGAACCATGAATTCCTGCCCTATGGCGGCCCTGAGTTCCTGAAGGCTCGTTCCGGGCAGCCGGGGATCCTCGGAGGCCTGGATCCTCCTGAGTTGGATTCCCGCTTCCTTGACATCGATGGTGTCCGGCGACATTCCCCGGAAGAGGATCCGGGCCACCGCCTCGGCGGTCTCCGACTCGGGGTTCAGGATGTGGTCCACACCCAGGAGCCTCCGCCTAGTGCCGTGGAAGGAGCTGAAGTAATTGCTTCTGACACGGGCTATGGTCTTGGGCTTGGGAAAGGATTCGGCCACCAGGCCGCAGGCCACTATGTTTGTTTCATCGCCTCCCGCCAAGGCTATGAACCAGTCGGCGTCGGACAGACCTGCGTTTTTCAAGGCGTCAAGGTTTTCGCCGTCGTCTTCGCACACCAGGCAGTCCAGTTCGTTGGCCACCGCCTTGGCGACATCGGGATTCCGCTCGATGATGACTACATCGCGCTTCTCGGCCACCAATTCCCGGGCGATTTGGACACCTAGGGTCCCAGCGCCCATGATGACGATTTTCATGTGTGGGGAAGTATACAGCATTCCGCCCGGCAGGTACAAGAACGGCTGGTCCTCTCCTCTTGTACCCCGGGAAATCCGGGTGGTATCATGGCCCGCATCGGAGCACTGGCATGGCTGTTCGTATCGGCAGAGACAAGTTCCTCATCCTTGGCTTTTTCACCGCCGCCATCCTCCTGGGCTCGGCGCTCCTTGTCCTTCCGGGCGTGTACTCCCCGGGGGGGCTGGGCTATGCGGACGCCCTCTTCACCGCCACCAGCGCGGTATGCGTCACGGGGCTCATCACGGTGGACACAGCCCAGTTCTCCCTCCTCGGCAAAATCATCATCCTGGCCCTCATACAGCTCGGCGGGCTCGGCATCATCACCTTCGCCACCCTCTTCGTCGCCCTGCCTAGGCGGAAGATTTCGATCGTCAGCCATGGGGTGATAAGCGATTACACCCTTCCGGAAGTGGAATACAGGCCCAAGACCGTGCTGAAGGCGATCGTCAAATACACCCTGATATTCGAAGCCCTTGGAGTGGTAGCCTTCGCCCTGAGGTTCGGCGCCCTGGGCTACAGCCTCTCCGATTCCCTTCTCCATGGTGTGTTCCATTCGATTTCCGCCTTCTGCAACGCGGGTTTTTCCACATTCTCCAACAGCCTGGAAAATTTCCGAGGCGACCTGGTGATAAACGCGACCGCCATGGTCCTCATCTTTTCAGGCGGGATAGGATTCATCGTCATAAAGGACGTGCGGAAGTTCATAACCCGGCAGAAGACCCACCTTTCCTTCCATTCCAAGATCGTGCTCAAGACATCCGGGATTCTCATCGCCGCGGGAACCCTCGCCTTCTTCCTCCTCGAATACCGAGGTTCGATGGACGGATTCAGCCTGGGAGAAAAAATCCTGGCAAGTCTCTTCCAGGCCGTGACCCCCAGGACGGCGGGATTCGACACCATTCCCCAGGGCAGCCTGGGAGCTGGATCGCGCCTCCTCACCATCCTCCTGATGTTCATCGGCGCCTCTCCCGCCTCCACGGGGGGAGGAGTGAAGACGACGGTGTTTTTCGTCCTCATGATGACAGCCTTCAGGTACCACGAAACAAGCGACACAATCTGCGTGGATGGTCGGAGCCTGAATCCCAGGACTGTCGAAAAGGCGGTGGGCGTGGCGGTGAAGGCCTTCGGCATCATCCTGCTCGTCACCGTCCTCTTGGCCTGGGCGGAATCGGGGCGCGGAGCCCGGTTTTCAGACATCCTGTTCGAGAGCGTCTCGGCCCTGGGCACGGTGGGACTTTCCACAGGCCTGACCCCGGGCTTGGGGAAGCTTTCCAAGCTTATCCTCGTCGCGACCATGTTCGTGGGAAGGGTGGGGCTCTTCGCCCTGGCCTTGCCGAAGACGGAGAAGGACGTGGACGGCTACGCCCTCTTGCCGAAGGCGGACATAATGCTATGAGTGGGAAGGAGGAACGGCCATGAGAAACTACGCCTTCATAGGGCTCGGGTCCCTGGGCATGAGCATGCTGGAAAGCGTCGCCGAAACCACGGACCGCATCGTGGTCATAGACAAGGACCCTGTCCTCATCGACCGCGTCAAGGACATGGTGAAGACCGCCTTCGTGGCCGATGTCCTGGACTCGGAGGCCCTGGAGAGGATCCTTCCCGAAGCTGTGGACGTGGCCATCGTGGACTTGGCGTCCAACATCGAGGCGGCCCTTCTGGCCACCCACAGGCTGAAGAAGCTGGGGGTCAAGGAAATAATCGTAAAATCCGAATCCGACGAGAGGAGCGAAGTCCTCAAGCTGGTGGGAGCCACCCGGGTGGTCAACTCGGACCGGGAAGCCGCGGCGAGGATCACTCCCCTCATCCTTTCCGCCTCCCTGTACAACTTCATGCCCATCGGAGGGGACTTGGTCATGGCTGAGGTCCGCACCCCCTCGGCCTACGTGGGGAAGACCTTGCTCGAGGCCGACCTGCGCCGCCAGCGGGGGATAAACGTCGTGGCGGTGAGGGCCGAGAACTCCGAGAGCTTCAAGAACATCGACCGGGACTACAGGCTCCTGGATCAAGACCACCTTCTCGTGGCGGGGAAGGAGGACGACGTCTTCGCCTTCTCGGATGTGAGGGGCGTGTCGGAGAGAACCGGGAAGCCGAAGGCGATTGCGACGATCTTCAAGACCCTCTTCAAGTCCTTGAAGCCGCGCAAATAAATTAGCAAAAAAATCCGAGATTGACCCTTCTCCTCCATACCTTGTAGAATATCCCTGCGCGCGGGCCGAACAACGGCCGGCGCCCGACGCCGCGGTGGCTTTGATCATCCGCGGCCATACCTCGCGCGGGGGGAGCAACTCAACGCGCGGACCCGGAGGTCCACCCGATGGACATATTCCAGAAATGTTTTTCCTTCGACCTGGACAAGCAGGCCATGGAAAAGGGGATCTACCCCTATTTCCAGCCCCTGGACGGCCTTGAAGGCACAGAGGCGACCTTCCACGGCAAGCGGATCGTCATGATCGGCTCCAACAACTACCTTGGGCTTACCACCCATCCCAAGGTCCGTGGCGCCGCCCGCAAGGCGCTTGAGGATTTCGGTCCTTCCTGCACGGGCAGCCGCTTCCTGAACGGGACATTGAAGCTCCACATAGACCTGGAGGAGCGCCTCGCGGCATTCGTTGGCAAGGAGGCGGCCCTGGTCTTCTCCACGGGCATGCAGGCCAACCTGGGGGCCATCTCCTCCCTGATCGGACGGAACGACATAGTCGTCACCGACAAGGACGACCACGCATCCATCGTGGACGCCTGCCGCCTCGGCATGGGCGAGATAAAGCGCTATGTCCACGGCGACCTTGAGCAGCTGGATAGGATCCTGGACAAGATTCCCGAGGAAAACGGCGTCATGGTGGTGGTGGACGGGGTCTTCTCCATGGGCGGCGACATCGTCGATCTTCCCAGGCTCGTGGAGATCTGCAAGAAGCATGGAGCCCGTCTCTACGTCGACGACGCCCATTCCCTCGGCGTCCTGGGCGGGGGCAGGGGAACGGCCTGGCACTTCGGCCTGACCAAGGACGTTGACCTCATCATGGGGACCTTCTCGAAGAGCTTCGCCTCCTTGGGCGGCTTCGTGGCGGGCGACAAGGACGTGATCAACTACATAAAGCATGCCGCCCGATCCTTCATATTCTCCGCCTCCCTGCCGGCGCCCAACGCCATGGCCGCCTACGCCGCCCTGGAAGTCATGGAGACGGAGCCCTGGCATGTGGAGAGGCTTTGGGAGAACGCCGCCTTCATGATAAAGGGCTACAAGGACCTGGGGTTCAACATCGGCGCCACCCAGACGCCGATCGTGCCCATAATCATCGGCGACGACGAGACCTGCTTCCGCTTCTGGAAGGAACTCTTCGACCACGGAGTGTATTGCAACGCAGTGGTTTCCCCCGCCGTCCCCCCCGGGATGGCCCTCCTGAGGACTTCCTACATGGCCACCCACACCAAGGACCAGCTCCAGCATGTCCTTGACATCTTCGCGGACTGCGGAAAGAGGTTGGGACTGATCAAGTAGCCTCGAAGGGGGTGATGATGCCCCTTTCGACGAAACTCAGGTAGCCCGAGGCGCTGAACACAATGTGGTCCAGGAGGGGGATGCCCAGCACATCCCCCGCCTCCTTGAGCCGCTTTGTGATGTCTATGTCCTCCTTGGACGGCTCCAGGTTCCCCGAAGGGTGGTTGTGGGCCACGATCACCGCGCAGGCCCGGTCCGTTATGGGATCGGCGAAGATCTCCCTTGGATGCACCACCGTCTTGTTGACCAGGCCCGAGGTGATTTGCCGCGCGGAGATCACCTCATGGGCGCCGTTGAGGGATATGCAGAGGAAATGCTCCTGCTTGCGGTCCGCGAAGTGGGAGATGAGGGGGAAAACGTCCTTGGGGGCGCTGATCCTGCGGTCCTTGAGGGAGTAGTAGCGCCGGCCCAGCTCGATGGACGCGGCTATGGCGCAGGCCTTGGCGTCCCCCATGCCCTCGAGCTTCTTGAGGAATTCTATCTCCAGCTCGGTCTTCCCCTTGTCTATGATGTCCAGCACGTCGTGGGCCAGGCTTGTGACCGACCGGCCCGCGCAGCCCGAGCCCAGAAGGGCCGCGATGAGCTCCCGGTCCGTGAGGGCCCTGGGGCCGTCACGCAGGATCCGTTCCCGTATGTCAGGGTTCTTCTTGCCCCCGAACTCGAGGCTTGCGCACTTCTCCAACACATAGTTCGATTCCATCGCCACGCTCCACCCATGTTACGCCATGGGGGAGCGGCGGCGCTTCAGGATGGAAGGAATTTTCTTGGGCGGCGATATTCCCAAGCCGATCCACTCGGGCTATACTGGAACGAACGATAATTCGCGCAAGGAGGTTTTCATGAAGAGCATCCGTGGAACCAAGACAGAAGTCAATCTGATGGCGGCTTTCGCCGGAGAGTCCCAGGCCAGGAACAAATACACCTACTTCTCCTCCAAGGCCAAGGAGGAGGGCTATGTCCAGATGGCCCTGATCTTCGAGGAAACCGCCAACCAGGAGAAGGAGCACGCCAAGCGTCTCTTCAAGTTCATGGAGGGCGGCACGGCGACCATAACCGGCACCTTCCCCTCGGGGATCATCGGCACCACCCGCCAGAACCTCCAGGAAGCGGCGGACGGCGAGAACTACGAGTGGAAGGAGATGTATCCTTCCTTCGCGAAGGTCGCCCGCGAAGAGGGCTTCGATGCCATCGCGACGGTGTTCGAGGCCATAGCCGTGGCTGAGAAGCAGCACGCAAAGCGCTACGAAGGGCTGGCGGCCAACATCGACGCCGGCAAGGTGTTCAAGAAGGACGAGAAGGCTGTGTGGAGATGCATCAACTGCGGGTATCTCTACGAGGGAGACGCGGCGCCCAAGATGTGCCCCGCCTGCGCCCATCCCCAGGCCTATTTCGAGCTCCTGACCGAAAACTGGTAAGCCTGGATCTGAAAAGGAGGTCACTATGATCGCGAAGAACCAAGTGTACAAGTGCGAACAATGCGGCAATATCGTTGAAGTCCTCTTCGCCGGCGGCGGCGACCTGGTCTGCTGCGGCGAACCCATGAAGCTCATGGTGGAAAACACCGTGGACGCCTCCAAGGAAAAGCATGTTCCCGTCCTTGAGAAGGTCGAAGGCGGATGGTGGGTTTCCGTGGGTTCCGTGGCCCATCCCATGGAGGAGAAGCATTACATCCAGTGGATCGAGCTCATGGCGGACGGCGTGGTGTACAGGGCTGACTTGAAGCCCGGGGACGCACCCAAGGCTTTCTTCCCCGTGAAGGCGGAGAAGGTCGCCGCCAGGGAGTACTGCAACCTCCACGGATTGTGGAAGGCTTGAACCGCGGCGACGCGGGTTGAACGCGGATATACCGCGAATATAAGGAGTAGAATATGCAGAAGTATGTATGCGAAGTATGCGGCTACATCTACGACCCCGCCGAGGGCGATGCGGACGGAAAGATCCCCGCGGGCACTCCCTTCGAGAAGCTGCCCGAGGACTGGGTCTGCCCCATGTGCGGCGCGGGAAAGGATTCCTTCTCCCCGGCCGACTAAAGGCAGGGTTTTGCGGCGCCTTAAGGCCGACCCGACCCCGGGGGCGCGATGCGCCCCCGATTTTTTGATTCTTTTGGACGCGAGGAGAGAGCCATGATATCCAGGGAAGACTTCATATTCGCCATCGGCTTCGAGGGTCCCGTCGCGGTGGTGGACGGAAAGGCCAAGAAGGAATTCGGCAAGCTCTCCACGATGGAGCTGGCGGAGAAAGGGCTGTACCGCGCCGCCTTCTCCTCGGCCCTGTTCTCAAAGAGCGAAAAGGAGATGGCGGATTTCATCTCCTTCTTCAACGCCAAGGCCGGCACCTCGTATTCCGAGGCATCCCAGCTGTCAAGGCTCTTCGGCGTGTACCTGGAAGAGATAGAAAAAGCGCAGATACTCTAGCCTAGGCTCCTCAGGACAATTCCAGGATCCTGCACTTCAGGTATCTCGACTCTCCATATCCCGAGACGATGGGATGGTCCAGGTCCTGGAGCCCTTCGTAAAGGACCCTGTACCTCCTTCCGCAATCCTCCGCCGCCTGGGCCAGCATGCGGTCGAACCTCCAGGCGTCGAACCAGAAGGAACAGGAACAGGTGGCCAGGATCCCCCCCTTCTCAAGCAGCCTCATGCCCCGGATGTTGATCTCCTTGTAGCCTCGTGAGGCGGATTCCACGGAAGAGCGGCTCTTGGCGAAGGCCGGCGGATCGAGGATGACCATGCCGAAGCGCCGTCCTTCCTTTTCGAGCTGCCTCAAATAGTCGAAGGCGTTGGCCTCGACGGTGGCGTACCGGTCGGAGACTCCGTTGAGTTCCGCGTTGGCCGCCGCCGCTGCCAGGGCGGGACCCGAGCCGTCCACCCCGGCCACGGAGGCCGCGCCCTTCAAGGCGCAGAGTATGCCGAAGCCTCCCTGGTTGCAGAAAACATCCAGCACCTGTCTGCCTTGCGCCCAGCGCGCCGCCGCCGCCCGGTTCGCCCTCTGGTCCAGGAACCAGCCTGTCTTCTGTCCTTCCTCCATGTCCACAAGAAATTTGGCATGATTTTCCTCGATCACGATGCGCCCCGGCTCCTCTCCCAGGACCAGCCCCGAGGAAGGCCCAAGGCCTTCGAGGCTTCGCACCGAAGCCTCGGACCTCTCCACGATCCCGTCGGGCTTGAACACCTCATCCAGCGCTTCGAGGATCTGGGCCTTCCTGCGCTCCACCCCAAGGCTGAGGAATTGGGCCACCAGCCAGGAGCCTTTCCGCACCCCATCGGCGCCATGGCCCACGAAGCGGTCCACCACAAGCCCGGGAACCGAGTCGGCCTCGCCGAAGAGAACCCTGAGGCTCTCGGACTCCGGGTCGAAGCATCGCCTGCGGAAGTCGAAGGCTTCCCTGAACCGGGCCAGGAAGAAATCCCGGTCCGCCTGGGCCTGGGTCTTGGAAAATATCCGCACCCGGATCTTTGAAGAGAGGTTGTAGAAACCGAATCCCAGCGCGTTGCCGCGGGAATCGGCCACCCTTACCTCGTCCCCGGGTCCGGGATTTCCCTCGAGCTTTGAAATTTCGTTGTCGTACACCCAGGGATGTCCCTGGCGGATCCTGAGCTCTTCGCCCTTTTTCATGAAAACAGTGGGTTGCGCCATAATAAAAGGGTATACCCAGTCAATCTTCCGCAACAATCGGGACCAGCCTTGAATCGAGGAGAAACCGTCGTATACTTCGCTTATAACACTTAACAATGGAGGAGGCGTCTATGGGCAAGCCGGTCAAGGGCAATGTCACATGGGTAGGCAAGGTGGACTGGGAGCTGAGGAAATTCCACGGCGACGAGTATTCCACTCACAAGGGCTCTTCGTACAATTCGTACCTGATAAAGGAAGGGAAGAACGTCCTCATCGATTCGGTCTGGCTCCCCTACGCCAAGGAGTTCGTTGCCAACCTGGAAAAGGAGATCGACCTCAAGAAGATCGACTGCGTGATCGCCAACCATGCGGAGATCGACCACTCCGGGTCTTTGCCCGAACTCCTTTCCCGCATTCCCGACGTGCCGGTGTACTGCACCGAGAACGGCGTCAAATCCCTGAAAGGCCATTACCACAAGGACTGGAATTTCCGCACCGTCAAGACAGGGGACAGCCTGGACATAGGAAACGGGAAGAAGTTGGTGTTCGTGGAGATGCGGATGCTCCACTGGCCGGATTCCATGGCCACCTACATGACCGGGGACAATATCCTCTTCTCAAACGACGCCTTCGGCCAGCACTACGCCACGGAGCTTCTCTTCAACGACCTGGTGGACCAGGACGAGCTCTTCGACGAGTGCATCAAGTACTACGCCAACATCCTGACACCCTTCAGCGCCCTGGTGGAGAAGAAGATCCAGGAAGTCCTGGGCTTCAACCTCCCCATCGACATGATCGCCACCAGCCACGGGATAATCTGGCGGGACAAGCCCACCCAGATCGTGCTCAAATACCTGGAGTGGGCCAAGGCGTACAAGGAAAACCAGATTACCCTCCTGTACGACACGATGTGGAACGGCACCCGGGTCATGGCGGAGAAGATCGCCGAGGGCATCCATCAGGCGGACAAGGACGTGGCGGTGAAGCTCTTCAACATCGCCAAGACGGACAAGAACGACATCATCACCGAGGTGTTCAAGGCCAAGGCGGTGTTGGTCGGGTCTCCCACCATCGGCAAGGGAATCTCCTCCGGCACGGCGGGCATCCTCGAGGAGATCGAGGGGCTCAAGTTCAAGGGAAAGAAGGCGGCGGCCTTCGGTTGTTACGGCTGGAGCGGCGAGGGGGTGAAGAGAATATCCGAATGGCTTGCCAAGGGGGGCTTCGAGCTGGTGGACGAAGGCATCCGCTGCCTTTGGAATCCCGACGACGCCGGCATGGAGGCCTGCGTGGCCTACGGCAGGGACTTCGTGGCCAAGCTCTGATTTTCCTTGCTTCCGGGATAATGCCGGAATATAATGACGTGGCAAAATGAGGGATGAAAAAAAATTCTATGGGTTTTCATCCCTCTTTCGTTCAAGGAGGCATCATGAAACGTATGCGCGCGGTATTGCTTCTCGTCGCCCTCCTGGGCCTGGCCGTCGGAGTCGGAGCCCAGACGGTGACGATCACCTATTGGCAGTATTTCTTCGAGACGAAGGTGAAGCTCGTGGACGAGCTTATCAAGAACTTCGAGAAGGCCAATCCCGGCATCAAGGTGGAGCAGGTAACCTTCCCCTACGAAACCTTCAACCAGAAGGTGGCGGCTTCGATCCCCGCGGGCGAGGGCCCCGACGTCATAACCCTCTTCTACGGCTGGCTCCCCATGTACGTCAAGGCCGGGTACCTGCAGGAGCTGCCCAAGTCGGACTTCAACAAGGAGTTCTACGACAAGAATTTCTATCCCTTCGTCGCCGAGTCGGTGGATTTCGGGGGCAAGTACTACTCGGTCCCCACGGCGGTCCGCACCCTTGCCCTGATCTGGAACAAGAAGCTGTTCAAGGAAGCCGGCTTCGACCCCGAAAAGCCGCCCAAGACCTTGGATGAGCTGGCCGCCTACGCCCGCAAGCTTTCCAAATACGACGCCCAAGGCAACCTGGTCCAGGCGGGAATG
>JBFLXC010000079.1:0-11610 GCA_040757435.1 Spirochaetota bacterium | reverse complement strand
GCCGTGGTCGTAACCCGCAACGGAAGGATAACCTTCAAGGATTTCCTGGGCACCGACGGCCTGGGGGCCCCCCTTGCGGACGACAGCCCCATGTATCTGGGACCCGCCTCGGAGATCTTCACCGGAGCCCTCCTGTTCTCCCTGGCCAGCCTGGGAGAGGTGGATCTGGAGGAAGGCATAGACCGCTACCTCCCCAGGACCTTCGAAGAGGAGTCGATGACCTTGCGGCAATTGGCAGCCCATTCCCTGAACCTCGACGACAGATCCTTGGGGGAGTTCCAGGTGCCTTCCTACGGCATCGAGGCGGGGGAGCTCGATCCCGAGGGCTATTTCCGGGCGAGGTTCGAGGGACGGACCAAGGCTAGGTCGAGGCTCGTCTACAGGATCATAGGCTACGCCATCGAGGAAGCGGGCGGGGCCTCCTTCGACGAGCTTCTGCAGTCCAGGATCCTCATTCCCCTGGGGATGCACGGCACCACCTCCAAGCCCGACTCCCTCCAGGGCGTTGCTGTGGGATCAGGCCTTTTCTTCGGCCTCTCCTTTCCCTATGAATCCCGGGTGGCCACCATCGCGGCCCCCGCGGACGGAATCGTCACCACCCCCGGCGACCTGGGCAGGTTCCTCGCCTATGTCTCCTCCCCTCCCCGGACTGGGGTCCGCACCCTTCCTTCGGCGAGGATTCCGGAGCTCTTCAAGCCCCTGGTGCCCGGAGGGGACACGGGATTCGGATGGAGGCTCGGCTGGTCGAAGGACCAGGCCTATGCCTTCCAGGGAGGATCCGTCGTGGGCTTCTCCTCCCGCATCATGCTTTGGCCGGAGCGGAGGGCCAGCGTGGCGATCCTTTCTTCCCAGGGCGGGATAATCCAGTCCAACGTGGTCCTACCCCTCCTCTCCGCCGCGGCGGAAAGCATCATGACCACAGGCCAGGCCGAAAGGCTGCCTCCCTTGGGCAGGATCATGGTGCTCTCAGGCATCGCATCCTTCGTGTACGCCACCAGCATCTTCCTCCAGACCGCATGGAGCCTCTCCTGGGCAAGGGAGTTGCGCAACCGCCGGGAAACCAGCAGGGGGAATTTCCTCCATACCCTGATACTCGTCCGCACGGTCCTTGGGATAGGGCTGAGGAGCGCGATCCTAGGCCTCGCCCCCCTGGCCGCATCCAGGATAGTCGGCAAATCCCTAGCGTACCACGACCTCCTGACCATGGAACCAGGCTTCACCGCGATCCTCATCGTAGCCTGCCTCATCGGCATCCTACGCAACATCGCCCGCCTGGCCTGGAGCTACCACATCGAAAGGGGCTGATTCCAGCGGTCGGTGCTGTATTTCGCGGTCGTTCCTCGATGATCGAATAATCCGCCCATATCCCCCGTGATTCGCGGTCGATTGCGTATCAATGAAAATCAAACCTTTTCCCGCGTCCGGGATCTGGACAGAGCGAACGTTACCCGCTACAGTAATGGTGTGCGCCGTTGGACGCACGATGTGTTCAGGAGGGAGTTATATGAAAAAACTTCTCGTAGCCCTTACCGTGCTCGTGGTTCTCCTCGCCAGCTGTGGCGGAGCCGCAAGCGGAAAACCCAAGGTCGGCGTCGCCATCTACAAGTTCGACGACACCTTCATGTCCTATGTGAGAAACGCGATCACCGAAAACGCCACGGACAAGGCCGAGGTGGAGGTCGTGGACAGCCAGAACGCCCAGCCCACCCAGAACGACCAGGTGGATGCCTTCCTCTCCAAGAAGATGAAAGCCATCGCCATCAACCCCGTGGACCGCACCGCCGCCGCCGCCATCATCGAAAAGGCCAAGGCCAAGAAGACCCCCGTGGTGTTCTTCAACCGCGAGCCCCTGCCCGAGGACATGAAGGCCTGGGACAAGGTCTACTACGTCGGCGCCAAGGCCGAGCAGTCCGGCACCATGCAGGGCCAGATCGTGGTGGACTACTGGAAGGCCAATCCCGCCGCCGACAAGAACAAGGACGGAAAGATCCAGTACATCATGCTCAAGGGCGAGCCGGGACACCAGGACGCCGAGCTCCGCACCCAGTTCTCCATCCAGGCCGTGACCGACGCTGGCATCCAGGTTGAGAAGCTCGCCGAGGACACCGCCATGTGGGACCGCCCCAAGGCCTTTGAGAAGATGAAGGCCTTCTACGCCGCCTACGGCGACAAGATCGAAGTCGTGTTCTGCAACAATGACGACATGGCCCTTGGATCCATCGAAGCCCTCAAGTCCGAAGGCTACTTCGCCGGCGGAAAGCAGATCGTGGTCGTCGGCGTGGACGCCACCGCCCCCGCCCTCCAGGCTGTCGAGGAAGGAACCCTCCTGGGCACCGTCCTCAACGACGCCAAGAACCAAGGCAAGGCCACCTTCGACCTGGCCTACGCTCTCGCCAAGGGCGAGGACGTCACCAAGGCCGGCTGGGAAATCGCCGACGGCAAGTACGTCTGGGTTCCCTACCAGATGGTGACCAAGGAAAACTACACCCAGTTCAAATAAGACCCTAGGCTCCCCTAAGGTCCAGGCGGGCAATCGGTTTTGGCCGGTTGCCCGCTTTATTTATGGCCTGAAAGGGTGTATGTATACAAAGGCGCACCCGAGTTTCGGCGTTCGAAGGGAGGCATGTGCATGGGTGTCTCTGAATATATCCTGGAGATGAACCGCATCTCGAAGAATTTTCCGGGCGTGAAGGCCCTGGACGAAGTGACCGTCAAGATCAAGCCCGGCACGGTCCACGCGCTGATGGGGGAAAACGGGGCGGGCAAATCCACCCTGATGAAATGCCTCTTCGGCATCTACATCCCCGACGAAGGGGAAATCCTCCTGGACGGCAAGCCCGTCAGGTTCACCACATCCCGCCAAGCCCTTGATTCGGGCATCTCCATGATCCACCAGGAACTCCTGCCTGTTCCCTACCGTCCGGTGATGGAAAACCTTTGGCTGGGCAGGATGCCGGTGAGAAAGATCGGCCCCCTTCCCTTCGTGGACAAGAGGAAGCTCCACGACGACACGGTGAAGATATTCGCCTCTCTGGGCATGGACATAGATCCCAAGACCTGGGTGAGGAACCTTTCGGTCTCCAAGATACAATCCCTGGAAATCGCCAAGGCCGTGTCCTACAACTCCCGGGTCATCATCATGGACGAGCCCACCTCCTCGCTGACGGAAAACGAAGTCGCCCAGCTTTTCAAGATCATCCGGGACCTGAGGTCCAAGGGAGTGGCGATAATCTACATCTCCCACAAGATGGAAGAGATCCTTGCCATCTCCGACGAGGTGACGGTCATGCGGGACGGCCGCCACGTGGGGACCTACGCCGCCAAGGACCTCACCACGGACATGATCATCTCGAAGATGGTCGGCAGGGACCTCACCCACCGCTTTCCACCCCGGAACAACGCTCCCGGCGAGGTGGTGCTCACGGTGGAGGGGCTTTGCTCCGCGGAGTCCCACTCCTTCAAGGATGTATCCTTCGAGCTTCGCCGAGGGGAGATCCTCGGGATCGGCGGCCTTGTGGGGGCGAAGAGGACGGAGTTGGTGGAGTCCATCTTCGGCCTGAGGCCCGTCGAATCCGGGACCATCCGCATGAATGGGAAACCCGCCGCCATCGCCTCGCCCCAGAGCGCCATAGCCAAGCGCATGGCACTCCTCACCGAGGAAAGGCGCGCCACGGGCATCGTTCCAATGCTCTCGGTCCTGGACAACACCATCCTGGCCAACCTCCACCGATATGTGGGCAAGGCCGGGCTCATCGACGAGAAACGCTGCAACGCCGACGTAGCCAAAAGCATCGAGCAGCTCAAGGTCAAGACTCCCTCCTCCAGGACGAGGATCAAGGACCTCTCGGGAGGAAACCAACAGAAGGTCCTCTTCGCCCGCTGGCTCCTCACGGAGCCGGACATCCTGATCCTGGACGAGCCCACCCGGGGCATCGACGTGGGGGCGAAGTATGAAATCTACAGCATCATCGCGGATTTGGCCGCCAAGGGCAAAAGCATCATCATGATTTCGTCGGAGATGCCCGAGCTGCTGGGCATGTCCGACCGGATAATGGTCATGTGCGAAGGCAGGCTCACCGGCATCCTGGACGGCAGGACCGCCGACCAGGAGCAGATCATGCGGCTGGCCACTCAGTTCATGTGAGGAGAACCATAATGAAACGTACCGACTCCCCCGACGACATCGGATCCGCGTCCCTGGCGCGGCGCAAGGCCTTGAAGGACTTTTCCCTCCAATACGCCATCTACCTGGTCTTCCTGGCCTTGGTCGTAGGGATAAGCATAAAGGCTCCCTCCTTCCTTTCGCTTCAGAATTTCAGGAACATCCTTTCCATGTCCGCCACGAGGATCATCATAGCCATGGGGGTGGGAGGCATCCTGATAACCGGAGGCACGGACCTCTCCGCGGGCCGGCAGGTGGGGCTCGCCGCCGTGGTTTCCGCCTCTCTCCTGCAGTTCCTCTCCTATCCACGGCGGATGTACCCGACCATGCCCGAGCTGCCCCTGTGGATTCCCATCCTCATCGCAATCGCCGCCTGCGCGCTCCTGGGCCTCCTGAACGGGGTAATCATCGCCTATCTCAGGGTTCCGCCCTTCATCGCCACCCTGGGCACAATGGTTGCCACCTACGGGATCACATCCATCTACTTCGACCGTCCTCCCTACGGAGCCCAGCCCATCGGAGGCCTTAGGAAGGACCTGACCGCCTTGGGATCCGGCTACGTGGGCTTCGACGGCACATACTCATTACCCTACATCGTCCTCATCGCCCTGGCAGTCGCCGCGGTTGTCTGGATCCTGCACAACAAGACCAGGTTCGGCAAGAACATCTACGCCATCGGAGGCAACGCCGACGCGGCCAAGGTCTCGGGCGTGCCGGTGCAGAAGAACCTCCTGGCCATCTACACCATCGCGGGCGCCCTCTACGGCTTGGCGGGCACCTTGGAGGCGGCGCGCACCGGAGGAGCCACGAACAACTACGGGAACGGATACGAGCTTGACGCCATCGCGGCCTGCGTCGTCGGCGGCGTCTCGACCTCGGGCGGGATCGGCACCGTCCCCGGCATGGTTGTCGGCGTCCTCATTTTCAGCATAATCTCCTATGGGCTTACCTTTATAAACATGAACCCTTACTGGCAGCAGATCATCAAGGGAGCCATCATCATCGCGGCGGTAGCCGTGGACATAAGGAAATACCTGGCCAAGAGATGAATACCTACGACGTAGCTATCGTGGGCTCCGGTCCCGCGGGGCTGGGAGCCGCCTTCGGCCTCCTGGAGCGCAAGCCCGGGCTCGCCATCCTTATTTTGGAAAAGAACGAAGTCTCCTCGGGAGGCTTGCGCAACGACTGCAAGATGAATTTCACCTGGCCCATCGGCTTCCCGGAGACCTGCTGGGCCAAGGACCAGGCGGAGCATTACCTGGGGCGGGTGGAAGCCTTCCTCGCCCCGGCGATAATGGACAAGAGGAATGTAGGCGTCTACCGCCACCGGGCGGAAAAGCTGGGAGTGAGCCTTCTGGAGATCCGCCAGTCCCACCTGGGCACCGACGGCGGGCTGGAATTGATCAAGTCCCTGATCGCGAGGCTCAAGGGCATGGGGGTTGAAATCTCCCTGGGCGAGAAGATGACGGGCCTGGACGGAGCGAATAAGGTAATTTCCACAGACCGAAGGGAAATCGGCTACGGCGACCTGGTCATAGCCCCGGGCAGGGGGGGATTCGCCTTTCTCCAGGAGATCATGAATTCCGCCGGAATCTCCTACCGGGACAACATAGTCGACATAGGCGTCAGGATCGAGACCAGGGAGGAGAGATACCCCATAGTGCGGGACTACTACGATCCCAAGTTCCTCTTTCCCAAGAAGACCCGCACCTTCTGCACCAACTCCAGGTCCGCCTACGTGGTGCAGGAACGGTATGGAGACCAGGAATCCGGCCATTGGTACTCCGTGAACGGCCACGCCTGGTCGGCCTCGCGGCCCGAAAACGGCCTGACCAACTTCGCCATGCTGAAGACAGTCACCCTGACGGCACCCCTGGCCTCCGGCCAGTCCTATGCCCGCATGCTGGGCATGCAGGCCGCCTTGCTGGGCGGAGGAAGGCCCATCATGCAAAGGGTGGGAGACTTCCGCCTTGGCAAGCGATCCTTCGCCGAATCCTTCACCGGCGACCTCTACGATTTCGAGCCCACCCTCCCCACCTCGACTCCCGGGGACATCGCCCTCTCGGCGCCGGCCAAGATCCTCAACGCCATCTGGAACGGGATGAAGCTCCTGGATTCCATCGTGCCGGGCCTCCTGCATCCTTCCACGATCATGTACTATCCGGAGATCAAGCTGTACGCCAACAGGCCGGTCTTCCTAGACAGGCACTTCCGCAGCGCCGAAGGCCTCTACCTTGTGGGCGACGGGGCGGGCACGTCCCGGGGCATAACCGCCGCCTGGGCCTCGGGCCTTCGCGCCGCGGACGGGATCCTGGAGTCCAGGAACCTATGACAGACCAGACAGGCCGTGCCGCGGAACGCTCGGCAATGATCCGCAAGGCAAGCTGGATCGCATTGCTGGGCAACGCTGTCCTTTCCATCGCCAAGATCGCCGCCGGGGCCCTCTCGGGAAGTCTCTCCGTTCTGTCGGACGGCATAGACTCGGCCACCGACGTCTTCATCTCCACAGTCACGCTGGCCGCCGCCCGGATCTCCTCCAAGCCCGGGGACATAGAGCACCCCTACGGCCATGGACGGATCGAAACCGTCTCCGCGGCCCTCATCTCCTTCATCGTGTTCTTCGCAGGCGCCCAGGTGCTCATGAGCGCGCTGAAGGGAATTGTCCAGGGCGGCGCGGCTTCCCTCCCCTCGGCCTTCGCGCTTTGGGTGACCCTGGCCTCCATCCTCGGCAAATCCTTCCTCTCCTGGACCCAGTTCCGCTACGGCAGGCTGGCCGGCTCCTCCATGCTGGTGGCGAACGGGAAGAACATGAGGGGCGACATCGCCACCTCCTCCGCCGTCCTCCTGGGCCTGGGGATCAGCTATCTGACCGGCTTTCCCTTGATGGATAAAATTTTCGCCGCCCTGGTAGCCCTGTGGATACTCAAGAACGCCATCGGCATCTTCCTGGAGGCGAACACGGAGCTCATGGACGGAACCAAGGACCACGGCCCCTACCGGGAGCTCTTCGACGCTATCCACGGCATACCCGAGGCGGGGAATCCCCACAGGGTGCGCCTTAGGAGAATAGGCGCCATGCTGATAGCCGACCTGGACATCGAGGTGGAGCCTACCATGCCCGTGCTCAAGGCCCACGAGGTGGCAATCCGGGTCGAGGACGCCATAAAGGAACGGTTGCCCGACGTCTACGACGTGATAGTCCACGTGGAGCCCCGGGGCAACATGGAAGAGGAAAAATTCGGCCTTACCATAGGCGATGCGAAGGAAACCGAAATCAAAACCTAGGAGGTGGCGCCATGAGCGAAGACATTGTCATCGATCCCAAGCGGCAGGAAGCGCTCACGGGAATCATCAAGAAGCTCCACGCCGGGACTCCGGTGGGGGAAGTGAAGAAGGAATTCGCCAAACTCATCGTGGGGGTGAGCGCAGCTGAGATCGCCGCCATGGAACAATCCCTCATCGACAACGGCATGCCCGTTGAGGAAGTGCAGAGGCTCTGCGAAGTCCATGTGGAGGTTTTCGAATCTTCCCTCGCGGAGGGAGGTTCCCCGTCCAGCGTGCCCGGCCATCCGGTCCACACGATGATGGAAGAGAACAAGCTTGCGAAGAAAAAGGCGGGAGCCTTGGTGGCCGTCGCCCGCTCCTTCGTGTGGGGCCCATCCCAGAAGGTGGCGGCCAAGGAAGCCCTGTCCGACCTGTCCAAGCTGATCGTCCATTACGCCCGCAAGGAAAACCAGCTCTTCCCCTACCTTGAGAAGCACAAGTTCACCGGACCCTCCCGGGTCATGTGGGGCAAGCACGACGAAATCAGGGAGCTCTTCAAGGAAACCGAGGCCGCCCTCTCCATCGACCAGAAAAGTTTCCGCAAGGCGGCCAAGACCCTCAAGGCCAAAATCCTCAAGATGATTTTCATGGAGCAGCACATCCTTATCCCCGAATCGAACCGAAGGCTCTCGGAGCGGGAATGGGCGGAGATCCGCATGGGTGAGGATGCCATCGGCTTCGCCTGGGTCAAGCCGGCCTCGATGTACGACGCCGGCCTCGTCCTTGCCAGGACGGGAGGGATGAAGTACGGGAACCTCCAAAAACTGGTGGAGTCAACCCCCGCCGCCCCCGCGCAGAATGCCGCGGCGCCCGGCGAGCCTTCGCCCGCCCTTGCCGAGCCTTCGACCAAGGCGGAAAAGCTCCTTGAGCTTTCAACCGGCCTTGTTCCCTTAAAGACCCTGGACATCGCCTTGATGACCCTTCCCGTGGACATAAGCATCGTGGACGAGGAGGACCGGGTCCTCTACTATTCCGACGCTCCCCATAGGATATTCCCCCGGAGCCCCGGCGTGATCGGCCGCAGCGTGCAGAACTGCCATCCCCAAAAATCGGTGGACGTGGTGAACAAGATCCTCGCCGCCTTCAAGAAGGGCGAAAAGGACAAGGCGCGGTTCTGGATCGAGATGGGCGGCCGTTTCATCCTCATCGAGTACTATGCCTTGAGGGATGGTGAGAAAAAGTACCTGGGAACGCTGGAGGTGAGCCAGGACCTCACGGAACTGAGGGCCTTGTCCGGCCAAAGAAGGCTTTTGGACTGGGAATAGGCCCTAAAGGCCGGTTCCGCCTTTCAAGACACGCACCATCGGCCCCTTCCTGGAGGGGCCGATTTCAATTCTCCACGGCGAGGCCCCGGTTCCTGTGGATCCGCCGCCCAAGCCCGCCGCGGTTGTCATCCTCTCCGCGGCTTCCATACCCTCCGCCGCCGCGAGCTCCAAGGCCTCGGGAGAGTATTCCATGGCAAGGATTGTCTTCTCCCCCTCGGCGAAGGCCCTGGACCAGGCGCCGAAATACCTGACCATATCCTTTGCGAGCCCGGAGAGGCGGTTTCCATTCTTCCGCAGCGTGAACAGCCCTTCCACATAGGCGATCTGGAGCTCCTCGATCGCTCTGTGTCTCGCGTCGGGGGCGGCGGACATGGCGAAGCGGGAGAATCCCCGAATCAAGGCCGAGGGCTTGGCTTTCGCCGCCGCGGCGATGCTCCGGAACCAAGGGACCGCCCTCCCCCGGGAGTAGAACAGGTCCGCCGCCTGGGCGATTCCCCTGGCCTCCTCCATGTCCGCCGCGGAAAAACCCCTACCCCCCGAAGCCTGCCTGTGCTCCCTCAGTGCGTAGGGAGGTTCGTCGCCTGCCACGAGGCCAAGCTCCTCCCTCCTGTCCCACAATTCGGTTCCGGGCAGGATCGAAAGGCCGAAGATATCCAGGTGGTTGGGTCCGAGAGAGAGGGCGAAATCAAGGCTGCGAAGGAATCCAGCCAAGGAGTCGCCGGGCAGTCCGTATATGAGGTCAAGGCCGTATACGATCCCGTGTCGGTCCAGGATCCTTAGGTTTTTTACGAATTTCTCCTTGTCCATCGTCCTTCCGATCCCCGCGAGGATGCCGGGATCGGCGCTTTGAAGCCCTATCTGCAGGGAACATGGCAAGGCGGCGAAGGCCCGCGCCTGGGCTTCGCTCAACAGCTCCGCCCGCACCTCGAAATTCCAGCTGATCCTGTCCCCAGCCTTCCTGGCAAGGAAGCGCAGGATTTCAAGGGCCCGCCCTTGGTCCGCATTGAAGGTGGGATCCAGGACGAATACCTCCCCCACCCCCGCAGCGAGGAATATTTCCACTTCGGCTTCTAGCCTTGCCATGGGAATCCGCCTCAGACGGTTCGAACCCCTGCCTTCGTAGCAATAGGCGCAGTGGTAGGGACAGCCGCGGGTGAGCTCCCAGGCAGCGGAATCCCCGGGCCTTGGGTCCATCATTCCCTTCAACCACGGGGACGCAAGAAGATCCACCGCCGGAGGCGGGCAACGCAGCGCTCCGCCTGCGGGTTTCTTGCGGCCGCCCTCAAGCCAATCGACTAGGGCTTTCTCGGCTTCGCCGAGGAAGATGGCGTCGAAAAGCCCGGAATCCGCCTCTCTGGCCGCCACCCCTTCGGCATCCGGGCCTCCAGCCACCAAGCTTCCTTTGTAGCCCCTGCCGCGCAGGAGCCGGGCAACGCGCAGGAGGCGGGGGGAATTCCAGCAATATAGGGAAAGGCCCACAAGATCCGGAGAGAAGGCATCTATCCGGCGGCAGGCTTCCTCGGGCCCACAATCGTCCGGGATGCCGAGCGCCAGGATGTCGCCCGCTCCGCAGAGCCCCGCTTCGACCAGGGCCGCGGCTACGGATGCCGCTCCCAGGGAGGAGCCGAAGGATCGGTCGGAGATGGATGCTCCTCCGTTCCCATGGGCTGGGGCGTGGATGAACGCAGCCCTCAATCTGCCTGTGGCCATGCCTGGAGTATAGGGAGCCGCTCCATCCTTGACTACCTCCGGGCGTGGGTGCTACGTTCGCCCCGATGGAATCCCGATACTCCTATCTCAACCAAGCCGTGCTGGCCTGTTTTTTCGCCGCCCTCATCTCCGTGGGCGCTTATATGGCTATTCCCATCCCTGGAACGCCTGTTCCCATCGTGCTGCAGAATATGTTCATAATGCTCGCCGCCCTCACCCTAGGACCCTGGTGGGGACTCCTGTCGGTGGCCATCTACCTCTTTTTCGGCTTGGCCGGAATGCCTGTCTTTTCAGGAGGCACGGGAGGTCTGGCTCGCTTCCTCGGCCCCACCGGGGGATACCTCCTGGGCTATGTCCCCGCGACGATAGCCATGGGTTTCATCGGGGGCGGAAAGCCCAAGAAACTACCCGCTTCCCTGGCGGCATGCGTCGCAGGAATGGCCATCGTCTACGCAGTGGGTGTCGCGCGCCTGAAATTCGTCCTTGACATACCCTGGGAGAGGGCCCTCGCCTCGGGGCTGTATCCCTTCCTCCCGGGAGACGCGGCCAAGATAGTCCTCACCGCCCTCCTGGCGCCGCGGATCGCCGCGGGGATCGAATCATTGGAAACCCGGTATACCGATGGCTGAGTTTCTCTCCACGCAGGGCCTCTGCCACAGCTTCGCCGACGGATCCCTTGGGCTGGATTCCGTGGATTTCCACATAGGCGAGGGAGAGTTCGTCCTTTTGGCGGGCAGGAACGGCTCGGGCAAGACCCTCCTTGCCCGGCATTTGGCAGGCTTGGCACGGCCGAGCCGGGGCCTGGTCAGTTTCCGGGGCAGGCCGCTCAAGGAGGCCATGCCGGAGCTCCGCAGAGCCCTGGGCTTTGTGTTCCAGGATACGGATTCCCAGATCCTCGGCCAGACCGTGGCGGAGGACGTGGCCTTCGGGCCTTCCAACCTAGGCCTGAAATGGGAGGAAATCGAACAACGGTCGCGAAGGAGCCTTGGGGCGGCCAACCTTGCAGGCAAGGAGGACCGTCGTCCGGAGACCCTTTCGGGCGGGGAAAAGCGCAGGCTCGCCATAGCCGGCGCGCTGGCCATGGAACCGGAATGCCTTATCCTGGACGAGCCTTTCGCCAATCTCGACCTTGACTCGGTAAATCAGGTC
>JBFLXC010000078.1:0-11869 GCA_040757435.1 Spirochaetota bacterium | reverse complement strand
AGCCGGGCAGCGTCTGCCACGGGGGTGGAGAGGCCCATGTGGTCGGCGAAGCGCGCCATGTAATGGGCGTCCTTCTTCATCCATTTCAGGGCGAAGGCCGCGGGCTCGAAGGTATCCGAAAGGATATTGGCGATCTTCATCCTCACGATGGGGCTGGAGGTGGTTCCGTCCTCTATGGCCTTCTTCGTGGTCTCCAGGTCCAGCCCCGCCTGCTTGGCCAGGGCAAGCCCCTCGGCCAGGGCGTTGATCTGCACGTCGATCATCATATTGTTGATGAGCTTGAAGGCCATGCCCATCCCAGGGGTTCCGAAATGGAAGCGCTCCTTGCTGAAAGCCGCGAGGACAGGTTCGACCAGGGCGAAGACTTCGGGCTCGGCGCCGACGAAGAGGCTTATGGTTCCGGCGGCCATCACCCCCGGCCCTCCGCCCAGGCCGGCGTCCACCACGTGGCATCCCCTGGCCCTGGCCTTCTCGTCCAGCTCCAGGATCCACTCCACCGAGAGGGTGCTGCACTCCACGAAGACGCAGCCCTTCGGGGCGGCGCCGAGGGCTCCGTCCTCGCCGGTGCCGGATTTTCCCAGCCAGAGGGACCGGGATGCCTGGTCGTCCCCGGTTATGGATACGATAGCCTCGGCTCCCTGGGCCGCCTCGGCGGGAGAGGCGGCGATGCGCGCCCCCAGGGCGGCGAAGGGCAGGGTCTTGTCCCCCGTCCTGTTGTAGATCGTAAGCTCGAAGCCCGCCGCGAGGAGGTTCTTGGCCGCTCCGGCTCCCATGTTCCCCAATCCGAACAAGCTTATCCTCTTCATTTTTCCTCTCCTTCGCCGATGTCGCCGCCATCCCGCGCCTTTGATTCCGCAAGGAGGCGTTTCATGAAGCCGTCCACTTCGGGGTGGCGGCGCTGAAGGTGCGAGGGCTTGAATCGGGAATCCAGGAAGGCGTGGCTCGATCTCCCCACGGCTTTCGTTTCCCCGGTTTCCGCGTCCAGCACCAGGTAGGACACTTCCAGGCGAAGCCCTGTGTAGGCTTTGACGGTGGGCACTATGGCCACGGCTGTCCCGTACTTGACGCTGGACTTGTATTCGCAGGCCACGGAAAGGACGGGGACGATCACGCCCAGGGCCTCCATCTCGTGGTAGCCCAGGCCGGCGCGCTCCAAGAGCTGAGTCCTCGCCTCCTCGAACCAGCGGATGTAGTTCGAATGGTGGACTACGCCCATCTGGTCGGTTTCGTAGTACTGGACTTTATGGAGGCATGCCCTGTCGGGCAAGCCTTCCGCCATTTTTGGGGGTTCAGGCCGCATGGGTCGATTATCCCCGGAGCGACGGGGCGGGGCAAGGCGGGGGATCGGGTTTTTCCGTTTTACAGCCCCGGCGGGAGGGAGTACTATGGGGAATCTCGGAAGGCCGGGGAGGTCCCATGGTTCAGGGCGACGATTATTTCGAGGAGATCGACATTGCCTATCTGGCCGACGCCATGGAAAAGGGCGAGCTCAAGTCGGTAGATCTGGTGCGCTTTTACCTGGACAGGATCGCCCGGATAGACTCGGGCAAGGGGCTGCGCTCCATCCTTTGCCTCAACGGCAAGGCCTTGGACATCGCGGAGCGCCTGGACAGGGAGAGGAGCGAAGGGGTGATCCGCGGCCCCTTGCACGGAATTCCCATCCTGCTCAAGGGAAACATCGACACCGGCGACGATATGCCCACCACGGCCGGCTCCTTGGCCTTGGCAGGCCGCCTGGCCTCCTCGGATTCCCTCCTGGCCGCCCGGCTCAGGGCTTCGGGGGCGGTGATCCTGGGCAAGGCGAACCTGAGCGAATGGGCGAATTTCCGATCCTCGCGTTCGTCTTCGGGATGGAGCGCCGAAGGCGGTCAGGCCAGGAATCCCTATGTCCTGGACCGAAGCCCTTCGGGCTCGAGCTCAGGCTCGGCCATAGCTGTATCAGCCAACTTCTGCGCCGCGGCTGTGGGAACTGAAACCGACGGCTCGATCGTCTCCCCCGCTTCGGCAAACGGCATCGCGGGGTTGAAGCCCACGAAGGGGGTCATTCCCGGGAAGGGCATCATTCCCATATCCGCCAGCCAGGACACGGCAGGCCCTATGGCGCGCAACGTACGCGACGCGGCCATCCTTCTGGCGGCGATGAAAGATCCCGATGCGTTGCGCGACCTTGATGAACGTCGGACGGTGGAAAGGTTGTGCGATATTAACAGCATTCGTCCATTGGAAGGGGTCCGCCTTGGAATAGCGCGCAACTTCTGCGGGTTCGATTCAGCGACCGACAACCTATTCCAGGAAGCCTGCAAGGCCCTGGCCGAGCTGGGGGCTGTTCTGTGCGATTCGGACCTCAAGGAGGAAAGCGGGTTCGGGGAAGCGGAATACGAAGTCCTTCTCTATGAGTTCAAGGCGGGCATAGCGGAATATCTTTCAGCGCCACCCGCGCCTTCAAGCCCGGCGGGACTATCGGGCGAAAGGCCGCCGGCCTCGCTGGAGGATCTTATCGCCTTCAACGCCGCCAACAAAGAAGGGGAGATGCCCTATTTCGGCCAGGAGATTTTCGAAGCCTCCCAAGCCAAGGGCGGCCTCGGGGACGAGGCATATGGGAAGGCGCGGGCCTTCTGCCTCGCCGCCTCCCGCGACCGGGGCATAGACGCCGCCTTGGCCAAGGACCGCCTGGACGGGCTCATCGCCCCCACCGCGGGTCCAGCCTGGAAGATCGATCATGTCCTGGGCGACCGTCCCGGCGGAGGAGGTTGTTCCTCCCTACCCGCCGCGGCGGGGTATCCCCATGTGACGGTGCCCATGGGCTTTGTCAAAAGGCTCCCCGTGGGACTCTCCATTTTCGGCGCCGCCGGCCGCGACATCGCGCTCATGAGGATAGCTGGAATATTCGAATCCGCCCTCCAGGTGCGGAGAAAGCCTGGCTTCCTTACCACACTGGAGAACTAGGCCAAAGAAGTCGCGCCGGCACCGGCGTTTCGCCGCGCGATCCACGCCGCCCGCGCTACCCTCGCTACCCATGTCGCCCGCGAAATCCGTGCCGCCTCCGAAGCCCGCCTCATCCGACAGGCCCGCGGCGCTAGCCGCAGAGGTCGTGCAGGAAGAAGGTCAGGGCCAGGAGGTCGGCGCAGCCTCCGGGACTGGCGCGCAGGGCACGCAAGGTTTCGTCCAATTCCCGGATTTTTTCCCTGCCCAAGGGCGAGGAAGCGCCGCCCGCGGCCAAGGCCTCCGAAGCGCCTGACTTGAGGGATCCAAGCCCTTTGGCGCCGGCGCGGGCGAGGACATTGGTATCCTCGACGACGGTGAAAAGAAGGAGAAGGGTGTCCAGGGCGGCCTCGTCGGGATCAATGCCCCTTTGCAAACCTTCCTCCAGCTTTGGCAAGGCGTGATGTAGCACCGAAGGAAAGCCGTCCTGCGCCTCGCCCCTCACCCCCCGGATTCCCTCTTTCATGTACAGGGTTTCTCCGTAGGTGGGGCGCCTTTCCGGCCCATTGGGCAGGGCGGCCAGGCCGGCGAGATCCCTTTCCGTGATGTTTCCCGCTATCAAGGCGGCCCGGCCGCAGAGGCGGGAGGCGGCGGCGATGGGTGTTTCGGCTTCGGATTTCCCGAATGGCGACCTCCCCTCCTCAGCCATGCTCCCCGCCGCGGCGCAGAGCAAGCCCAGGGAGAAGATCAATCCTTTGTGGGTGTTCACCCCTCCGGTGGCTGTGAACATCGCGCTTTCCGCTTCCCTGCCCGCAGGCCTCAGGCGGGGAAGCATGTCCCCGGGGCTGTCCCGGAATCGCCGGCCCAACGCGGCGAAGCCTGAAAAATACGGGGCCAAAGCCCTGGCGCTTGCAAGGAAAAGGCCATAGTCCATGTCGTCGTGGCTTCCCCTGGACTCGGGGCTCACCAATCCCGGCTTTGGCGCCAGGGCGGCTTCCCGCAAGGTCGCGGAGAGGGCGGCTCGGGCGATCCTATCCGCGATCAGCTTTTCTTCGCCGCTGGCGCGAGTATCCGCAGGATGGGCATCCGAATAGGGAAGCCACTCCTCACCCCGCCCCGCCCGGACTAATATGTCCCGGACCTTGGACTCCACTTCCCAGGCAGGATGGGCCTGCCGGGCGGCGCAGGCCGCCCCGGAAACTCCATTTGTGGGGTCTGACCCCATGAATTGACAGACGAGGCAGGGCCGGGGACCGAACCCGAAGCTTTCCCTGGAAAGGGGGTTTCCGGAAGGATCCATCACGTCGAAGTCGGCGATCCCTCCCAGGGGATGGTCCTCCTCCCATCTGATGCCGAACTCCTTGGCCTCCCCTGGGGAGGCGGAGAGGAGGAAATATGATTCGGGGCCGTCTGCGCCATGGAGGCAAAGCTGGTAGGAGAGATCCCATCCCCGCAGGGCGAAGGCGGAGAGCAGGTCGAAGTGGAGGTCCAGGGATAGCCGGGAGGCGGGATAGGACATCCTCAGGGCATGGGGCATGCGCAGGGTGAGGACGCAGAGGGAGCCGGAAGCCCTTGGCGCCAGGGAAAGCTTGCGCTTCCAGCGCTCCTCCCGGGCCTTAAGGGCTCCGGCGCGGAAGACCGGGGGCATCAGGAGGAGACGGCGCGGCCTATGGCTGTCTCAAGCCTTGCCCTGAGGGTGCACTCCAGGGCGCCCCTGTCCTGGACCTTGACCAAGGCCCCGGAGAGGCCGGAGGCGGCGACCACCTCCTCGGCCACGCTCTTGATGCGCCTTCCGAACTGCTTCATGACGATGCTGTCAACGGAGATTTCAACCTCCGGGCCGTCGGAAGGGCGTATGGTCACCAGGGCGTCGCTGGATTCAAGGGAACCAGCCGCGGCGGTCTTGTTCGCTTTCATGGTATACATTCCTCCTAAGGATAACAGCGCGTTCAATGCCTTGTCTCGCCCGAGCGGATCTTTTCGATCACCGGCGCGGCGGACTCTGAGCGGAGCCACTCGTAGGTGGCGGGGGGCACCAACGATGCCACCTTATCCAGGCTTCCCGCCCTGATCAATGCCCGCACCGCCGAGGCGCTCACAGGCGCCCCCTCCTTTTCAAGCCTGGGAAGCACGTCCAGGGCCAGGGGAGGCCCTTCGATGTAGGGGGCGGAGAGGATTTCCCCCATGAGGCGGTTGTATTCCGAGGTGGTGGGGCAGAAGGGCTCGGTGCCTACGAAGCGCGTCCCGATCCCGAAGCCCGGCGCAATCTTGGATCGGAATATCGCCAAGTCCAGGGAGGCGTGGAGGCGGACAGCCCTGCCGCCTTGCGAGCCGGAGGCGGAATCCGGCTTGAGGAAATAGGTGGGGAAGGTCGCCTGGGAAATGACATAGGGCCCTCCGGGCAGGACGCGGACCGACTCCAGGTCGCTGGTGCCCTTCCTCACCAAGTCGATCCTGACGGAGAAGGGAAAGGCTGACCTGTCCTCCTGGACGACGAAGACATAGAGCCTCTCCACCTTGGAGGCGGCGTATTCCACCAAGGCCCGGTGGCCCAGGGTGAAGGGATTGCAGTTGACCACGACAGCCCCCGTCCTCGACCGCCCCAGGCCTTCCGAAGGGGCGTTTCCCGCGATCCAGGAGTGTATGGTTCCTTCACCCCATTCGAGGAGGACAACCCCCTCATCCCCACCGCGATCAGGAACCTTGGCCACGGGTGAAAAGCCGAGATCGGAAAATCGTCCCGCCTCCCGGGGCTTGGTGAAGAGGAAGAAATGCCTCCTGCCCGATTCCATGCCCGCCTTGAGCAAGGCCGACACGATCGCCGCGGCGACTCCTGAGCCTTCCAAGTCCCCGTCCACCGCTATGCCTTGCAGACTTTCGCCCACCAAGGCTCCGGTGGCCCTCAAGGTTTCGCCCTCGTAGAGCCCCAGGACAAGCTCCTCCCCGCCCGGGACGGACAAGCCTCGGGACTCCAGGAGCCGGGCCCGCTCCCCAAGGGCGCGGGGACCGCGGATCCTCCTCTCTTCCAGGCCGAAAAGGCCGCCGGGCATAGACAGGGCCCCTTAGGCCTGGCCGGGCCGGCCGGATCGGCTGGGCCCGCCCTGGCGCTTCGCCGCCCCAAGCTCAACCCTGGCTGCGTTGAGGGCGCCGCCGGCTTTGAGGATATCCGTCTGCCGGGCCGAAAGGCCGTGGCGGGCGGCGAAGGAAAAGCCCTTGGTCTGGTTCTCGACAACGAAGCGGTCCTCTTCCAGGCCCCGTCCGACATCGCGTATGGAGAGCCTGTCCCCGGCTTCGATCCTGCCGAGATCCTCGGGATTCTCAAACACCAGGGGCAGGATTCCCGCGTTGACCAGGTTCTGCCTGTGGATCCGCGCGTAGGATTTGACGATCACCGCACGCACGCCCAGGAACCGGGGGGAGAGGGCCGCGTGCTCCCGGGACGAACCCTGGCCGTAGTTGTCTCCCCCGACCACGAAGCCGCCCCCGGCCTGCCTCGCCCTGCCGGGAAAGCTTGGGTCGACCGCCGCGAAGCAATACTCAGAGATGGCCGGCAAGTTGGAGCGCAGGGACATGATCTTGGAGCCAGCGGGAAGGATGTGGTCCGTGGTGATGTTGTCCCCCATGGCAAGGAGGATTTCTCCTTCCAGCCTGTCTCCCACTGGTTCGAAATGCGGGAGGGCCGCGATGTTGGGCCCCCTCCTGACCTCGATGTCCGCCCCTGAGGGTTTGGGAAACACGAGCATCGAATCGTCGGCCAAGAAGGACGAGGGCATGGCGGGAGCCTCCGCGGGCTCCAGGTCCCGGGGATCGGTCAGGACTCCCATGATAGCCGAGGCGGCGGCGGTCTCGGCGCTCACCAGGTGCACCAGGGCGTCCTTGGTGCCCGACCTGCCCTCAAAGTTGCGGTTGGAGCTCCTCAAGGAGATCCCCTTTGTCCTCGGCGCCTGGCCTATGCCGATGCAGGGCCCGCAGGCGCACTCGAGGATCCTGGCTCCCGCCTCCACGAAGGTGGACAGGACGCCCGACTTGGAGATCATGAGGAGGGTCTGTCGGGATCCCGGACCGACGACGAAACTTGTCTTCTCGTGGACATGGCGCCCCTTGAGGATCGAGGCGGCGACCGCCAGGTCGTAATAGGAAGAATTGGTGCAGCTTCCGATGAAGCTCTGGTCCACGGGAAGGCCCGCCGCCTCGCGGACCGGAACCACCTTGTCGGGCATGTGGGGAAGGGCCACCAGGGGCTCCAGGGCCGAAAGGTCGATCTCGAGGGTTTCGTCGTAGAGGGCGTCTGGATCGGCGGCCAGGGGGATCCAGTCCGAGCCCCGCCCCTGGGCTTCGAGGAAGCGCCTTGTGGTCTCGTCGCTGGGGAATACCGAGGTCGTGGCGCCAAGCTCGGCGCCCATGTTGGTTATGGTGCCCCGCTGTGGCACGCCCAGGGAAGCCACCCCCTCCCCGGCGTATTCGAATATCTTGCCCACTCCGCCCTTCACGGTGAGGCGGCGCAGGATTTCGAGGATGATATCCTTGGCCCCCACCATGGGCTTCAGGGCTCCTTTGAGCTCGACCCTGACCACCCTGGGATCGGGTACGGAGAAGGGAAGACCCGCCATGGCCAGTGCCACGTCCAGGCCGCCCGCCCCCATGGCCAGCATGCCAAGCGCTCCCGAGGTGGGCGTATGGCTGTCCGAACCCAGGAGGGTCTTGCCGGGGACACCGAAGCGCTCCAAGTGGACCTGATGGCAGATTCCGTTGCCGGGCTTGGAGAATACGATGCCGTACTTCGCGGCGATGTCCTGTAGGAAATTGTGGTCGTCGGCGTTTTCGAAGCCCACCTGGAGGAGGTTGTGGTCCACGTAGCTCACGGAGAGCTCGGTCTTGACCCTGTCGATCCCCAGGGCTTCGAACTGAAGGTAGGCCATGGTGCCCGTGGTATCCTGGGTCAAGGTTTGGTCGATTTTCAGCAGAAGTTCCTTGCCCTTTCCCGGATCATCCTTCCCCGCCCCGCCTACCAGATGGCTCTCGATCAATTTCCGAACGACGCTCTTTCCACCCATGCCATTCTCCTCGAAATTCGAACGATTTCCTCTTTACAGATCTTCGATCCAGGTCTAGTATACACCTTGTATACGGAATACGGAATACCGAATCCTAAAAATATTCGCGGTTTTCCGGACCCGCCAGCCCAGGGGAGGAGCCAATGGCCTTTCTGAAAGATGTTCCCGACCTACGCGCCCAGCCCATGCGGGAAATCATCTACGAACACCTCAGGAAAGCGATCGTCTACGGGGAGCTCAAGGCCGACGCCTATTTCACCGACCAGGAGATAGCCGACGAGTTCGGCGTATCCCGCACTCCCGCCCGGGAAGCCCTGCAGAAGCTCGAATCCAACGGCTATATAGAAAGGGTGCCCATGAAGGGCAACCGGGTCTGCGGCCTCACGGCCTACGAGCTCGCCCATTCCTTCTCCATCCGCAAGGCCCTGGAAACCCTGGCCATCAAGTACTCGGCCATCAGGATCACGGAAGACGAACTGGCCAGGATGTCGGACATCCTGGACGACCTGGACGCGGTCTACCGGGGAAGCCTCCCCAAGGACCGCATGCTGGACGAGCTGTTCCCCTTGATAAAGAAGTTCAACGAGCTGGCCTTCGGGGCCTGCAGGTCCCAGAGGATCATCGAAAGCGTCTGGGCCCAGCGGGAGATCTTCGACCGCTACAGGGTCATGCGCCTCGTGCTTCCCAACCGGGTGGAGCGGAGCATCGCCCGGCGCCGCGCCTTGTACGAGGCCTTCCGCGCCCACGACGCCGAGGCGGCCTGCGCGGTCTGGGCGGAGCACCTGGACGAATCCTTCGCCATCTGGCGTGAGAAGTCAGGCTTCGCCAAGGAACTCGAAGGGTTCCATTTCTTCTAGGCTTTCGCCGCCGCAATCCTTGCGGCGGATGGACGCATATTTTTGGAGGAGGAGAACGCAATGAAGAAACTTTGCACTCTGTTCGTGCTCGTCGCCCTCGTGGCTTCGGTAGGCACCCTGTCGGCGGCTCCGGGATGGAAGCCCACCAAGACTATCGAGCTCGTGGCTCCCGCCAATCCGGGCGGCGGCTGGGACATGCTCTGCCGGGTCGTGCAGAAGACCCTGGTGGACGAGAAGCTCGTGGAAAAGAACGTGATCGTAGTCAACAAGCCGGGCGGGGGCGGATCCGTGGGCTGGACCTACCTCAAGGGCAAGAAGGGACAGGGCGAATACCTCGCCGCCACCTCCACCCTCATCATGCTCAACCAGCTCCTCGGCCAGAGCGAACTGACCTACAAGGATTTCAGCCCCGTAGCCATGCTCCAGGCGGAGTGGATTTCCGTGGCGGTGCGCGCCGATTCCCCGTATAAGAACGTGAAGGAACTCATGGAAGCCATCAAGGCCAATCCCTCCTCCGTTCCCGTGGGCGTGGGCCCCACCCTGGGCAACAACGACCACCTGGTCTTCCTCCAGCTGGCCAAGACCTTCGGGATCAACCCCAAGGACATAAAGTTCATCGTCTACCCCGGCGCCGGCGGCGAGATCATCCCCGCCCTCCTTGGCGGACACATCAAGGCCACGGTCATCGGCTTGGCGGAAGTCCAGGAACAGCACAAGGCCGGCAAGATGAAGGTATTGGGAATCTCCGCGGACAAGCGGCTCGAAGCCATGCCCGACGTTCCCACCTACCAGGAACAGGGACTGAACGTGGTGTTCCCCCACTGGAGAGGCATCATCGCCGCCCCCGGCCTCACCGCCGACCAGATCGCCTACTGGGACGAAGTCTTCGCCAAGATGGTGCAGACCAAGACCTGGCAGGACCAGGTGAAGAACCTCAACTGGACCACCACCTACCAGAACTCCGCGGCCCACACCAAGTACCTTTCCGAGCAGACCGCGATTTTCGACGAGCTTCTGACCACCGTCGGGCTTAAGAAATAAGCGGAGAGGAAACCAAGACATGCAAAAGGCGCCGGCCTTCCCCCGCGGGAAGACCGGCGTTTCCCATCCAAGGTTTTTCGATTAAGGCTCACGCCACAGGAGTTCATGTGACCACCAACGCACTTACCGGGTTGATCGCCTTCATCGTGGGAGTCGTCTATTTCGCCACCGCCCTGCGCCTCCCCACCCCCATGATCGGCGACCAGATCGGCCCAAAACTTTTCCCCTATATCGTGGGAATCGCGTCCATGCTTGCCGGAGCCGCGCTTTTCCTCCAGGACCGGCGCCCCGGCAAGGCATCCAAGAAGGCCGAGTTCAATTTCGTCAAGGACAAGGACATCTGGATCAAGATCCTTCTCACCACCGTGGTGGGAATCGCCTACGGCCTTGTGATGGACAAGGTGGGATTCCTAATCCCCACCGCCTTGTTCATGCTTTTCATCTCGACCTTGATCAACAAGGGCCGCCTTGTGCAGAACCTCATCCTTGCCCTCGCCTTCGCGGCCATCTGCTACGGTGTTTTCGGCGTCGCCCTGAAGCTAAGCCTCCCCAGGGGCTTCCTCGAATCGATGCTGCCATTCTAAAGGAGGCGACACCATGCAAGAAATATTCACCAACCTAGGGATCGGATTCCAGACCGCCGTCACATGGGTAAACATCATGTGGGTGTTCATAGGCGGAACCTTGGGCACCATCATCGGCATGCTCCCGGGCTTGGGGCCGGCCACCGGGGTGGCCATCCTCATCCCCATCACCTTCGGCATGAACCCCGCCACGGCCCTCATCACCATGTGCGCCGTATACTACGGAGCCATGTTCGGCGGCTCGCGGGCATCTATCATGATCAACACCCCCGGCGACGCCTCCGCCATCGTGTCCTGCTTCGACGGCTTCCCCATGACCAAACAGGGAAGGGCGGGAGCGGCCTTGGCGATCTCCGCCATCGCCTCCTTCATAGGCGGCATGATCGGCATGGTCTTCCTCATCTTCCTCACCCAGCCCATAGCCAACGCGGCCCTCAAGTTCGGACCGGCGGAGATGTTCTCCCTCATGATGTTCGCCCTGGTGGCCACCATCACCCTCTCCGAAGGAAATCTCCTTAAGGGCGCCATCGCCATCTGCTTCGGCCTCATGCTTTCCACCGTGGGCATCGACGGGCTTTCCGGCCAGATCCGCTTCACATACGGAGTGGAGAGCCTGAACGACGGGATAGACTTCCTTGTCATCATCATCGGCGTCTACGCGGTGACGGAGGTCTACAAGAACTTCAAGGACATCAACGCGGTCTACAAGTTCGATTCCAAGCACATCGGCAAAGTATGGATCACCAAGGAAGACTGGAAGCGGAGCCTGCCCCCCATGCTCCGCAACTCTCCCCTTGGCTTCATCATCGGAGTGCTCCCCGGCATGGGCGGCACCATCGCCACCTTCATGTCCTACGCCTTGGAGAAGAACATTTCCAAGCATCCCGAGGAGTTCGGCAAGGGCGCCATCGAAGGCCTCGCGGCTCCCGAAGCTTCCAACAACGCCTGCTCCTGCGGCGCCATGGTTCCCCTCCTCACCTTGGGGATCCCCGGCTCTGGCACCACCGCGGTCATGCTGGGCGCCTTGATGCTCCTGGGCGTGAAGCCCGGCCCCACCCTCTTCACGGACCATCCTGAGATCGCCTGGGGCGTCATCGCCTCGATGCTGATCGGAAACATCATCCTCATCATCATCAACCTCCCCCTTGCGATCCCCCTCGTCCAGATCCTCAAGGTCCCGACCCGGATCATGCTTCCCATCATCATGGGGCTGGCTCTCATCGGAACCTACTTCCTCAACTACAGCTCCTTCGACTTCGTGGTGGTCATGATCGCCGCCGTCATCGGCTTCATCTTCGTGAAGATTGGCATTCCCCTGCCGCCCCTGGTACTCGCCCTCATCCTGGGCGGAACCACGGAGCAGATGTTCAGGAACTCCATGGTCCTGGCGGACGGCAATCCCATGATCTTC
>JBFLXC010000077.1:0-11882 GCA_040757435.1 Spirochaetota bacterium | reverse complement strand
GCGGCGCTTCAACTTTCCCGAAACAAACCCGCCGCAGCGTGGCTAAAACGCAAAGAGGGCCGCCCAAGCCATGGGCGGCCCTCTCTTATCGGGACTTGGGAAGACTCAGGTCGCAGGGGCTTCCTTGTTGGAAACGATGAGGTCCTTGACCTTGGACTTCTTGCCGATCTTGGTGCGGATGTAATAGAGCTTGGATCGCCGGACCTTTCCCCTTCTGAGGACATCGACCTTCTCGACCCTCGGCGAGTTGAGAGGGAATACACGCTCAACTCCCACGCCGTAGGAGTTCTTGCGCACCGTAAAGGTCTTGCCGACCCCGGCGTTCTTGATGGCGATCACAAGGCCTTCGTAGGCCTGGATCCGCTCGGTCTTTCCTTCCACGATCTTGAAGCTCACGCGCACCGTGTCGCCCACATTGAACGCGGGGAGCTCACTCTTGATCTGTTCCGCCTGTATAGCCTGCACTAGGTTCATACCATCCCCCTTCATCTATCACTTCACGCAATAATTCTCCCGCAATGCCGGGAAGGCTGTCTACGGACAGCAGCTCGGGGCGGTAGGCCAGCGTCTTGGCGATGCTTGCCTTGAGCCTCCACCGTGCGATTTGCGCATGGTTCCCCGACGTCAAAACCTCGGGGACCCGCATGGTACCATAATTCGCCGGCCGTGTATACTGGGGATACTCCACGAGCCCCCGGGAGAAGCTTTCCTCCTCCAAGGATTCGCCGGAAATCACACCCGGAACCAACCGGTACACCGCATCCACAAGGACCATGGCCGCCACCTCGCCGGAGGATAGGACGTAATCCCCGATGGAGACCTCATCCGTCACCCTTGAGTCGATGACCCGCTGGTCGATCCCCTCGTAACGGCCGCAGAGGACGACGAGGTTTTCCTCCGCCGCCAAGTCCTTGGCCATGGCTTGGTTGAAAAGGCGGCCCGAGGGTGTCATGAACACCGTCCTTACGCCCGGCGAACCAGCCGCCGCCAAGGCCGCGTCCAGGGGTTCGGGCTTCATGAGCATGCCCGCGCCGCCGCCGAACACCTCGTCGTCGCATTTCCGGTGCTTGTCCAGGGCGTAGTCCCGGATATTGACCAGGGCATACTCAACCAAGCCGCCCGCCACAGCCCTCTTCATGATCGAAGCCTCGAAAAAACCCTTCAGGATCTCAGGAAAGAGGCTTAAGACCGTTATCTTCATTCCAACAGCCACCCGGCCACGAGCTCAATGGTCTTGCCTTCCAAATCAACGCGGCCGACGAAGACATTCCTGAAAGGAACAAGGAAGGTCCCGCCCTCCGGCTCCCTGAGAACCTCCAGGAGCGGGTCGGCGCCGCCATCCAGGACCGCCTGGATTTTTCCTTTCGCCTCGCCCTGATAGACCAAGGCCATGCCGACCAGATCGTGGATGTAGTACTCGCCTTCTTTCAGGGGGCTGGCCTCTCCCCTGGGAAGAAACAGCTCGAGCCCTGTGAGGGACTTGGCCTTTTCCGGGCTCTCATACCCCGCGAAGACTACACTGGCTCCCCATGCCCCGGCCTGGAAGCCAGCTATGGCCATCACCTTCCCTTCCTGGGGCTTGGATTCCGGCGCTACCAGCACTTCCTTCAATTTGAGGAGATGGCTGAATTCCCCGGAATAACTGTGCAGCTTCAAATGCCCGCCCAGGCCTCTGGGCGTGCCTGTCTTGGCTACGGCGAGCATTTCCGTATTCTTGGACATCTACGCTTAGTCGAGGATCTCCAGGATGACGCGCTTGGACTGCGAATTGGCGCAGGCCGAGAGGATTGTGCGTATCGCCCTGGCGATCCGGCCGTTCTTGCCGATTACCTTGCCGACATCCCCCTCGGCGACCTTGAGCTCAAGGATCGTCGATTTTTCGCCTTCTATGACCTTGATGTCCACGGCCTGGGGATCGTCCACCAAGGACTTCACGATATACTCAACGAGATCTTTTTCCACGTACCACTCCTTGCGGAAAACCTTGGGCGCAAGGCGAACGGGCCTTGGCCGCCCTTCAGGATCACCGTACCTGGATGTTTTTCTTATTGAGCAGGGACCTGACAGTATCGGTGGGAATGGCGCCCCTGGAAAGCCAGAGCTTCGCTTTCTCCTCGTCCACGCGGATCTGCTTGTCCTCGGCTTCGATGGGATGGTACAGGCCGATCTCGTCGATCGTCTTGCTGTCCCTCGGGGCTTTGGAGTCCATAATCACGATGCGATAATAAGGACGGGCTTTCGCGCCGAATTTCTTGAGCCTGATCTTTACGCTCACGGATTCCTCCTGGGAAATATGGAAAATTGGATCCTGCTTGCGACACACTTACCCCCGGGTCAGGATCCGAATCGGGGAAACGCGCTCGAGATTTATATACCAATGGCCAGGGTAAGTCAACTCGTCGGGACCCTCGGCCGTTCTTTCCATGCCTGCGCCGGGGACAAGGCCGAGCCAGTTGAGTAGACTGCCTTCGGCGGATAGTATGCGATCCATGCCGATGTTCAAGCCCAGATCCCTGCTCCTGGCACCCATGGTGGGGATCACGAACCGGGCCTTCAGGACCTTGGTCGCCGAGCTGGGCGAACCGGGGCACTTTTTCACCGAGATGGCCAGCGCCGAAGCCTTTGCCGCCCGAGCCCAGTACGAAGAGGACTATACCGATCCCCGCCCCCTCCCCGGCAAGACTTCGATCCAATTCTTCGCCCGGTCCGAGGACTCCCTCCAAAAGGCCTGCTCCATGGTCGCGGCGCGGACGCCGGAGACAAGACCCGCCGGAATCGACATTAATTTCGGCTGCTCGGCTCCCCACATTCGGCGCATGGGCGGAGGCTCGGCCTGGAGCGCTGATCCCGAAGGATCCGCCCGATTGGTGCGTGCGGCGAGGGCCGCCTGGCCGGGCTTGCTCTCCGCCAAGCTCAGGATGGGCGCCGACGACGATTATGGGAGGATGAGGGATTATTGCCAAGGTCTTGTGGCGGAGGGCTTGGATTTCCTGACCTTCCACCCCCGCACGGACGGGCAGAAGCTCCGCCGAGGCGCCCGCCATTCCTTCACCCAAAGCCTGGCCCAGGACCTAAGGACGCCCCTGGTGGCCAACGGAGACATAACCGACCCCCAGAAGTTTTTCACCCAGGGCGCCGCACCCGCCGTGGATATGTCGTCCATCCACTCCCTGATGATAGGGAGGCAGGCGGTGCGCGCCCCGTGGATATTCGCCTTGTGCAACCAAGACGGTATGAGCGGCAAGGACGGTACCGCCCGGGAATTCGACCGCCTTGCCATCGGCGTCCGGTACCTCGAACTTGTGGACGCCCTGCTGCCGGCGCCGTGGAAGAAGGAAAGCTGCAGGCGTTTCTTCACCTATTACTGCGAGGATCTCGTCTTTTCCCACCACATCAAATACCGCCTCATCAACGCCCAGGACCTGGCCGCCATGGAAATGGAGCTTGAGGGCTACTTCCGGGAAGTCCCCCAGGACAGGATGGTCGTCAGCCCGGGTCCGGAATCGCAATAATTCCCTGCGGAGCGAGGAATACTTGATTGACAGGACGCTTCTCGTTATATATACAGGTGATTACATAATGACATACTTGGTTATTATGTAAACCAAATTCGCCTTCAAATGGAGAAACCATGGCACAGACCATACCGCAGATGTTTCTCGAAGTGGCCACCGCCCAGCCCAGGGTGGTCGCCCAGTTTTCCAAGGACAAAGCCGGAGTCTTCCAGCCCAAGACCTACGAAGAGCTCCTGAAGGACATCGAAACCTTCGCAGCAGGGTTGGCTGCCTTGGGCATAGCCAGAGGCGACAAGGTCGGCCTCATCTCGGACAACCGCCACGAATGGCTCGTGACCGACCTGGCCCTCCTCGGCCTGGGCGGGGCGGACGTACCCAGAGGCTGCGACGCCACAACCCAGGAAATCTCCTACATCCTCGCCTGGAGCGAGTGCAAGGTCGCATTCCTTGAGAACGACAAGCAGCTCAGGAAGGTGCTGGACGTGAAGGCCAACCTTCCCCTCCTGGACACTGTCATCCTCTTCGACAAGCCAGCGCAGGACATAGAGACCGAAGCCAAGGGCGCGGGGCTCAAGGTGCTCGGCTACGACGAGGTCTATGAGACGGGCAGGAAGGCGGGAAAGAGCCCCTACAAGGCCGAGGTTGCCAAAGGCCAGAGGAGCGAGCTCGCCACCCTCATCTACACATCCGGAACCACCGGCGATCCCAAGGGCGTCATGCTGAGCCACGCCAACTTCCTCCACCAGACCGACTACCTCCCCGGCCTCCTCAAGGTCAACTCCGGGGAAGTATTCCTCTCCGTCCTGCCCATCTGGCACTCCTTCGAACGCATCGTCAACTACGTGATCCTCAAGGGCGGCGGATCCATCGCCTACTCGAAGCCCATCGGCTCCATACTCCTGGCGGACATGCAGGCGATACAGCCCCACTGGTTCCCCTCGGTGCCCAGGATCTGGGAATCCGTCATGGACAGCGTAAACAAGGCGATGAAGCAGGCCAAGCCTGTGGTGAAGGTCCTCTTCAAGTTCTTCATGGGCGTCGGCGAGCTCTTCGCCTACTTCAAGAACCATCTCTTCGGCCTCTACCCCGCCTTTTCGCCCAAATCCCGCGTCCTTGAGGTTGCGGTGTCCATAATCCCCTTCCTTCTCCTCTTCCCCCTTTGGAAGTTGGGAGACATCCTGGTGTTCAAGAAGGTCAAGGCCAAGCTGGGCAAGCGCTTCATCGCCGGCGTTTCCGGCGGCGGGGCCCTGCCCGCCGCGGTGGACCGTTTCTTCAACGCCCTGGGCGTCCTCATCCTCGAGGGCTACGGGCTCACCGAAACGGCTCCGGTCCTCGGCATCAGGCTGAGGAACCACCCAGTCATCGGCACCGTAGGTCCCATCCACAAGGGAACCGAGATCCGCATCGTAGGAGAGAAGGGGGAGATCCTCGGGGCGGGTCACAAGGGTGTGATCCAGGTCCGGGGACCTCAGGTCATGATGGGATACTACAAGCGCCCGGACTTGACGGCGCGGATCATGACATCCGACGGCTGGCTGGACACGGGGGACCTGGGCATGCTCACCGTCAACGGGGAAATCAAGATAACCGGCCGGGCCAAGGATACCATCGTCCTCAGGGGCGGGGAGAACATCGAGCCTGTGCCGATAGAGCAGAAGCTCTGCGAAAGCCAGTACATACAGCAGGCCGTCGTCCTCGGCCAGGACGAAAAATACCTCGCGGCCCTCCTTGTGCCCCGCCAGGAGAACCTCACCGCCTGGGCCGAGGAGAACAAGGTCCCCTTCGCGGACTACGAGACCTTGATCCAGCAGCCCGAAGTGAGGGAACTCATCGACTCCGAAGTCTCCGAGCTCATAGGACCCAAGGCGGGCTTCAAGGCCTTCGAGAGGATCTTCAAGTTCGACCTCCTCGCCCAGCCCTTCCAGCCGGGAAAGGAGCTCTCGGCCAAGCAGGAGCTCAAGCGCCACGCCATACAGGAAATCTACAAGAAGCAGATCAAGGCGATGTTCTCCAAGGACTGAGCAGGAAGCCCTTCAAGGCTTTGATCGCAAAAGAAAGGCTGTCCGGAAATTCCGGACAGCCTTTCTTGTTTCCACGACGTTCTCCCCTTGGATTTCATCCAAAAGGACAGCCGTTCATTCCACTTCGATGTCTCCCAGGACGCTCTTGACGTGGAGCCTCTTGGTTCCCAACCCTATCCTGTAGGCGCATCTCCGAGGCCCGGCGCCGGAGGCGATTGTGGTGCCAGGGGAGCTGATCTGCCCCGACAAGGTCTCAGCCCGGAATTCCACATTGGCCTGCTCCAGCATAAGGTTGATATCCCCCGAATATGTGCTTGCCTCTCCTCCTCCGAACACCTCCGCCAAGTCAAGCTCGATGTCCCCGTCATGGGAGATGAGGCGGATCCTCCCCTCCGGCTTCATGACCGAGATGTCTCCCTTGGCGGTGAGGGCGACCACGTTCCCCTTCACCCTTGAGGCGTGGATGTCCCCTCCTTGGGTCTCCACGTGGAGGGAACCTCCCAGCTTCGAGCATTTGACCGAACCGTCGATGGTGTTCACCGTCGCCGCCGCGGAATTCAGGATGGTCACCGTGCCCTGCACGCTGGAGGCTTCGACATTCCTGGCCCCATGGATATGGACGGAGCCGAATTCGGAGATGGCGAGGATGTCGATGGGACAATCCCTGATGTCTATCTCTCCCTTCATGCTGTGCACTTCCAGGTCCGTGATCCGGGACGGGACTTTCACCTGGACACTGGCTGTGTAGATGTCCTTTGGCGCGTCGTTGGTGAGCACAAGGATGCTGTCGTGACGCCGAACCTGGGTTTTCCATCCCGCGATGGAGGAGGACTCCCCATGGATCTCATACTCGATGTGTATGAGGCCGTCCGGCGAGGGTCCAAGGGAGATGGATCCCTCCGGAAGCCGCACGACCATCCGGAGGGCCGCCTCCGGATCCAGGGTCTCTTGAAAATATCGAACCTCGAGGTCCGCTGCCTCGCTCCTCATAGCCACTCCTTGGGGTACACAGCGCGCGATGATCCGGGCCATGGTACCATGGTTGTCAATTTTTGACTACCTTCGACTTTCGAGATCTTGACTTTCGGGAAAAACATGGATACAGTTGGTTTGTATTGCAAACTTGTTTATGGAGAAACAATGAAACGTAGCCATGAGAGCCCAAAGGGAGAAGAAGGGATAGAGGAGCTTGCCCGCCAACTTTCGGAGCTCCGCCAGGCGGTGAGGAAGAACAACCCCCTTCTCAAGACCGTCGCCAATTCTATCGCATATCCCATCCTGGCGCTTGCGATCGGCGCATTTCTCTCCGGGGTATGCATCTATGTTCAGCTTACTGGGGTCCTGCCCAACCTCCTCGTCATCCTCATCATTCTATTCGGCACGAGCGGAGGGATAAAAATCGGCTACACCCTGTCCATCCTAAGGAAACACGAATCCCGGGGGTTCTACTATCTTGTGCGCTCCATATACGGAGGCAAGACGGGGAGCCTCATCCTCGGCGCGGGATTGGCCATAGGCGTGGGAGTCTTCTTCCTCGTCGGAGCAGGCATCCCCTGGTACATCATCCCTGCCTTGGGCGTTTTCATGTCCTTCGCCGCACACGCCTTGGACATCGTGATCGACTTGGTGGAATACCGCGTCCTGGGATGGTCTTCCCTCATCGCCGGCCTGGCCGCCCTCTTCTTCGTGGACAAGGCGCCCTGGGCCTGGGCCGCGGTGAGCCTCGGCCTTCCCTTCATGCTATTCGGCGCGGCGGGAATCGTGCGCTCCCTCAGGGCCGGCAGGAGCTGAGGCGAGGCATGGCATCCCCCGCACGGAACTTTCCCGATCCGGACAAGGTCATCCACGAGAGGGCCAGGCTTAGGATCCTTGTCTATCTCTCCTCCTCCAGGGAGGCGGAATCGGGATTCACGGACATAAGGAACGACCTGGCCATGACGGCAGGAAACCTTTCGGCCCAGCTGAGCACCCTGGAGGCGGCGGGCTACGTAGGAATCACCAAGTCGTTCCAAGGGAAGAAGCCGTTCACGGGCGTACGGCTCACCCCGGCGGGAAAATCCGCCTTGGAACGGTATCTGGATGAAATGGAAGCCCTCCTTGCCACTCTAAGGGCCAAGGAAGGCGAGGCATACGCCGAGTAAAAGGAGGCAGAAGCCATGGGCATTCTTTCGCTGACAGGATTGAAGAAACTGTACAAGAAGGGTGAGGTCGAAGTCACCGCCCTGGGCGGCGTCGACCTGGAAATCGAGAAGGCCGAGTTCTGCGCCATCGTCGGCCCCTCGGGATCGGGCAAGACAACCCTCCTCAACATAATAGGGTGCCTGGACAGCCCCAGCGCCGGAACTGTCCGCTACCTCGGAAAGGAACTCAAGGCCTTGGGGGAAAAGGACCTCTCGTCCTATCGGAGGGAGCACATCTCCTTCATTTTCCAGTCCTACAACCTGATCCCCGTCCTCACCGTGGCTGAGAACGTGGAGATACCCTTGGACATCGCCGGAGGCCTGAGCGCCGCCCAGAAACGGGCCAAGGCCCTGGAGATCCTCTCAGCCGTAGGCATTGCCGACAAGGCTGACCGCTATCCCAGGGAACTGTCGGGTGGCCAGGAACAGCGGGTGGCCATCGCCCGGGCCCTGGTCAAGGATCCTGTGGTGGTCCTCGCCGACGAACCTACAGCGAACCTGGACTCCCACACCGCGGAGGAAATCGTCCGCCTCATGAAGAAGATCAACCGGGACCGTGGCACCACCTTCATCTTTTCCACCCATGACAAGCTGATCATGAGCGAAGCCCTCAGAGTGATCGAGCTGAGGGATGGGCTGGTCACCAAGGACGAGAGGAGATCCACATGAACAAGGTGCTGCTCAGGATCGCAGCGAGAAACGTGCTGCGCCACGGCAAGAGGACTCTCATAACCGCCCTTGTGCTGACGGCGGGCATAGGCATGTTCATATTCTTCGACGCCATCCTGGCGGGGATGGATAGGATGACCATCGATTCCATGGTCGATTTTTCCGAATCCTCCCTCGTCCTCATGGCCAAGGAGTACAAGGAGGAAGGAAGGGCCCTTCCCATCGGTGAGGAATACGGCATCGTGAATCCAAGGGCGGTGGAGGAAAAGCTCCCCCAGATCCTGCCAGGCCTCAAGGCCCTCAGCCCCCGGACCCAGTTCGCCGCTTTCGCATCAAACCGGATCGACAGCCTCCCGGTGGTTGGGACCGCTGTGGAGCCTGCGTCGGACGCCCAGGTCTTCGGCATTGCCTCCAACGTGAAGGAGGGAAGCTGGCTCGGCGAGGAGGAAGGTCAAATCGTAATCGGCTCGGCCTTGGCCAAGGACCTTGGGCTCAAGGTGGGTGACTGGCTCATCCTGTCCGCCAGGGCGGTGGACGACAGCCTCAACGCCGATGAATTCCAGATCGTCGGCACGGTGAGCGTCCCAGCCATGGAAATATCCCAGAGCGGGATCTTCCTAAGCTTCAATTCCGCCAGAGCCCTCCTTGGAGAGACGCTTCCCACCGCCACCATAGCCGTCTCCCTTCCCAGGGCCGCCACCCTCGACCTAGAACTCGAAGCCTCGGCCCAGGCGGGCGGGCTCGTCCTCGCGGCCTTCCCGGACCTTGCGGCCCGTCCCATAAAGGAAGCGGCCGGAGATTACCTGGCCATGAGGAACATGAAGGCCAAGTATTCCAGCCTCATCATCCTCGTGGTGCTGCTCATCGCCGGCGTCGGCATCGTGAACACCATTCTCATGAGCGTGTATTCCCGGGTCAAGGAGATCGGGGTCTTGCGCGCCTACGGCATGCGCCCTTCGGCGATCAAGCGGCTGTTCTCCCTTGAGGGGATGCTCATAGGCCTCGTGGGCAGCGCCGGGGGAGTCGCCTTCGGCTGCCTGGGCGTGGCGGCTTCCATCCGCTGGGGCATTCCCTTGGACAAGATGATGGGCAACCTGGACATGGGCGGCATCCCCATTGGCGGTGCGCTCAGGGGAGAATGGCACCTGGCCACTATCGCCGCTGGCTTCGCCTTCGGCGTCCTGGCATCCTGGGTTTCGGCGAGAATTCCCTCCTCCAGGGCGGGAAAGCTTGAGATCACCGACGCCCTCCGGTTCGTATGAGGAAGGGGTTATGAAAATCATTCCATTCGCCTTCAAGAACATTCTGCGGAACCGCAGGCGCAGCCTGCTGGCAATGAGCTCGGTCTTTCTCTCCATCCTCATGGTGGTCATACTGGGGGCCTTCGCCAACGGCTTTTTGGATTCCTTGGTCAAGAACTACATAAAGAACGAGACCGGCCACCTCAACATCTCCACCAAGGCATATAGGGACAAAGCCCGCTTCATGCCGGTTGAAGAATACATTGAGGACGCCTCATCGCTCGCCGCGCTTCTCCAAGGGGAGCTTGCGAAGGTAGATCCCAAGGCGACTGTGGCGCAAAGGATCAGGTTCGGCGTACTCCTGTCTTCGGAAAAGGGAACAAAGCAAGCCTTGGGCGTCGCGGGAGATCCGGAGCTTGAGAAAGGTCTGCTCATGCTCCACACCCTGGTGCAGGCTGGCGGAAGCTATATCTCCGCTCCAGGGCAGGCTATCATCGGGGCGAAGCTGGCGGAGGACCTGGGCTTGGGCGTCGGCGATCCCTTGAAGATCGTCACCCAAAAATCCGACGGCGGCCTTGGTTTCAAGCGACTCTCCATCGCAGGAATCTTCAAGACCGGCGTGAACGCCTTCGACGGCAGCCTCTTCCAGATGAGCCTCGCGGACGCCCAGGATCTGTTGGGCATGGAAGACGGAGCCCAGCAGATTTCCATCATGTTTTCCAACCGGAAAAATCTCGGGGCCAGGACCGAGGCGACGGCCGGGCTCCTTAAGGAATACGGACGAGGCGATCTCTCCCTCCTGCCCTGGACGGCAATAGGCGAATACCCGAAGATGATCCAGCTTATGGAAGTCGTCTACCTATGGGTCTATGTCGTGGTGGGTTTCCTGGGCGCCTTCATCATCGCAAATGTGATGACCATGGTCGTCCTCGAGAGGAAAAGGGAGACGGGCATCCTCATGGCCATGGGGATGCCAAAACGCCAGATCCTGGCCATGTTCCTGGCCGAGGGCACCCTCCTGGGCCTCGCAGGCTCCCTGGCGGGGACCGTGGCTGGGTTTCTGTTCAACGCGGCCTTCGCCGAGAAAGGCTTCGACATGACCAGCGCCATGGCGGGATTCGCCTGGCCCCTGGACAATGTCATTTATCCTTCGGTGACCGCAGGCAGCCTCGTCACAGGCATTTTGATCGGAACCTTGGTATCAGCCGTCGTAGCCTACTTCCCTTCACGGAGGGCCGCGGCCATGGCGCCTGTGGAAGCCATCAGGGCTTCCTGACAAACCAAGCATTGGAGCGAACAATGAACAAAGAATTAAAGGGTGCGACGAAATCGAGGACAGCCAGGAGTCCCGGCGTCCGCTGGATGCTGTGCCTCGCCCTCCTTGCCGCGGCGATCCCAGCGGGAGCGCAGGCTTCCAAGGAAGAGCAGGCCTTGGCCATACTCCGTAAGGTCGATTCCAACCAAAGCTACGCTTCCATACGGTACGAAGGCAAGATGGAGATATTCTCCGGCGGCAAGGCCAAGACGAAGACCATGTCCGCCTGGGCGGTGGGCAGCGAGAAAGCCTTCATCGAATTCACGAATCCCGAGGACCGGGGCGTCCGGATGCTCAAGCTGGACAAGAACCTTTGGATGTACTTTCCCAAGGAAAAGGATACGGTCAAGATATCCGGAGCCCTCCTCAGGCAGGGATTGATGGGCTCCGACTTCTCCTACGAAGAGGCGATGGAATCGGACAACCTGCTAGAAAGTTATGCGGCATCAGTTTCAGGAGAAGAGGAAACCGAAGGAAGAAGAAGTTATGTGCTTGAGTTATCCGCAAGGACGAAGGAACCCGCCTACGCGAAGCGGATTCTTTGGATCGACGCGGAACGCCACATCGTACTCAGGGCCGAACTATACGCGAGAAGCGGATTGCTGTTGAAAGTTTCCAGAACCTTGGATGTCATGAAGTTGGGCGATCGATACTTCCCTTCGGTGGTCGAGCTTTCCGACGCAATCAAGAAAAATTCCCGTACCGTGATGACGATGACATCCCTGTCCCTGGACATCAAGATCGACGAGGCCAAGTTCAGCCTCCAAGCCCTGACGCGCTGAAATGAAACGCCCAAGCCGCGCTATCGCCGCCTTCGCCGCGACGGCGGCGCTTTTCTCCGCCGTCCTTTTGCGGGAAGCCTCCGCCGAATCCAGCTTCGGCGTGGGAGGCTTGGTAAAGCAGGGAGCCTCCTTCAGGACAGGAATATTCCCCTGGAGCGG
>JBFLXC010000076.1:0-12031 GCA_040757435.1 Spirochaetota bacterium | reverse complement strand
CTACGATCAGGAGTAGGCCGAACATCATGACGGAAAAGAATTCCGGGGGACCGAACTTGATGGCGAAACGGGCTAATGTAGGCCCGATGAAGGTGAGCGAAAGTATGGCGACTATCCCGCCAATGACGGAGCCGATCGCCGCGACGCCCAAGGCCGCGCCGGCGCGGCCTTGGCGCGCCATTTGATAGCCGTCGATGCAGGTGATGACAGAGGCGCTCTCGCCTGGGGTGTTGATGAGTACCGAGGTGATGGTGCCGCCGTACATGGCGGCGTAAAAGATTCCGGCAAGCATGATGATCGCCGGCGTAGGCTCAAGCCCGAATGTGAGGGGTATCAAGATAGCCGTTCCGGCAACAGGCCCCAGTCCTGGCAGGACTCCGATGAACATGCCAACGCCTACACCGATGAGACAAAACAGCAGGTTGTTCCAGGTCAGCGCGGTGGCAAAGCCTTGCATCAATAACGACAGAGAATCCATGGCCAGCCTCCTAAAAACCCAAGCCGTTCATGGGAAGCTGGACTCCCAGGAAGAGGGCGAACAAGGCATAGAGGGAGAGGGATGCGGCGGCGGAAATCGCCAGGGATATGTACCAGCGGTAGGCCTTGCGAAGGAGAAGGAAAAGGAAGGCGGCGCTAACGGTGATGAATCCCAGGAACCCGATGAGCGCCACATAGCCCACCATTGATCCTACGATGAAAAGTATTGATGAAAGGCCTTTTACAGTGGGTAACTTTTCACTATTATCTTTTCCCCTGGCGCTGTTGGACATATACAAAACGCCTAGGACAATAAGAAAACCGGAAAGCCATCGTGGGAAGAATCCCGGCCCCGGTCCGATTTCGCTGGTATAAGGGAATTGGAGCGAGTATATGAAAAATACAAGCCCAACCCCCGTTACGGCGAGAGAGCCCCAGAATCCTGGGCTTAACGCAGGTTTCCATTCCTCTGCTTTTGCCATCGCCTACCTCCTGATTGAATCCCTGACGTGACGCAGGGTAGCAGTGTCGAAGGGATAACGGATGACGCATCCGGGAGCCAGTATTACCCTGCGTCTTCCCGTAGCCTCCAGAGTGAGCCGAATATCCTGATCCAAGGCTTTGCGATCGCCGGCCGTAATTCTAAAGCGGCGGAGACCGCCTACTATGCACCGATCCGGCGCTTGCCTAAGGAACTCTTCTAGGCTTGGCGCCGTTTCCCACACATGCCAGCTTATCGCTTGCACCGGGTAGTCCTTTGTAAGGTCGAACATGATGTCGTCGCCATGAAGATGCATGACATTGAACCAAGCTTCTTCGGGAAGGGCGGTTAGGACATTCCTGTCAAAGGGAACGCCGAACTCCTGATAAAAGTCCCGGGTCGAAGCTTGAAGGCTAGAAACTTGGCTCGCGAAATACACGCCTGAGCAACCTGATTCGACAGCCTGTAGCGCAAATTCTGCAGTCACTTCGGCTATAGCTCCGAGGGCATCCTTGAAACCTTTGGGATTTTCCAGAACCGAATCAGCCAATGGGATCCCGGAGAGTTTTTCAGCGGTGGTAACAGGGCTGAATATTGTGGCGACTATGGGCACCTCGCCCTTTGTCAATTCCGCCAACATCCTCAAGGATTTAAGTTCCCGTCCCATGGCGCCCTCGCCAGGCTTCGGCCGGGATAGGAAGTTCCAATCCTTCGGGCTTTCGACGGCGAAGCGGGTCACTTCCGCCACGCCCCCTTTTGGGATGGCAGAATAATCGCAGGCGCAGCCCCAATCTTCCACGGAGAACATCCCGTTGGGCATGTTCTTAATGAAATCCAGATCGAAATCTTTGTAAAACCGGTAGGTGTGTTCGGCCAAGGCAGTGGGATCCATGTCGATTTCCGGGAAATGGGTCCAGAGGCTGAATGGCTGGATCTCGGCTTTTTCTCCGGCCAAGGCGCTCCGTATCCTGGCTTCCTTCTGGGTCATCCGGCTTCTCCTTCCTTAGGATCCAGTTTTGCCCTCAAAGCATCCTCAATGACTGACCTGGTTCGGGTAAGATGCATCCGCATTGCTTGGGCGGCTCTTTCGCCGTCCGATTCGCGGATGGCCTCGTATATGGCCCTATGGTCGCTCATCCCCTTCTCATGGACCTTTGAGAGTTCGAGGAATTGGTCGCGGGCCAGCCTCAGCCAATCCGCCAGATAGAGGTTTAGCTCCCCCAACACCATATTGTGCGATGCGGCGATGACCGCGGCGTGGAAATCCATGGATACACCCAAGGGAACTGCGGCTGCGGTAAGATTTTGTTCCATCGCCTCAAGCGCTTCCTTGATATCCAAGAGGTCTCTTTCGGTCCGCCTGGCTGCCGCAAGTCTTGCTGCTTGGATCTCGAGGCATTCCCGTGCTTCAAAAAGATCCATAAGGTTCTGCGCAGAAGACATCAGGAGGAAATCAATATTGCTTATTAGGTTCCCAACGCTTATGCGACGCAAGTACACACCTTTGCCGGCGACGCGTTCGGCGATTCCCATGAATTCCAGCACTTTCAAGGCTTCCCTCACCGGCACACGGGATGTCTCGAACACCTTCGCGAGCTCCCGTTCGGAGGGCAAAAGGTCCCCCTCCTTCAGCCGCCCTTCCCGTATCCATTGTCGGATCTTGCGGAAAACCTGACGAGAGAGAGCGCTCTCCACGGGAAGGCTCAGGCGATCCAAAGGCTCGGTTGCGTCATCGAACACAAAAACCTCGCATTTTCATAAGGTGGTATACCGGTATACCAGTATACCAAGACTGTAAAATCCGAATTTTTAGAAGTCAAGAGCGAAATTACATGATTTGTATTATAATCGAAATGAAAAAGTTGATGTATGGCGAGGTACGCAAGAATTGTGTTCTATGTGGAACAGAGAGCTATTTGTCGGCATACTATCCATCCTCGTAGCCACTCGGCGATTCTTTGCCGCCCTGCTATATTCTCACCTGCTCCCTCACGGTTCACCACCCCGCGGTGGCGGCCCAGCCAGCGCCGGCCATGACAAGAGGGATGGCGAGCCCGATGCCCGCGTGGGCGGCCACCAGGCCCAAGTGGGCCTCGTGGTCGCCGCGCCTTAGGGCGTCGGTGGTCATGACCCCGATGATCACTTCGCTGGCCATGAGGGCCGCGTGGGTGAAGAAGCCGATGAGGTGGATGTCGGAGGACCTGGTCCTCTCCCCCTTGGGAAGTTTCATGGAAAGCCCCGTCACGGCGTTGCCCAGGTAGAGGGCCTCGCCCGAGACCAAAAATCCCACATGCAGCCATCGCAGGGACTGGCCCGTCTCCCAGAGCCCCGAGAGGGCGGCGTCGATCGCCGGATCGTCCTCGTCGTCGATGCCGAGATCCTTGCGGATGTCATGCCCCCGGTTCATGAGGTCCAGGGCCCTGGCCGCGCCCAAGACACCGGCGGCGAACAAAAGCCCCGTCGACGCCCAGCCCGCCGTCATGTGGTAGTCCATCTTCCCCGGAAAATCCAGGAAGGAAGTCTTGCCTTCCATGGATGGCGCCGTCACCGCGTCCTGGGCGTAGGCCTGGCCCGCCGCCGCGAAGCCGAGACAGGCGCAGAGGATGAGCGAAACCGCGATTCTTCCTGTGTGCAGACGCTCCATTGCCTTTCCTCCCATCCCTACAGTGTAATCCATCCTGTCAACGTCCTGGGTCGGCCGGAAGGACGAAAAGCGCCCGCAGCCGCGGCCACCCCTTCCATTCGGCGGGGAAGGAGGGGCATTATTACGCCATGCTTCCCAACATGGTCGAGCGCTTCCAGACCAGCGACATACGGGTGAAGGACGCCGACAAAGCACGCATCTACGAACTCCTCTTCAGGGGCGAGGCGAAAAGCCGCAAGGAGCTCCTGGACAAATACAAGTTCCGACCCACCGTCCTCACCATGGCGATCCGGGAGCTCCTGGACGACGGCCTTGTGACGGAGGAGGACAGGCGCCGGTCTCCCTCGGGGGGAAGGCCGGAGGTAAAGCTGGCCGCCGCGCCCGACCGCCTCATGGCGATATGCTTCCACGCCGAGTCGAGACACCTCAAGGCCGCCTTGGTCAACCTTCGGGGCGACATAGTCTTGGAGATCGGACGGGAATTCAAGGCATCAGGAAGCGCCGGGGAGTTCCTGGGCCTGTGCAGGGACCATGTCAGGGAATTGCGCGCCCACATGCCCGGGTCTGCCATCCTGGCGGGAATAGGCATGTCCCTGCCGGGGAGCGTGGACACAAGGACCAAGACCTTCAATTCCACCTACCGGTGGCCGAAGGTGAGGCGCCTTCCCTTAGTCTCGCTGGAGGAAGAATTCGGCTGCGTGCTCCTCGTGCGCAAAGACCTGGACGCGATATTGGAGGACTCGATGCACGGCCGCCCCGAACTCGCCAAGGGCAACACCCTCCTTTTCCACTGGGGATTCGGCGTAGGATTCGCCTTCGCGCAGAACGGACGGAACGTGAACAACGAGAGCAGCAGATTCGGCGAAGTGGGACATACGAGGGTGGACTCGGCCAACCGGAAACCCTGCATCTGCGGCTCCTCCGGCTGCATAGAAACCGACACGGCCATTTGGGCCCTCCTTCCCTCGATACAGAGCCTTGAGCCGAGTCTCTACGACGACGAACAGACCATAACCGATTTTTGCAAGGCACGCCCGGATGTTGCCGACCTTCCCTCCATCAGGGAAGCGGTCAAGACAATCAGCTTGGCCATGATGAACATGTACAGGATTTTTTTTCCGTCCAGCATTCTCCTGCTGGGCCCCTTTTTCCAGATACCATCCATAGCCCAGAGCCTGGAGGAGAGGATCATCCTGGAGACATCCTCCACCGGGCATCCCGTGATGGGCTTCCATGTGATCGAGGAAGGATACCGAGGCTGCATCTACTCGAACGCCCGGCAGGTCTTCGCGGCCAAGCTGGGAGATATGCTTAGGGCTAAGTTCTAGTCCTGTACTTCTCCACCACCCCCCAATCCCGGTCGATCCCCAGGCCCGGGCGCTCCGGTACCACGGCGCGCCCGTCCACCAGCTGATGGGCCAGCCCGTAAGGGTTCAAGCCCAGCTCTTCCCGGAAGGGATTGGGATTGATCATGCATTCATAGGCGTAGGTGTTCGGCATGGCGGCGGCGAGATGCAGGGAGGCTGCTACGCAGACGATGCCCGAAAAGCCGACATGCGGGGCGTACCGCGCCTTGAAAGCGTCGGCGAGCAGCGCGATCTTACGGCACTCCGTGACGCCGCCGGCCCTGGTCACGTCGGGCTGCACATACTTCACCGCCCCGGAGGCGATGAGATCCGCGAACTCCGAGGCAACGAATTCCGATTCTCCCCCCGCCAAGGCTACCCCCGGTTTTTGGGACAGCCTCTTGTATCCCTCCCGATTCTCCGGAACCACGGGCTCCTCCAGCCATACCACATCGAATTCCTGGAGGCGCCGGGACAAGGCTTGGGCTTCGTCTTCTGTGTAGATGAAATTCACATCCGTGACTATGGCCACATCAGGACCCACGAGTTCCCTGAGCCGGGCCACCCTTCGCAAATCAGTGGGTATTCCGTTTCCGATCTTGATCTTGATGATCTTGAATCCCTGGCCAAGGAGCCTGGCTGCCTCGGCCTCCATGTCGTCGCTCACCATCACCGACGAGGCGTAGGCGGGAACGGAGCCGGCGTTCTTACCTCCCAGGAGCCTGCGGAGGCTCAGACCCGTCGACTTGCCCAGGATGTCCCAGAGGGCGATGTCCACCCCGGAGATCGCCTCGATGAGCATGCCGCCGGGCCTGCCGTTGAGGGTCCTGCGCATGAGGTCCCACAGCTCGCCAACCGCCCAGGGATCCTTCCCCACCAGCTTGGGGGCGAAGGTCCGGTTGATGAGATCCGCATAGGCCGTAGGGGCGAAGCGGGACAGGCATTCGCCCACTCCCTCTATGCCGTCGTCGGTCCGGATCCGGACAAGGCAGATGGAAATTTCTGTGTACGAGGCCTGGGACGTAGTCTGGGCCTTCTGAAGCCGCGCGGTGAGGGGGATCGCCTCCACGCTCTCGATTTTCATGGCACCTCCTGGAGGGACGGCGGGTCCGCCAAAAAAATGCACCTTGACAGGGAGCGGATGTCATCCTACACTACCAATTAAATACTCGTTAGGTATTTATTGTCAAGCGAAAAATGAGGAGGCAGGAATGAAACGGTTTACGGTTTTCATCCTCGCGGCGCTGCTTCTGGGATCCGCGGCCCTCGCCGGGGCCCAGGCCAGATTCGTAGTGCTGGGGCACAAGGTGCATCAGCAGGTTTCCACCGGAGGACCCGGAGGCGACATCGTGGCGGAGTGGCTGAAGAAGGCCGGCGTCGCATCCGTGGAATGGCAGACCCTGGGCAGCAACAATGACATCAGGGACAAGTTGTTCCGCGAAGCCACCCTCGCCTCCACGGACATCCAGGTCGGCTTCGTGCTCAACACCTCCCTGACGCCCGCGGTCAAGGAAATGTTCGAGCCCTTGGACAGCTTCCTCGCCTCGGCGCCCATAGAAGACTTCCAGGATATCTTCCCCGGCTTGAGGGAAGCGGCGAAATTCGACGGGAAGACCTATGCCATCCCCTTCCGCCACGCCACCTCGGCCCTCCATTACAACGAGGCCTTCTTCGAGGAGAGGGGGATAAAGGGACCTCCTACGACCATCGAGCAGCTCATCGAGTACATCCCCAAGCTCACCTTCACCAGGGCCGACGGCGTCCCCGTCTACGGCTTCGTGATTCCCGGAAAGGGTGAAATGTACGCAAACACCGTGGACCTCGCCCGCGCCTGGGACGGAGATTTTGTCTCCATGGACTACAAGTCAGTGGCGAACAAGTACGGCATGGTCAAGGCGATCACCACCCTCGCCGACCTGTACAAGAAAGGATTCTATCCGAAGGCCTTCACCTCGATCGCGAACAACGACCTCAACACCTGGATGCAGCAGGGCAGGGTGGCCATGACCATTTCCTCCACGGGCAGGAACACCTTCTACAACGATCCCAAGCAGTCCCTGTACCCCGGGAAGATCAAGACCATCCCGATTCCCGCGTCGGCGGAAATCCAATCCAAGTATCCGGTCGCCCCAGCCAAGACAGAGTTCTGGTGCATGGTCATCCCAAAGAACGCCAAGAACAAGGCCCAGGCCTGGGATTTCATCCGCACCTTGAGCGCCAAGGGCTCGACCCTGCGCGCCGCGCTCAACGGCAACGGGCCGGTCAGGGCCTCCACCTACAACGACCCATCCTTCCAGAAGCTGGTTCCCTACTGGAAGGCTGAGAAGGATGTCCTGGACGTGGCCCGGGTGGCCATGCCCGCCTTCGACAAGGCGACCCAGGCCGCCGACCTCTTCAACGAGTACGCCCAGGCGGCGATCATCGGAAACATGAAGGTCCAGGAGGCCATGGACGCCCTGGCCAAGGAAGTCGCGGGGCTGCTTCCCTGACCGCAGGGTTCGGGCGGCGCGCCTTGCGGCGCGCCGCATTTCCCTGTGCCTGAATCCGGAGATCCCCAGTGAAACAGAACTCGATCCGATCCGGCTCCCGGCTCGCCTATTTCTTCGTCGGGCCTGTCCAGATCGTCCTCACCCTCATAATCCTGGTTCCCATCCTCATGACCCTCGTCCTGAGCTTCCAGAACTACACCTATGGGAAGCCCGCCAGCTTCGTCGGCCTTGAAAACTACGCCAAGATCTTCGCGGACCGGAATTTCAAGAGGGCCCTGGTCAACAACATCGTCTTCGTCAACCTGGTGGTATATGGAGAGCTCATCCTTGGATTCGGCATGGCCCTGTTCTTCAAGCGTAAGATGGCGTTCAAGAAGTTCTCCATCGCCATCGTCATGGCGCCCTACGCGGTGAGCACAGTCCTGGGCGCCCTTATGTGGCGCTTCCTCCTTGAGCCCGACATAGGGATGCTCAACGGGCTTCTCAGGGCCTTGTCCTTGGGACAGCTGGAGTGGACCACCAGGCCGCTCCACACCTTCGTCGTCCTGATATTCCTCTCCATCTGGCTCAACGTCCCCTTCACCTTCCTCACCCTGTACAATTCCCTCCTGGGCGTCCCGAGCGACCTTTTCGAGGCCGCGCGTGTGGACGGGGCGAGCTCAGGACAGGTGTTCCGCTACATCACCCTGCCCTCAATCATGCCCGCCGTCCTCATTTCCCTCATGTTCCGCTATATATTCGCCTTCCGCACCTTCGACATCGTATGGATCCTCATCCAGGGGGGGCCTTTCCGCTCCACGGAGCTTCTGTCCCTCTATCTCTACCGCCAGGCTTTCAGCTACTTCAACTTCGGAGTCGCCTCGGCCGTGGCGTGGATCATGGTGCTGGTCACCATTCTCATGGGCGCGTACTACTTCCGCGTCCTCTACCAGAGGATGTTCAAGAATGAAACCTAAAGCCCTAGGCAAATCCGGAGGAAAGTACCTCCTTTTGGCGCTCATCCTGATTTGGTCAGGAGCGCCGATCCTCCTGGTGATTCTTTCCTCCTTCAAGGATGCCCGCTACATATTCGAATTCCCGCCCAGGATATTCTTCAAGCCCACCTTTGAAAATTACGGCTACCTGGCCAAGACCTGGCCGGAATTCTTTTCCTCCCTGTGGAACAGCACCCTGGTCACCCTGGGCTCGGCCCTTCTCACCGTCCTGGTATCCTTCTTCGCCGGGTACGCCTATTCCCGCTTCCGCTCCCGGAAGCTCACGGCATCAGCTTTCTTCCTCCTGATAATCCGGATGTTCCCGCCCATCATCATCACCATACCCCTGTATCCCATCATCAGAGCCTTGAACCTTTTCGACAAGCACATCACGCTGGTGCTGTTCTATTCCGCCTTCTACGTGAGCCTCGGAACCTGGCTGATGAAGTCGTTCATGGACCAGATTCCCAAGGAGCTGGAGGAGGCGGCCTACATCGACGGCGCCTCGATGCCCCAAATACTATGGAGGATCATCCTTCCACTGGCGGTGCACGGCATCATGGCCACCGCCACCTTCGTCATCATCTTCGCTTGGAAGGAATACCTTTTCGCCATGCTCTTCACCACCACCAAGGCCAAGACGGCACCCCTGATCATTGGGGAAATGCTGGGCTCCGTGACGGGAGTACAGTGGGGCAGTCTCTTCGCGGCCGCAACCATCCAGCTGATACCTATCCTCGTCTACATATATTTCGCCCAAAATGTCCTTATCGAAGGGGCGACAGTGGGATCGGTGAAGGGGTGAGGTACGGAATGGAATACGATCTTTTGATCACAGGGGCGAAGGTGTACCTGGGCGATGGACGAGGCTGGGCCAAGGCGGACCTGGGGGTGCGGGAGGGGAAGATCGCCGCCATCCTGCGCGATGGCCCGGGCTCCGCGGTTTCCAGCCAGACGGTGTCGGCGGAAGGCTGCATGCTGTTGCCCGGTCTGGTGGACTTCCACACCCACGTCTATTGGGGTGGGACCCCCCTGGGAATTAATCCAGACAAGCTCGCTCCCCTTACGGGCGTGACGACCTGGGTGGACATGGGGAGCGCCGGGGCCGGCAATTTCGAAGGCCTCTACCATCATGTGCTCAAAAGATCCTCCCTCAATATTTTCTGCTTCCTCCACCTTTCCTACATAGGACTCGTTCCTGTGGGGGATACAAGGCTCCGTTTCGGGGAGCTCTTCGACCCCCGGCTTGCGGACGCCGAGGCGGCCGCAAGGGCTTGCGCCGAATTTCCCGACGCCATCAAGGGCCTGAAGATCCGCATCGGCATGGAAAGCGCCCTGACCGAAGGCATGGCCTACTTGGACATGGCCCTGGCCTTGGGAGAAAAAATCGGCCTTCCCTTGGCGGTGCACGCCACGTCCGCTCCGCCTGCCACAGCCAAGGTCCTCTCCTCCCTGCGGCCCGGCGACATATTCACCCACTGCTTCTCCTCATCCCACAGCTCCGGGATCCTGGACGCCCGGGGAAGGCTGCTGCCCGAGGCAAGGGAAGCCCGGGCCCGGGGCGTGCTATTCGACCTCGGCTACGGCGCCCGAAGCTTCGATTCCGAGACTGCCCGGCTCGCCCTTGACCAGGGTTTCGTCCCGGACTTCGTATCCTCGGATTTGCACGCATACAGCCTTGGATCAACCATCTCCGGCCTGCCGGATGCCATGGCGGCCCTGTGCCTGGCCGGGCTGTCCCTGGAGGAGGCCATCGAGGGAGCAACGTCGAGGCCCGCGGGGTTCCTGGGATTGTGCGGTGGGAGCCCCGGCGCGGCGCCCGCCGCCGCGGGCCGCATTGACCTTGGGAGCCCCGCCGACCTGTGCCTTTTGCGCTGGAGCGAGGGGGAGGCGGAGTTCCTTGACGGGGCGGGCAGGGCGGCCCGCGGCCCGAGGCTGGAAGTGCTGGCGGCGTACCGCGGGGGAAGGCGCCTGGAGTACGTGGACGACGGCCGGAAGGAAGGGCGCTGGAAGCCTGGCCTGGTGGCGAGGAAGGAGAGATGAGCACGATCTATGAGGCCCTTGGAATCCCCAGGGTCATCAACGCCTACGAAGTGGTGAGCATGTACGGCGGCTCGGTTATGCGGCCCGGGGTGGCCGAAGCCATGGCGGCGGCGGCGGAGGGGTTCTACCATATCCCGACCCTGAACAAGGCCGTGGGGCGGCGCCTCGCTGAGCTCACCAACAACGAAGCCGCCCTGGTCACCTGCGGAACCGCGGCTTCCCTCGCCCTGGCCGCCGCCGCAGTGTCCAGCCCGGAACGTGACGAGATCCTGGTGTTCCGTGGGCAGAGGAACCCCTACGACCAAGCCCTCACCCTCTGCGGCTCGCGTATCGTGGAGCTGGGATACCCCACCCACAAGGCGGAGCGCAGCATTTTGGAGGAGGCGATCGGCCCAAGGACGGCCGCCCTGGTGTATTTCGCCGGAGGGGTCTTTGAGCGCTACGCCCTTTCCATCGAGGAATGCGCCGGGATCGCCCATTCCCGCGGCGTCCCCTTGGTGGTGGACGGCGCCGCGCAGGTGCCTCCCAAGGAAAACCTTTGGAAATATACGGCCCGCGGCGCCGACCTCGCCCTCTTCTCCGGCGGCAAAGGCATACGCGGACCGCAGAATTCCGGGCTGATCGTCGGAAAGCCCGGCCTCGTCGATACGATCGCCCGGATCTCGGCCCCCCACCAAGCATTCGGGCGTCCCATGAAGGTATCCAAGGAAGTCATCATCGGCCTTCTCAGAGCCGTGGAGCTCCTCCTCGAGGAAGACTACGACAGATTCTACCGGTCGATGGAGGAAGGCCTGGGGCGGCTTCTCGCCGAGTCCGGCTCGGAGATATTCGAATCCCTGAGGATCGTGCCCACGGGCCGCCATGGCCAGCCCTACCCGCGGGCGGTGTTCACCCTGCGGTCCAGGAAGCCTGGAGCCCGGGAGCGTTTCATGGACGCCCTCCTCAATGGGGGGAGCCCTCCCGTCCTGGTGGGGCCCCTGGACGAATGCGACCGATCCTTCTACGTGAATCCCTTCGGCTTTCAAAGCCGCGACGAATATGCCCAGGTAGCGGAGAGGATCCGCCAGGAGTCCAGGAGGTGGAACGACGATGAACGCTGAAACGAGGAACAATGGTTTCCTATCCCATCCCAAGCTGAGCAAGTACGATCCCATGAAAAGGATCCTCTATTTCGACGATTTCGACGAAGGGATCAACGGCTGGACCGAGCTCATCGGCAACTACGAGGATAGCCTGGACAGCCTCTTGGAGGGCTACAAGGATCTCCGTCCGCCCCAGCTCTCCTCCATATCCATGTGGGACTCAGGCACCGTGGGTTCGCTGGACGGCACCTACGCGCTGAAGATCGCCACCCGGCCCAGGAAGGGCCATCAGGCGGTGGCGATCAAGAGGGCGACCTTCCGCCACGCGGGGCCGATACGCATGGAGACCTACTTCACCTTCAAGCCCGAGGCGAATGTCCTGAGCCTTTCGGACACAGCCGTCCGCTCCGTGGGTTTCCTCTTCGACCTCCAGGACTCAAGGGAGCGGATCATGCCCCACATCCGCTACCTCAACTCCCTGGACGGCGAGCGCAA
>JBFLXC010000075.1:6507-12179 GCA_040757435.1 Spirochaetota bacterium | reverse complement strand
CCGGTGGGCCCCCCGCCCCCCGCCGCGGGCCCCCCGGGCCGCGGAGGATGGGAAACCAAGATGGCAGCTATCATCCAGATGAACGACATCGTGAAGCGCTTCCCGGGGATCCTGGCCAACGACGGGATATCCCTGGAGGTGGAAGAGGGGGAGATCCACTGCCTCCTGGGGGAGAACGGCGCGGGCAAGTCCACGCTGATGAACATCCTCTACGGCCTCTACCACGCCGACGAAGGCGAAATCCTCATACGCGGCGGCAAGGTCCGCTACACCGGCCCCAGGGACGCCATATCCAACGGCATCGGCATGGTGCACCAGCACTTCATGCTCATACCCGTCTTCACCGTCCTGGAGAACCTCATCCTCGGGACCGAGCATGTGAAGGGCCTTTCGATCGATCGCGCCCGATCGGAAAGGGAGCTTGGGGAAATATCCAAAAAGTACGGGATGGATATCAATCTCGGCGCCTACGTCAAGGACATCTCCGTAGGCATGCAGCAGAGAGTGGAAATCCTGAAGCTCCTCTACCGCGGCGCCGACATCATGATCTTCGACGAACCCACGGCCATCCTCACTCCCCAGGAGATAGAGGAGCTGTACAAAGTCATGCGTTCCCTGCGGGAAAAGGGCAAGACTATCATCTTCATCACCCACAAGCTGAGGGAAGTGATGGAAATCTCTGACCGGGTCACGGTCCTGAGGGACGGCAAGGTGATCGGAGTCATAAGGACCAAGGACACGAACACCAAGGAACTGGCCCGCATGATGGTGGGCCGGGACGTCCTCTTTTCCACCCAGCGCCCCGACGTATGCCTGGGAGACAAGGTGCTTCGGGTGGAGGAGCTCCGCGCCAAGGACAAGCGCGGCCACCAGGCCCTGCGCGGCCTCAGCCTCTCGGTGAGCCAGGGCGAGATCGTAGGCATCGCCGGCGTGGACGGGAACGGCCAGACCGAGCTGGTGGAGGCCCTCACAGGGTTGAGGAAGATCGATTCCGGCCTCGTATCCATAGGCGGAAAGGACATGAAGGGCCGGACGCCCAAGGATTTCCTGGAGGCGGGCGTGGCACACATACCCGAGGACAGGCTCCTGCGGGGCCTTGTCCTTGACTTCCCCCTCTATGAGAACCTGATCCTGGGCTTCGAGGACAAGAAGCCCTTCGCACGGGGGCCTTTCCTCGACTTCGCGAAGGCCAGGCAAAGGGCTTCCGAGCTGGTATCTGCCTTCGACGTCAGGACACCGGGCGTGGGAGTCCAGGCGGGCACCCTCTCCGGCGGAAACCAGCAGAAAGCCGTCCTCGCACGGGAGTTCGCCCGGAATCCCACCCTCCTCGTGGCCTCCCAACCCACCCGCGGCCTTGACGTGGGGGCGATCGAGTTCATCCACCAGAGGATCATGGACGCCAAGGCGGCGGGAGTGGCCGTCCTGCTGGTATCCCTGGAACTCAGCGAGATAATGAACCTAAGCGACAGGATCCTCGTCATCTACGAGGGCAGGATCATCGCGGAGTTCGCCGCCGGAGAGGCGAGCGAGACGGATATCGGCTTCATGATGGCCGGGGGAGGAAAGGAGCGATGAAAAAAGGATTCCTCCGCAAGGCCTTCATCGAAAACGAAGCCGTTTTCGGCGTGGTGAAAGCCCTGCTCGCCGTCCTTCTGTCCCTGGTAATCGTCGGCCTCATCCTCTTGGCCATGGGGTATCAGCCCCTGCGGATCTTCCAGTCCCTGGCGAACGGAGCCTTCGGAAGCAAGCGGCGCATCGGGGAAAGCCTCGTCTCCACCACCCCCCTCATATTCGGCAGCCTGGGCTTCCTTGTCGCCTATCGTTGCGGGCTCTTCAACATAGGCCTGGAAGGGCAGATCACCGTGGGAGGGATCGCCGCGGCCTTCGTAGGCTACGCCCTCCCGGAGATGTCCCCTGCGCTCCACGTGGGACTCTGCATCCTGGCCGGGGCCCTGGCGGGAGGATTCTGGGGCTTCATTCCCGGATTCCTCAAGGCCAGGTTCGGCATCCACGAAGTCATCGGCGTCATCATGCTCAACCACATCGCCTTCAAGATTGCGGCCTACCTCGTCTCCATGAACGGTCCCATGAAGGACAGGGTGGACGACATGCCCGCCTCCCCCTTCGTCAGGGAAAGCGCGAGGATAATCCGGATCCTCAAGGGAACCAGGCTGCATTGGGGGATTTTCCTCGCAGTGGCCATGGCCCTCCTGGTCTATGTCCTCCTGTTCCGGACAAGGCTGGGTTTCAAGATCCGGGCGGTGGGCAAGAACAAGTACGCGGCCGAAGCGGCGGGCATGGGCGTCCAGAAGCACATGGTCCTGGCCCTGGCCCTAAGCGGCGCCTTGGGGGGAATGGCGGGAGCGGTGGAAATCCTCGGAGTCCACTACAGGCTCTTCGCCGCCTTTTCGCCCGGATACGGGTTCGACGCCATAGCGGTCGCCCTTTTGGGCATGGTGCATCCCATAGGCATCCTGGCCTCCTCCTACCTGTTCGGAGTGCTGCGAAGCGGAGCCATCCTCATGCAGGCGAGCTTCGGTGTCAACAAGGACATGGTATCGGTGATCACCGGCATCATCGTCCTTTTCATGGGCATGAGCGCGCCCATCGGAACCCTGGTGAAAAACAGACTAAACAGGAAGAGCCATGGAACTGTTCATTAAGCTGTTCAGCGTTTCCATATTCGCCTCCACCCTTAGGATAGCCACGCCCATGATCCTGGCCGCCCTGGGCGGCTGCATGTCCGAGCGCTCCGGAGTAATCAACATAGGATTGGAGGGCATGATGCTCATGGGCGCCTTCTCCGCCGTGGTGGGCTCCCACTTCTTCGGCCCCTGGGCGGGCCTTGCGTGCGGAGTGCTGGCCGGCGGCGCCATGGGCCTGCTCCACGGCTTCATGAGCGTGAGCCTGGGAGCCAACCAGATCATATCGGGCACGGCCATCAACATCCTGGCGGTGGGCATACCCAACATCCTCGTGCCGGTGATCTGGCCTGGCCACTACGGCATCTCTCCCACCGTGCCCGTCATCCCGGAGATGCGGATCCCTGTCCTGGCGGACATCCCCGTCCTGGGGACGATCCTGGGACGGCAGAATCCCGTCGTGTACATCGCCCTCGTCCTGGTGCCCGTCGTGCACTTCCTCCTCTTCAAGACCAAGCTGGGCTTGAGGATCCGCTCCGTCGGCGAGCATCCCAGGGCGGCCGACACCCTGGGAGTCAACGTCTACCTCATGCGCTACACGGCGGTCTCGATCTCCGGCCTCCTGGCCGGCCTGGGCGGAGCGTTCCTCTCCATCTGCTACCAGTCCCAGTTCTCCGCCTCCATGACCGCCGGCAGGGGCTTCATAGGCCTGGCGGCCATGATCTTCGGCCGCTGGTCCCCCCTGGGAGCCGCCCTTGCCTGCATCCTCTTCGGCTTCGCCGACGCCTTCCAGGCGGGGGCCCAGGCCGCGGGAGTGCCCATACCCCCCGACCTCATGCTCGCCTTCCCCTATGTCCTCACCCTGGTGGCCTTGGTGGGATTGCTCGGCAAGACAGCCCAGAGCCCCGCGGCGAACGGAAAACACTACCAAAAAGGATAAGCGGATGTACGATCTTCTGATAAAGGATTGCTGCGCGGTGACCATGGACCAGGGAAGGCGCGTCCTGCCCAGGTGCTCGATCGGCGTGAAGGACGGCAAGATCGCCGCCCTGGGTGAATCGGCGGGAGGGGAGGCGGCGAAAACCATCGACGGATCCTCCTGCTACGCCCTCCCGGGCTTCGTCAACACCCATACCCATGTCTACCAGGCCTTGATCGAGGGCGTGGGCTACGACATGCACTTCAATCCCTGGAACATCCGCTACCTTATCCCCATCATCTCCCGGATGGAGCCCAGGCACGCCAGGATCTCCAGCGAGCTGGCGGCCCTGGAGATGATCAAGTCCGGGACGACCTGCTTCTCCGACCACTGGTACCTCCATACGGATTTCGAGAACATCGAGGAGGTGGCCGAAGGCTTCGCCGCCGCGGGGCTCCGCAGCCACCTGGTCTTCGGCTTCCTGAACGAGAGCTTCGCGGGGCGGAAAAACACAGGCGGCCACTCCGCCGACGTTCTGCGGGAGGACAAGGAACTCCTGGAGAAGGCGGAGAGCTTCGTGCGCAGGCGGCACGGCCGCGGCCTGGCCACCGTGGGGCTGGGGCCGGGCTCCACGGAGGACGTGGGGCGCGACTTTTTCCTCAAGATCATAGGACTGGCCAGGAAGCTCGGCGTTGCCCCCGTCACCCATATCGCCGGATGGGTGGAGATAGTCTCCCGTTCCCTGGAGAAGTACCAGATGCGGGACCTGGAGTACGCCCACTCCCTGGGCTTCACCGGGAAAGACTCCATAGCCATCCACGGTGTGTGGCTCTCCGGGGACGAGATCAAGATCGCAGCCGACACGGGAACCTCGGTGGCCCACAATCCCGTGGCGAACATGCACCTCGGCTACGGCATAGCCCCGGTGCCGGAGATGCTGGACGCGGGGGTCAAGGTTGGGCTGGGCACCGACGGCGCCGCCAGCTACACCTACGACATGCTGGAAGTGGCCAAGTCCGCGGCGATGCTGCAGAAGGTACGCAAGCTCGACGCCGAGGCATTGACCGCCGAGACCGCCCTGGGACTCCTCACCCTGGGCGGAGCCTCGGTCCTTGGCTTGGAAAGGCAGGTGGGATCCCTGGAAGTAGGGAAGCGGGCGGACATCATCCTCCTGCGCCATGGGGAAGCCCATTTCCTAGGCGGGGGAAGGCCAGCGCCCTCCATCCTCTACAGCGCCCGCGGTACGGACGTTGTCCATTCCGTGATCGACGGCAAGCTTGTCATGGAAGACCGCAGGGTCCTGACCCTGGACGAGGGGCGGGTCCTTTCCCAAGCCCGCCAGGCCAGGGAGGAGCTGTTCTCTCTGGGCGGCGAGGCCACCAAGGCCCTGCTGGACGCTCCCTGGCCTTCGCGGGGCGCGTCCTGGAGGAGGAAGAATGGCTAGGTTCCACCGCCTCTTGAGGATAGACGCCGGCCGGAGGACCGCCGAGGCGGAGGAGATCCCCCGGGAGATGGAGGCCATGTTCATAGGCGGCAAGGGCCTGGGCACCGCCTATTTCACCCGGGAATGCCCCCCCGGCGCGGATCCCCTTGGCGAGGAGAACATCTTCGTCATCGCGGCCGGCCCCCTCACGGGCACCATGGCGCCCGCCTCGGGCCGCTTCGAGATCGTGACGAAATCCCCCCTGACGGGCATCTACCTGGACTGCAATTCCGGGGGCCACTTCGGCCCCGAGCTCAAGGCCGCCGGCTACGACCTGGCGATCATCCAGGGGGCGTCGACCGCCCCCCTGGTCATCAGCATCGAAAACGACTCCGTGCGCTTCCTCGAGGCGGGTCCCATCTGGGGGATGGGGATCTACGAGACGGAGAGGGCGGTCCGCGCCCTGGTAGGGGATCCGGAAGCCCGGGTCATGTCCATAGGGCCGGCGGGGGAGAACCTGGTCCGCTTCGCCTGCCTGGCCAACGACTTTTCCAGGAACGCCGCCCGGGGCGGAAGCGGGGCGGTCCTTGGCTCGAAGAAGATCAAGGCCATCGCCGTCCGGGGGACCAGGGACATCCCCATCCACGACCTGAAGGCAATGAAAGCGGAGACGGAGGCGGCGAAGAAG
>JBFLXC010000075.1:0-6497 GCA_040757435.1 Spirochaetota bacterium | reverse complement strand
TTCCCGACCAGCGGAAATACGGCACCTTGCGCAACGTGAGGGCTGTGAACTCCTCGGGATTCCTCCCCGTGGACAACTTCACCCGGGGCTGGCTCCCCTCCGTGGAAGCCATAGACCACGCAGCCTTCGAGAAGCGGACGGAAAAGGTGCTATCCTGCGGCGAGTGCCCCGTGGCCTGCGCCAAGGGCTACGGGAGGGACAAGATCCGCATGGAAGGCCCGGAGTTTGAAACCGTGGGCCTTTTCGGACCGAACCTGGGCATCCTGGATCCGGATGGAATCGCCCGCATCAACTACCTCTGCAACCAGCTGGGCTTGGACACCATCACCTCAGGCTCCCTGATGGGAGCCCTCCTTGGAACAAAGTTCCTTCCCCGGGAGGCGGCGGACAAGGTCGGGATCGTGGAGGATCTCATACGGAAAATCGCCCGCCGCGAGGGAATTGGGGAGCTCCTCGCCGAAGGCCCCAAGGCCGTTGCGAAGGAGCTGGGATTGGAGTACTCCATGCCCCAGGTCAAGGGCCTCGGCCTTCCCGCCTACGATCCGCGCATCACCTACGGAACCGCCCTGGCCTACATGACCGCCGACCGGGGAGCCTGCCACCTGCGCTCCTGGCCCGCGGGCCGCGAGCTGGGCGGCCTCTGGGCGGAGGACGACATCGACGGGAGGATAGCCTTCGTGAAGGACCAGCAGGACGACAAGGCCGCGGAGGAATCCCTGACGGTTTGCCAATTCGTGTACGGCATCGGCCTGCTCAACCCCATCCTGGCCTCCATGCTCAACGCCAGCACCGGGGAATCCTGGGACCTGGGATCCCTGCGCCTCGCGGGAGAGCGGTGCTGGACCTTGTCGAGGCTTTTCAACGCCAGGCAGGGCATCTCCCGCAAGGACGACTACCTTCCGGAGAAGTTCGCCAGGGAGGGAGTCCTGGAGGGGCCCATAGCGGGAAAGAAGATGCCCCGGGAGACCCAGGACTACATGCTGGACCGGTATTACGAATATCGGGGGTGGAATTCCGAAGGAATCCCCGGGGAAGCCCTGGTGCGTCGGCTGGGCATAGGAGAGTGGGCCGAATGAAGGTCGAATTCCTTTTCATCCGCCATGAGCTTTGCACAGGCTGCAGGGTCTGCGAGGGCGCCTGTTCCCTGGCCCAGGAAGGAGTCTTGAACAGGGGCAAGAGCAGGATCCGCATCCGCCGTGAGGATGTGCTCGCCTTGCGACAATTCGTCTGCGACCAATGCGGAGAAAGGCCCTGCGTCGCCGCCTGCCTCAAAGGGGCCATCTTTGAGAAGGAAGGCCAGGTCAGGATCCGCAGGAGCCTTTGCGACGGCTGCGGAGACTGCCTCAAGGTCTGCGACAAGCTCTTCCTCCTCCCCGGCGGCCGAAGGGCGGTGATGTGCAACCAATGCGGCGCCTGCGTGGAGAAATGCCCCGAGGGAGCGCTGGAGATGAGGGAGCGCCTATGCTGAGCACCGATTTCCTGGGTTTCAGCCTCAAGAACCCCCTTGCCTTGACCGAAGGCCCCCTTTCGGGCAACGGCGAGCTCATCCGCAAGGCCGCCTCCGCCGGTCCGGGCCTGATCTTCACCAAGGGGATACGCCCCGAGCCCATCCTTTCGCCGGTGCCCTACATGAGCGTGCACGGGGGGACCCTCATGAACGCCGACTGGTCCTGCATAGGCTTCGAAGCCTGGATGGAAGTCTTCCGCGGCCTGGATTCACCGGTGCCCGTGGTGGCAAGCATAGCCAAGAACTATGTCTCCCCCGAGGAGGCGGTCCGGATGGCCGAAGGCCTCCAGAAGGCCGGGGCGAAGATAATCTCCTTCGTGGACTACGATCCGGCCCAGCTCGTGGCCACGGTCCGCCTCGCCCGGCCGCGCCTCAAGGTCCCGCTCATGGTGAAGCTTCCTCCCTTCCTCCCAAGGCTCGAGAAGCTCATCGCCGATCTTGAGGACGCCGGGATAGACGCCCTTGCGGCCATGGATTCCATAGGCCCTGGCCTGGCCATAGACCTTGAGACCGGGAAGCCTTCCCTAGGGAGCGGGGACGGGAGCGGCTACGTGTCGGGGAAGAGCATCCTGCCCTTCACCCTCAAGTACATCTATGAGATTTCAAGGACAGCCAAGGTTCCCGTGGTCGGGGTGGGGGGAGTCCTGGACGCCGGCGATGCCTTGAAAATGGTCATGGCGGGAGCCACGGTGGTCGGCATGGCCACCGCCCCGCTGATTTGGGGGCTGCGGCGCTTCGAAGAAGTCGCTGGAGGGATGGCGGAACACCTGGAAAACCGTAGAATAGGAAACATCAAGGAAATCCGAGGCCTCTCCCGATCGAGCCGCGGCGCCCCGTCCAACGCCCTGAGGGCGCGCATCTCCCCGGCGCTCTGCGTCAACTGCGGAGCCTGCGCAAAGGTCTGCTACTCCAGGGCCATCGCGGCGGGACCTCGATTCCACCTTGTCGAAAGGAACATCTGCGTAGGGTGCGGGCTCTGCAGCGGCGTATGCCCCAAAAGAGCCATAGGCTTCGAATGATCACCGCGCAGGAAAGGGAAGGAACATGATCGACCGTGTGAAAACGCTGACCGTCGCGGACGCCATAGTGGAGAAGCTCCTGGGATACATATCCTCGGGCAAGCTCGCCTGGGGCGAGCAGCTCCCCTCCCAGAGGGAGCTGGCGAAGATGCTGGACGTAGGGGTCTCCTCGGCCCGGGAGGCCCTCCAGGTCCTCCAAGCCATGGGCTTCATCGAAGTGAGGCGGGGCGACGGAACCTATGTGGTGGAGAAGCCCTCGGTTCCCCTGACGAAAAGCCTCCTGCAGACCATATACCAGGACGACGACGTGGGAGACCTCATGGAGCTCAGGGAAGTCCTGGATACGGGGCTCGCGGTCCTGGCCGCCAAGAAGGCAACCGACGAGGACATAGCCGAGATGGACAAATGCCTCGCGGAGCTGGAGGAAAACTTCGAAATCCATCCGGACCGGGCCGCCGGGAGCGACCTCAAGTTCCACATCGCCCTGGCGGAGAGCGTCCGGAATCCCCTGCTCACCCAATTCTCAGCGGCGGTCCGTGAGTCCTACGCCAAATTCCTGGGAAGGATATCCCATACCCGGGAAGGAGCCGCCCTGCACCGGAAGGTCCTCTCCGCCATAGCCGCCCACGATCCCTTGGGCGCCAGGGACACCATGATCGATCTCTTGAAGCATACGAGGAAAACCTATCTTGAAGCGCACTTCAAAAGGGGGAAAAATGCCGAAGGTTTTGATTGACCGGCCGCTCCAGGCGGAAGCCCTGGCGTTGTTGTCGAAGGAAGCCGAGGTCGTCTCGATATTCGACGACGACAGGGAAAAGCTGGACAAGGCCCTGGCGGAGGTCGACGGTGTCATCTGCTCCGCCGCCCTCAAGATGCGGGAGAGGGAAATCGCCCTGGGCGCCAACCTCAAGGTCGTCGGCCGCCCTGGAGTGGGATACGACTCGGTGGACGTGGACTCCTGCACCCGCCATGGGGTCCCCCTGGTCTACACCCCCGACGGACCCACGGAGTCCGTGGCCGAGCACGTGGTGGGAATGATGATCATGGCGGCCAAGCAGATCCCCGTGGTGCAGAAGGCCTTGAAGGAGAAGGGGGACTTTGGGATCCGCACCCGGGTCACGGGCATGGAGGTCCAAGGCAAGACCCTGGGCCTCGTGGGCTTCGGAAGGATCGGCCGAAGGGTCGGAGAGATCGCAGCCAAGGGCCTGGGGATGCATATCGTAGTCTTCGATCCCTACCTTCCCAAGGCCCCTGAGACCGGATACCCCATCTCCCTGGCCGAAAGCCTCATCGCCCTGGCCGAGGCTTCGGACTTCATCAGCCTCCACATACCCTATACCCCGGAGACCGACAAGCTCTTCGGCGCCAGGGAATTCGCCGCCATGAAGCCCACGGCCTACCTCATCAACACTTCCAGGGGCGCGGTGGTGGATGAAAAGGCCCTTGTGGAAGCCTTGAAGGAAGGCAGGTTGGCCGGCGCAGGCCTTGATGTCTTCGAGAAGGAACCTCCCGACAAGGACAACCCCCTCTTCGCCATGGACAACGTGATAGCCACCCCCCACCTGAGCTCCTTCACCGAGGACGGAAAACGCAAGATGGGCGTCGCGGTGGTGGAAGGGGTCCTGGATGTGCTGGCGGGGAGAAAACCCCGCTTCCTCGTCAACGGCGAAGTCTGGGAAAAGCGAAGACGATGAGCGCCCTGGACGAGGCCTGCAGGCTCATAGCGATTCCCAGCGTCACGGGCCGGGAAGGCCCGATCGCCTCCTACCTGAAGGACCGCCTCGCGGCCCTGGGATGCAGGGTCCGCGTCCACGAGGCGGCTCCGGAACGGTTCAACGTCTACGCCGAGCTGGGGCCGGGATGGGGTTCCGGGCTGGATTCGATGCCAAGCCCCGGAGCGAGCCGGGACCGCCCTGCCCTCCTCTTCCATGGCCACATCGATACCGTCCCGCCCCACGGCATGGAGGATCCCTTCGTTCCCCGGATCGAGGCGGGCCAGGTCTACGGCCGGGGCTCGGTGGACCAGAAGGGGGGCATCGCCGCGGTGCTCGCCGCCGTCGAATCCCTCATCGACTCCGGCGCCGCCTTGCGCAGGACCCTGGCCCTGGCCTTCGTGATAGACGAGGAGTCGGAGCACCGCGGCTCCATGGCCCTTAGGGAAATGGGAGTCCAGGCCGACTTCGGGGTGGTCACGGAGCCAACCGGGCTAAGGCTGGGCGTGGGCTGCAAGGGAACGGCTCCCATCCTGGTCCACGTGCAAGGCAGGGCCGCCCACGGCTGCCGACCCTGGCTGGGGGAGAACGCCGTCCTGGCCGGCATGGAAATCGCCCAGGCCCTTATGGCCATGGAGATGCCCAGCGCCCTCCTGGATGGCATCGGCGAAGCCCGGGGGAGCATCAACCTGGGCAAGATCGAAGGCGGAAGGGCCTACAACATCGTGGCCGACACCTGCGACATCTGGTTCGACCGCCGCACCCTCCCCGGCGAGACCCAGTGGACCGTCCTCGAGGAGTTCAAGGAGACCATAAAGGCCTGCGAAGCCTCCACGCGGACCAAGGTATCCGCCGCCATAGCCAGGCCGGACTGGAACTGGGAACCGATCCGGCAACGGGGCCTCCTTTCGGCCTGCACGGCCATGGGAGATCCCAGCCTGGAGCGCCTGCGCGACGCCATCCGAAGCGTGACGGGCGAAGAACCCGCGGCCTTCTTCACCGACGGATACCAGGAGATGGATTTTCTCATCAACGACCTGGGGATGAACGCCATCCAGTATGGACCCGGCGATTCCTCCCTCTGCCACACCGACGGTGAACACCTGGACATAGCCCAGCTTGAAGCCTGCGCGAAGGTGTACGCCGCCATGGCCCTGGCCATGTGCGGCTGACGGAAAGCCAAGGGAGGCGGCCATGAAAGTCGAATTCAAGGTGAACGGAAAGCCTTCCTCCTACCAAGGCCCGGCGGGCGGCACCTCCCTCCTGTGGCATCTCCGCTCCGGGCTCAGGCTCACGGGGACCAAGAACGGATGCAACGAAGGCCACTGCGGCGCCTGCACGGTCATCGTGGACGGCAAGGCCGTCCTGGCATGCAAGACTCCCCTGGATACCCTCCATGGCAAGGAAGTCTCCACCATTGAGAGCCTTTCCGACAAGGAAAGGGTGCATTGCCTCATCTACGCCTTCGCCCAGGCGGGGGCGGTTCAGTGCGGATTCTGCACCCCCGGCTTCGTCATGGCCGCCAAGGCGCTCCTGGACAGGGATCCAAACCCCGGGGAGGAGGCGGTCAAGAAGGCCCTGGCCAGGAACGTGTGCCGATGCACAGGCTATGTGAAGATCATGGAGGCCATAGCCCTGGCCTCGCGGCTCAAGGCCGAGGGCAGGGAATGGATCGCCCGATCGAGTTTCTCCTCCCCGGACCCCGCGGGGATAGGGGATCCGATCCGCAGGATCGACGCCCTTGCCAAGGCCTCGGGGGAGACGGTCTTCGCCGACGACCTGTACGCCGAGGGCATGCTCCACGCGAAGGTCCTGCGGAGCTCAAGGCCCCACGCGAGGATCCTTGGGATCGATGTCTCCGGCGCCTCCAGGGTTCCCGGGGTGGCCAGGATTCTTCTCGCCCGGGACATCCCCGGGGAGAACCGCTACGGTCCCATCCGCAAGGACCAGCCCGTGCTCGCCCTGGACAGGGTCAGGTACATGGGGGACGCCGTGGCCGCGGTCTTCGCGGAAACCGAGGCAGCAGGCGAGGAGGCGCTCGGGAAGATCCGGGTGGAGTACCAGGACCTTCCGGTCCTCGTCGGCTTCGACGAGGCCCTTTCGCCGGAGGCGGAGAGGCTGCACGAAGGGCGGGACAACCTCATCGCCGTCATGGAATCGGGCAGGGGGGACGTCGAGGAAGGCTTCGCGAAGGCCGCCCTGAAGGTCGAGGGGGAATACCATACCCAGTACATTGAGCACGGCTACCTGGAGCCCGAG
>JBFLXC010000074.1:0-12225 GCA_040757435.1 Spirochaetota bacterium | reverse complement strand
TTGGGATACCCCGCCTCAGTCAGGAGTCTCTTGGCCTTTTCGACGTCGTAGGGATCGGGCTCGAGGTCGGGGGCGTAGCCGACCATGCCTTCCGGCACGAACTGGCCGGATGGGACGGCCGCCCCGCTCAGGATGCGGGACACGAGGGCTTCCCTGTTGATTGCCAGGGAGAGGGCCTCGCGGACCTTGGGATCCTTGAGTGGATTCTTGTCCAAGGGCTTGCCGTCCTTGCCCGCGACATGGGGGGACTTGTCCCTGTTCGAGTCCATGTGGATGTACATGAGTGTCACGCCGGGCTTGGAGACGACGTTGACCCTGGGATCCTTCCTAAGCCTTTCCTGGTCCACGGGGGAGACGTTGTCGATGATGTCCACGTCGCCGGCCAGGAGGGCGGCCACGCGGGAGGGGTCGTTGGTGATGGGACGGAAGATGACCCGGTCGAAGGAGGATTTCTGGCCCCAGTAGTTGGGGTTCTTCTCCACCACCAGCCTGTCGCCCCTCACCCATTCCACGAACTTGAAGGGGCCGGTGCCGTTGACGTACTTGCCCTTGTTGAAATCGTCAACCGTCGCATTCTCGGGCGTCGTGGAGGGAAGCACATAGATGAAGGTCAGGTCGATGGGCAGCTGAGGGGAAGGATTCTTGAGGAGGATGCGCACGGTGTGCTTGTCCACCGCCACCACGTCCTTTATCGCCGCCACATTGCGCTTGTAGCTGGAGGGGGAGTCGGGGACCCGGGGGATGCGCTTGATGCTGAAGACCACGTCGTCCGATCCGAAGTCCTTGCCGTCGTGGAACTTCACCCCTTGCCTGAGCTTGAGCTCCCAGGTGAGGGGATCAACTTCCTTCCAGGACAGGGCGAGGCTCGGCGACATCCTGAGGTTTTGGCTCCGGGTCACGATGGTCTCGAAGATCTGCTGGGAGGCCTGCTGGGTCGCGCCGGTGGTGGAGTATTGGGGATCCAGGGAAGCGGGCTCGGTGGATGTTCCCACCTTGAGCACCGACTGGGCTCCCAGTCCCGCCGCGGCCAGGAGAAGGATGAAGGCCAAGGCCACAGCCTTGGAACCCGTTTTTCGTCGCTTTAAGGAATTCATGGTTTTCCTCCAGTATAGGGCATTCTAGGGTCGTCCATCCCCGGGGTATGTAGGAAGATTCCGGATTGTCTCGTAGGACAAAGCCCTACAAGGCCGCCTAGCGGTCGTAGCCCACCAGCCCCTTCTTGAAGGCGTAGTTCATGAGCTGGGCGTTGTTCTCGAGGTTCATCTTCTCCAGCATCCTGCCTCGGTAGGTGCTCACGGTCTTCACGCTCAGGGAAAGGAGTTCGGCGATCTCGCCCACGCTTTTCCCCAGGGCAAGCAGCTTGAGGATTTGGAATTCCCGGTCCGAAAGCCTGGCATGGGGCTCGTCCGACCCGCTGGCCACGCCTTCCAGGAGCAGCTCTCCCGCCTTGGGACTTAGGTACCGGTGCCCCGCCACCACGGTTTTGACGGCGGCCACCAGTTCTCCGGGGTCGATCGCCTTGTTGACGCAGCCTGATGCGCCCAGCTTGAAGGCGCGCAACGCGTATTGTTCTTCCGGCAGGATGGAGAGGATGAGGATGTGGGTGGAAGGGTCCAGATCCTTAAGGTCCCGCACAAGGTCGAGACCTTCCTTTCCCGGCATCGAGTAGTCGAGGATTATGAGGTCGAAATGCCTGCCTCTGGCCTTCTCCATGGCCTGGACCCCGTCCTCCGCCTCCTCCAGCGCCGCATGGGGCAGGTTTTCCTCAAGAAGCTGCCTGAGGCCCTTGCGGACCAGGAAGTGGTCGTCGGCGATCAGTATGTTAAGCATGGTTCTTCCTGCCTTTCGCTTTCCTGGGCAGCCTGGCCGATACCTCGCAGCCTTGGCCCGGCGCGCTTCGGACCGCGAGTTCCCCGCCCTCGGAGGAACAGGCTTCCCTCATCCCGATGAATCCGAAGGAGTCGTGGGCCTCGACCTCCCTCCCCTCCATCCCCTTGCCGTCGTCCCGCACGCTCAGGATATACCATTCCTCGTCCGAATGGAAATCCACGGCCATGCGTCCCGCGCCGGAGTGCCGCGCAACGTTGCTCACCATTTCCTGGAGGATGCGGAAAAAAATCCTCGCGTATTCGCTGGGCATCTCGTGCCATCCGCCGCCTATCTCGGCTTCCGACTTGATGCCGCTCATCTTCTCGAAATTCCTTACGTAGACGCGTATGGCGTCTGGGAACTCGTTCCCCTCCAGGGAAAGAGGCCTCAAGCGTTGGGCGATTTTCTTAACCGAATCCATGGCCCCCAGTATGGTCTGGCGCATCTCGCTTATTTTATCCTTCCTCTCGCCCGGGCTCGCCTCGAGGTGGGAGGAGAGCCAGTAGGCGTTGAAGTTGAGCGCCATCAAATATTGGCCTATTTCGTCATGCACGTCACGGGCCGCGATCTTCCTTTCCTCCTCCCTCGCGTCCTCGATGTGCCGGGCGAATTTCGCGAGGAGGGCGTTCCGCCTCCTGAGGCTTCTCGCGCCCAAGGCGACGACGGTGGCTGCGGAGAGCGCCGCGGCTCCGAAGGCGAGGCTTTCGAACCACCAGGAACTCCACCAGGGGGATTTTACGATTATTGACAGGGAAGCGCCGTAGTCGTTCCATACGCCGTTGCCGTTGGCTGCCTTCACCCTCAGCATGTATTTCCCCGGGGCGAGGGGCGCGAGATATCCCTTGTTCGCGTTTCCCGTATAGGTCCAGGCGGTTTGCCTGCCTTCGAGCATCAGGGCGTACCGGTTCCTGGAAAAGGAGAAGAAATCCATGACCGCTATGGAAAAGCCGAGACCCGCGTTGTCGTGGGGGAGGGTTATCTCCGTTCCGTCCGGCGACCTCGAGAGGATGCGCGCGTCCCCCAAGGGAGCCACATCCGAGATGAGGACGTCGGGCGGGGAGGAGAACCTCGTTATGCGATCAGGATTGAAGGAGGCCACTCCCCCCTCCCCCGACACCCAGAGCTCTCCGTCCCGGGCCACCAGGATGGAGCCAGAATCGTAGCCCGCCCCGGGCAGTCCGTCCTCCTCGCCCATGAGGAAAAGGTCCTTCCTTTCAGCGTCGAAGCAGTAGAGGCCTGAGGAGGAAAGTATCCAAAGGCGGCCAGCCCGGTCTTCCTGTATGCCGTAGGCCGAATCGGCGAATATCCCCGCCTCCCTTCCCCGGAAGGACACTTCCCCCGTGGCGGGATCCAAGGCGCTCAGGCCCGCGCCGCCCGTCCCTACCCAAATCCTTCCCTTGGAATCCTCGAAGACAGCTTCGATCCTGGCGCTTCCCAGCCCCGAGTCCCGCCTTGTCTCCTCCCCGATCCTCTTGAAGACCTGGCCTTTGGCATCCGAGACGTAAAGGCCCGAATCCCTCGTGCCGGCCCATATCCGGCCGTCCTTGCCCCGGACCACGGAGGAAAGGTCCCGGCCCCCAAGGGCCTTGGGATGCTCGGGCCCGGAAAACAGGCGGGAAAGGCTCCCCTCCCCCGCGGCGGCGAAGCCTTGGAGCTCGGGGATGTACTCCAAGATCTTCCCGGAGCGGGCACGCAGGACAGGCTGGCCTCTCGGAGAGAGGACAATCCCCGGGGCTCCGCCCAAATCCTCGCCCTCCACGCTTGCCCTGTACCGCCGCACCGATGCGGAGCGGTGGTCCCCCGTGACAAGCCCTCCCCGCTCCAAGCCCAGCCACATGAGGCCCCGCCTGTCCTTGAGCATAGCCGTAGCCTTCGCTCCGGAAAATCCGCTTCCCCCGGAGATCATCATGCTGGAGGGTTCGAGGACCTCGACTCCTCCCTGTTCCCTTCCCAGCCAGATCCTTCCCTTCACATCTTCGGCCATGGAGATCACCGCTCCCCGCCCGGGGCCGCCCGAAATCCCGTGGGCGAAGCTTCCCTCGCGGTAGAGGTCTACCCCTCCGTCTCCCAGCCCAATCCACAGATATCCCAGGGAATCCTCGAAAATCACCCTGATTGAATCGGAGGCGAGGCTGTCTTCCCGGCGGGGATCATGGCGATGCTCGGCCACAAGGCCGCCGTCGGGGCCGAGCACCTTCAATCCGCCGCTTCCGCTTCCCAGCCAGATCCGGCCCGACACATCCGCCAGGAGGGGACCGAACTCCTCCTTGGGAAGATCCAGGGCGATTTCCTCCCTGCCCCGGATGGCGCTCAAGCCACCTCCTTCCCAGGCGACGATCATCCGCCCCTCCCGATCCAGCGCCAAGGAGCGGACGCCCGCCGAACTCCTCCCTTCCTCGCCCAAAAACCTTTGGAAGCTGTCCTCCACAGGATTGTAGATTCCAAGCCCCATGCCCCGGGAGCCGGCCCAGATGAAGCCGTTCCTGTCCTCCGCAAGGCATGTCACGGAGGCGAATGAACCCTGGGCGGGGCCCACGCGGATGAAGCTGGAGCCGTCGAAGCGGTACAGTCCACCTGAGGCGCCGATCCAGACGTAGCCGCGCCTGTCCTGCAGCATGGCGGATACCGAGCCCCCCGCGAACCCTTGGGCCGCGCCAAGGTTGCGCCAGGCGACGGAATCCAATTCAAAGGCACCGGCGGCCGCCGCCGCCAAGGCCAACGCAAGGGCCAGGAGAAGAGGGGCAGCCTTGGGTTTTCCCTTCACCGCCGCACCTCGTGGCCGCCTTCCTCCAAGGCGGCGCAGGCGGCATTCAGGAGTCCTTGCTTCACGAGGAGGTAGTCGGTGTCGAAGGTGGACAAGGCGAAGATGGGGATTCCCGCCCGGGCCAGGACGCCGGAGGCCTGGGCCAGGATGCCCACGACGCCAAAGTCGAAGGGGCCGTGGATTTTCAGCACCCGCCATCCCGGCTCACTGCGCTCCCAAGGCTCCGGCGCGGCGAAGACCGAGGGGCAGACAAGGGTGGACTCGCCGGGGCTCACGGACCAGCAGGCGAATTCACAGTCCCAAAGCCCGGCGGCCGCAGGGTTTCGGCCAGAGGGATAGCGGTACAGGGTGTATCCGCCGGAGAGAACCGTGAAGACCATGCCCTCTTCCTATATCAATCCGATTCCCGGCGCAAGGGACCGGCCGGCTCGGAGCGCAGCCTTTGGGCGAGGAAGGAACCGGCGATTATCAGGGCCACTCCGGCCGCCTGGTTCCAGACGAGGGTTTCCGAGGCGAAGAGGATGCCGAATAGCAAGCCCACCGGCACCTCGCCGTAGGAGAGGGCGGAGTATTGGAACATGGGGAGGCGCTTCATGCCCACGAAGAAGAGCCCGAAGCCCACGAGCCCCACCACGGCGCCGTAGATGACGCCGATTCCCAGGTGGGAGAGGGGAGCCGAGGAGACTTCCGAGAGGAGGAAGGGAAGGAAGAGGATGCCGCCCACGGCGTTGTGGAAATACACGGTGTCCACCTCGGACATGACGGACACGGCCTCCTTGAACATGATGTTTGTGCCGGCGAATACAAAGGCGGAGAGGATCATGGCGGCGCTCCCCCAGAGGTCCTGGGCGGAAAAGCCGCCTTGGCCGACTCCTATGCCGCGGTGGGCGTTCATCAAGGCCACCCCACCCGTCGCCAGGGCGAGGACGCCGAGCTTCGTCAGGCTCAAGGGCTTCCGGAACCGAACGGCGTCGATGCCCAGGGCGAATACCGGCCACAGGTACAGGAGCACCACCGCGTTGCCGATGGTCGTGAGCTTGTACGCAAGGACGTACAAGAAGAGCCGGAAGGCGTTGAGGGCGCTGGCAGCGAACAACCTTCCCCTCATCCCCGGCTTTCCCAGGAGCAGGCCGTGCCGGGCCGCGGACGGAAGGGCCAGGAGGAAGGGCACTGTCATCCTAAGGGAAGTCATGGCGAGGCTCGAGAAGGCGAGACCCTTGATGTACAGGCCGCTGGAGGCGCCTATGGCACCGGCGGCCAATACTGCGAGGATCGGCAGGGCGGATCCCGGTCTTCCCCTCACAGGATCTCCCTCAAAGCCTCAAGGCTCCTCACCTCGTAGGTCGGAAGGATTCCCTTGCCGAGGGGCTGGCCCTTGAGGTTGACCCAGCAGCTGTCCATGCCGAAGGCAGCGGCCCCGGCTATGTCCGACTCCAGGGAATCGCCGACCATGATGAGGTCCCTGGGATCGGCCGCCAGGGGGCCGAGGACTTCGCAGGCCTTGCGGAAGATCTTTGGCGCCGGCTTGGCGGCCCCCGCCTCCTCCGAAATGACGATGCCCAGGAAATGCCGCCGCACGGGGGATGCCTCGAAGCGCGGCCGCTGGACCCTGGCTATGCCGTTGGTCACCAGGACCAGGGGATACTTCGCCGCCAGGTAGGCGCATAGCTCCTCGGCTCCGGGAAGGAGGAAGGCTCCCTTCCCCAGGTTCACGATGTAGGCTTCGGAGAAGGCCTCGGCGGGCGCTTTTACTCCCAAGGAGGAAAAGAGGGTCTCGAAACGCCGGATTTTCAGCGCGGCCTGGGCGATCTCTCCCTTTTCGAACTTCCTCCACAGCTCCTTGTTGATCAGGTCGTAAAGGGCTAGGGCTTCGGGCGTGGGGTCCAGGCCGAAGGCCCTGAAGGTTTCGTCCAGGGCGAAGGCCTCGGCCCGGGCGAAATCGAATATCGTTTCATCCGCGTCCATGAGGACGGCGCGGTACTTCGCTTCCATGCTTCGCTCCCTCCAATCGTCGATGGCTGGGATGGTACCATGGTTCCCGGCCCCCTGTCGGCGGGGGATAGCAAGAATCGGGTGGATTCCCTGGCCGGGAGGGAGTATGGTAGCGGCATGGAATCCTGGACAACCGATTACGCGCGGATCGAGTCCGCAATCCGATTCATAGAATCCAGGTCGAGGGAGCAGCCGGACCTCAAGGAAATCGCCTCGCACCTGGGACTCAGCCCCCACCACTTCCAGCGCCTCTTCTCCCGCTGGGCGGGAGTGAGCCCGAAGAAATTCCTGGAATTCCTCACCGTGGAGTCGGCCAAACGGCTTTTGGAACAATCAGCCTCCGTCCTCGACGCTTCCCTCGAGCTTGGCCTGAGCGGCCCCTCCCGCCTCCACGACATGTTCGTTCAGGTGGAAGCGATGAGCCCGGGGGAGTACAAGTCCATGGCCAGGGGTCTTTCAATCCGCTGGGGAATATGCCCCTCGCCCCTGGGGGATTGCCTCATAGCCGAGAGCCCCCGGGGGATCTGCGGCTTGGAGTTCCTGGACTCGCCGGACTCGGTCCAGGAGCTTGAGGAAGCCTTGGGGCGCAGATGGGCGATGGCCGCCTTGGAGAGGGACGACGGACGCGCAAGGGAACTGGGCCAAAGGATCTTCGCGGAAGCCAGGACGCCGCGGGACGGGGCGGCCTCCGGCGGACCTGGCTCCGGCGGACCTGGCTCCGGAGGGGCGGCGAAGGGCCCGGCCCCGTTGCGCGAAGTCCCGTTGCGCGAAGCCCCGCTGCGAGTCCTTCTCAAAGGCAGCGATTTCCAAATCCAGGTGTGGAAGGGGCTTCTTTCCATTCCCGAAGGCAGGCTCGTCTCCTACGGGAGCTTCGCCGCTTCCCTGGGCATGGCGGGCTCGGCGAGGGCTGTGGGGACGGCCATCGGAAACAATCCCATAGGCTATCTCATCCCCTGCCACAGGGTCCTCCGTTCATCAGGGGAATTCGGCGGCTACAAATGGGGTCTTGAGCGAAAGAAAGCCCTCATCGCCCTTGAAGCCTCGCGAGCACTTCAGGGATGACCTTCTCCCAGGAGGCCACGGGCCCATCGGCCAGGCGGAACGTGGCGTTGAGCGCCACGGGCTTTCCCCCTTCCCCGCGGGAACGGAAATCCCGGATCTCCCGCCATTTCGCCGGGTCGCGGGTTTCGAGCTTCCACAGTAGAAGCTCCATCTCGTAGGCGACCTGGCCTTCGGCCACGGGGATCCGCATGCTTTCGGACCCCGGCTTGATAGGGCCGATCTTGGACGCATCGAAGGAATAGCCCCTCCGCTCAGCCTCGGCGCAAAGATCCTCAAGGTAAAGGGCGATGCCCGACATAGGGTCCGCGCTCTCCTTGAACCTTAGCAATTGGGGATGCGAGGCGTAGCCCCTTGTCCCGCCTTGAAGCACCTTCTGGGCCAGAAGGCCTTCCCTCCACGCGGCGACCAGGCCCTTGGCGTCAAGGTGGGCCGGGCTTATCGTCCACAGTCTCATTTTTTCTCCCCCTTCATGCGCGGGAAGAAGCGCGGCACCGATTCGGCGTACCGGGCGTATTCCTCCCAGAAGCGTTCCAGCAGCGATGCTTCCTCGTAGCGGATCCGAATGACCATGAGGGACAGGATGATGGCGGCCCCCGAAAGCCCGAAGGCCAGGTTCTTCGACACCGCCAGAAGTCCCAGGAAAAACATGAGGTATGCGACATACATGGGATGGCGGACGAGGCGGTATGGGCCGGTGGTCACGAGGCTCCGCCCCTTCCCCACATCTATGGTCGTGGAGAAATTCCCGTCCAAGGCGCGATGGGTGGCGAATAGGAGAGCTATGGCGCACAACGCGATGAGCGATCCCGGCATGGCGAACCTCCAATCGACCGGAGCCGGATCGGCAACTAGGTACAGGACAAGGCTCGACATGAGGACTATCCCCAGGGCATAGCGTATCAATACCAGCCACAGCGGCTCGTACCTGAAGGCTTTGCCGCTCCACAGGGCGTGGAACTTGAGCTTGAAATAGAATCTCAAGGCCGTGAGAAGGCAGAGAAACCCGATGACAATCGCTTTTTGCATAGGCGTGGAAACCGCGTCCTAACGCTTTCGCCGCGTGCGCCGCATTCGCCGGAAACCCTTGCCAAGGCCCTTAGAACATGCGCAGGAGCTTGACTTCCACGGACGCTTGTCCGTCGCCCAAGGAAACCTTGTGCTTGGAGAAACCTCCGGGAATTCCCTTGCCGTCGTAGTTGCTGATGCCGACGAGTTCCTTCGGAATCCCAAGGAAGTTGGTGTCCAGCTTCCCGTTGCCGTTCCTGTCCTGGAAGACGGAGAACATGTAATCCCCCTTGGGAAGGGACAAAGAAAGGCGCAAGGTTCCCGACTCGGGCTCCAGGATGAAGCCCTTGTAGGCTTTCTGCGCCTTGTAGGATTCCGCGCTCTCGTACACCGCCACATAGACTGTTCCGCCCCTGGGTTCGACGTTCAGGATGCGAAGCTCGGCTTGGACTTCCTGGGCCGAGGCCTCGATGCCGAATCCAAAGGCCGACGCCAGCACCGCAAGACTCCACAGCATTTTAGAAGCTCGTCTCAGGCGCACGTTGTTCTCCTCTATTCCTTTTTTTCCTTCTTCAAGCTACCCAAAGGGACCTTCCCGGGCAAGGCTATGGCCGCGATGATCAACAGGCCTCCGGCCACCTCCCTCGCCCTGGGCGATTGGCCAAGGAGGAGGGCGGAGAACAGGATTCCATAAACCGGCTCCAAGGCGGATGCGAGGCTCGCGGCCTGGGGCCGCACGACCTTGAGGCTGTCGATGAAAAGGCTGTGGGACAGGCCGGTGAAAACCAGCCCTAGGAGGGCCAGGAGGGAAAGCTCCGCAAGGGTGAGGCGCAGTTCCAGCCCCAGGGCGAAGGGAAGGAGGAAGGCCAGGGCGAAGGCCTGCTCAGAAAAGGCCAGCTTCAGGCTGCCCAGCCTCGCCACCATGCCCCGGTTCCCGATGGAAAGGACAGCGTAGCTCAGGCCCGAGGCCATTCCCCAGGCCAGGCCCTGGAACTGAGGATCGCCCAGGTCGAAGGCAGGGGCCACGATACCCACCCCCGCCATGCTCAAGGCTGCCTTCGCGATGTCGAAGGCCGACAAGGGCTTGCGTGAAACCAGGGGGTCTATCAGGGCGGTGAATAGGGGGAAGGTGGAAAAGGCCAAGAGACCCAGGGCCACGGAGGACAGCCTGATGGCCTCGAAGAAGCTCCACCAGTGGAAGGCCAGGAGGAGGCCCAGGAGGGCGAGGCGGAGGGTGGTCTTGCCTTTGGCGCCGGGGATGCCGAAAGGCGCGGCGCCGGCGGCGCCGCGCCTTCGAATCAAGAGCGCCAGCCCCAGGAAAAGGCAGGAGAAGAAAAGGCGCCCCGCCGTCGTCGCCAAGGGGGGCAGGGAGAGCAGGGGCCCGAACAGCCCCGCCGCCCCGAAGAGAAGGACGGCGGCGTGGAGCTTCAGGTATGCCTTAGCCGTGGCTCACCCCATCTTGAGGCCCGCCGAAAGGCCCTTGCCCTTGGCGCGGTTGGTCAGGTAGACGATGACGAAGACGACGATGAGGAGGAGGACCGAGAGCGCGCTGGCCTCGCCGAGCCTTCCATCCGCCACGGAGCCGTAGATCAGGACCGGAACCGTCCTGGTCTGGGAGCTGTAGAGGAGGATGGTGGTGGAAAGCTCCTGGAGCAGGGTGGAGAAGGTCAGGATCGAGCCGGAGATGATGCCCGGCAGTATGAGGGGCACGGATACCCTGCGGAAGGTATAGATCCAGTGGGCCCCCGCTATGGTGGAGGCCTCCTCCAGGGAGGGATTGAGCTGGGTGAGGCTCGCCGCCACGGAGCGGTAGACGTAGGGGGTCCTCCGCACCATGTAGGCGATGATGATGATGGTGTAGGTCCCGCCGATGGAAATCAAGTTCTTCCCTGAGAAGGCGGAGAGGAGGGCGACGGAGACCACGGTGCCGGGGAGGATGAAGGGAGCCATGACCGCCATGTCCAGGATGGCCGCGCCCTTGGGTTTCCGGCGCTCGGTTATGTAGGCGATGATGGAGCCCAGGATGGCGGTGAGGATGGTGGCGGTGAGGGAGAGATAGAGGGAATTCCAGAGTTCCCCCTTGGCCACCTGGGGGATCCGCGCGTAGTTCGCGAAGGTGAAGCCTTCGGGCGCCAAGCCCTGCCATTTCTCGAAGAAGGACATGAGGATGATGACGAACTGGGGCAGGAGGGAGAAGACCAGGACGAAGACGCAGTAGGCGAAGGCGAAGATCCGTATCGCCGGATGCTCATGCTGCTTGATCTCCACATGGGAGGCCGAGATGGTCTCGTATTCCCGCCGGCTCACCACGTATTTCTGGAGCCAGAGGACGGCCGCGGTGATTATGACGTTCACCACGGCGATGGACGAGGCCCCGTTCAAGTCCCAGAACCCGTTCACCCTGAAGTAGATCAGGGTGGGCAGGACGTACTTGTCCCCCCCGATCATGGCGGGGATGCCGAAGTTGCCTATGGCGCGGATGAACACAAGGAGGGCGGCGGCGCCGAGGCTGGGGATCACCAGGGGCAGGGTGATGGTGCGGAAAATCCTCCATCGGTCCGCGCCCATGAGCATGCCCGCGTCCTCAAGGAGGGCGTTGGCGGAGGAGAAGGCTCCGTGGCTCAGGAGGAACACGAAGGGATAGTAGGTGAGGATCATCACAAGGATCATGCCGAACATGCCGTAGATGCTGGGGATCTCTATCCCCAGGGGACCCAAGGCGAGGTTGAGGAAGTACCGGACCACTCCCTGGCGTCCCAGGAGGATGATCCAGGAGAAGGCGCCTATGAAGGAAGGCATGATCACCGGCAGGATGCCCAGGGAGAGCATGAGGCGCTTGCCGGGCATCTTGACCCGGGCTACGAAATAGCCCATGGGGACGCCGATGAGAAGGGAGCCCGCGGTCACGGAAATCCCCACGATGAAGGAATTCAGGAGGCTCCTTTTATAGAGGGCGCTGGTGAAGAATTTTTCAAAGCCCGAGAAGCCCAGGGCGCCGAGGTTGAACTTGTTGCCGGAGCGCATGAAGGCCCGGAGGAAGGTGTTGACCAGGGGCCAGAAGAGGAAGACGCAGAGGAATGCAAGGGGAATGAGGAAGACCAGGTAGGGCGTCAGGTCCTTCTGGAGGAATTTCTTGATCCCGCCGGCGCCTGAGGGATCCTTCGTTTTTGGCTTCATTCGCTCTTGCCCTCCTCGGGCAGGTAGAGGGCCGCCTTGTCGGGCCGCATGGACACATGGACGAGCTCGCCTTCCTTGAGCCCCGGAACGAGGCCGGGCATGTCGATCTCGAAGGTCTGGGCGGAGAGTTCGGGTTCCATGGCCACCTCGTAGCGCACGAACTGCCCCAGGTGCTGGATGATGGTGAGCCTGCCAGGAACCGATCCCGGCGCCTCATCCTTGGCCACCACCAGCTGCTCTGGCCTTAGGCCCACCAATACCTTGCCGGTACTTGGGATCCCGCCGTCCACGGACTCCTTGAAGTAGACCCGGGACCCGGGGATGGAGAGAAGGATGTCCTTCCCGGAGCCGGCAAG
>JBFLXC010000073.1:0-12516 GCA_040757435.1 Spirochaetota bacterium | reverse complement strand
TGCGGTTCTATCTCACTCCTGCTCGTTCCACTTGACCGCCATGATGCTTTTTTCGGATTCGCGGTCGAAATAGCGGGCCTTGGACATGACGGGGGCGAAGACGATCTGGTCCCCATGCTTGTACAGGTGGTGGGGGTCTATCCTGGCCACCATTCCCTGGGTGGGGGTGGAGGCTTGGAGGTGGATTTCCGCGCCCAAGGGCTCGACCACCGTGACCTTGGCCGGGATGTAGCCCACTCCGGAAGAGCCGTCCGCGACGTTGAGGTCCTCGGGGCGTATGCCGAAGGATACTTCCTTGCCGACGTAGGCCTTGAGGAGGGCGACATGGCTCGGATCAGGCTCGAGCTTGAAGGAACCCTCGTCCACCAGCACCTTCCCGCCCTCCTCCACCACCTTGACGGTGAGGAAGTTCATGGGGGGAGAGCCGATGAAGCCGGCCACGAACTTGTTGATGGGATTGTTGTACATGTACAGGGGGCTTCCGATCTGCTGGACGATGCCGTCCTTCATGACCACGATCTTGTCGCCCATGGTCATGGCTTCGACCTGGTCGTGGGTGACGTAGATCATGGTGGCCTGGAGCCTGTCGTGGAGCTCGATGAGCTCGGCGCGCATCTGCACGCGGAGCTTGGCGTCCAGGTTGGACAAGGGCTCGTCGAAGAGGAAGACCTTGGGCTTGCGGACTATGGCGCGGCCGACCGCCACGCGCTGGCGCTGGCCACCTGAGAGCTGCTTGGGCTTGCGGTCCAGGAGCTTCTCTATGTCGAGGATGCGGGCGGCTTCCTTGACCCGGACGTCGATCTCCTCCTTGGGGAGCTTCCGGATCTTGAGCCCGAATGCCATGTTGTCGTACACCGACATGTGGGGATAGAGGGCGTAGTTCTGGAACACCATGGCGATGTCCCTGTCCTTGGGGGGAACGTCGTTCACCATCTTGCCGTCGATGAAAAGCTCGCCCTCTGTGATGTCCTCAAGGCCCGCCACCATGCGCAGGGTGGTGGTCTTGCCGCAGCCCGAAGGACCTACGAAGACGACGAATTCCTTGTCGTTGATGGTGATGTTGGCGTCCTTCACGGCTCTCACGTTGCCGTCGTACACCTTCCCGATCTTCTTCAATTCTACCTTGGCCATACTGCCTCCCTTGTGGGGTTTATGTTAGTCCTCGCATTGTAGCCCGGTTTCCGGCACCGGTCAACGCCGGCGCCGAGGGGAAGGCGCTCATGTCACCGCCTGCCGTCTCCTAGGGGCGGAGCTCCGCCTGCATGGTCCAGGCGTTTGCGGCGATGCCGAAGGCGACCGCCACGTTGAGCGAGGCTTTGTTGCCATGCATGGGGATGGAAACCCTGGTCATCCCCGCCAGGCGCAAAAGCGGTTCCGATACCCCAAGTTCCTCCGATCCGAGGACCAGGATGCCCCGCGGGGGAAAGGCGAAGCTGCCGAGGGGGATGCCGCCCAGCTCGAGGGCGAGAAGGCCTCCCATTCCGCCCGCTAGGTCCGCCAAGTCTTCCACTGCGACCCGCCGCCAGGGGATCCGGTCCACCGTGCCCATGGAGGATCTCCTGGCCCGGGGATGGGAGGGATCGGCGGAGTCGGGAGAGAGAAGGATCTCGTCGAAGCCGAAGGCTTCGGCGGTGCGGAAGATTGTGCCAACGTTGAAGGGGGAGCGAAGGTCCTCAAGGTAGAGCCTACGGCCGGTGGGCGCCCGGGCTTCCTGGAGCCGCGATTCGGGGGAAGGGCCTGAGGAGCGGAGCTCCGCGGGATCGATGAGGTCCCAGTCGGCGCTTGACTGGCCGGAGATTCTCCTCAGGGCGTGGCGGAACCTGTCCAAGGCGCGGAGGAAGCCCGCTTCCCAGGCCTGCCCTCCGGTGTCGCGCAGAAAGCTAGAGGATGCTTCGCGGAGCTCGGGGGGACTCTCCTCCGCGGCAAGGAGGAATTCGGCCATGCCCCGCAGTCCTGCCAAGGCCTCCTTGGCCAATGTGGGGTCTGACCCCGGAGTTGGCCAGGCGCGTTGGGCCTTCTCCGCCTCCAAGGCGCACTTGCGTATCCTTCCCATCCCGTGAAGCTTGGCAAGGCGGGAAGGCGGTATCATTCCTCAGCCCTTCCGTCCACAAGGATCGCGAACTCGCCCCGCTCCGGGATCCTCGATGCCTCGCCGGCCGGTCCTTCCGGCGATTCGGCCTCCCCCAAGCGTCCGAAGAGCTCCTGGGCGCTGCCCACGACTATCTGTTCGTGGATCTTTGTCATCTCCCTGCCTATGCATACCCGGCGCCCCGGCTCCAAGGCGGCGAGCTCGCCGAGAAGCTTCTTCACCCTGAAGGGCGACTCGTAGAGCATGAAGGACTCGCCCCGGGCGAGCAGCGCCTCGAGGCGGCTCTTCCGCTTTCCCGCCTTGGGGCTGGGAAAGCCGTCGAAGGTGAAGGACCGCCCTCCGAAGCCGCAGGCGCTCACCAAAGCCGCGAAGGCCGAGGGACCGGGGATGGGGACCACGCCATGGCCCGCAGCCCTGGCTTGGGAGGCGAGGACGGCGCCAGGATCGGAGAGCCCTGGGGTGCCTGCGTCGGAGCAGTAGGCCACCGAGCGGCCTTCGTCCAGGAGTGAGACGATCCTCTTCGCCCCCTTGGCCTCGTCGTTGGCATGGCAGGCGATGAGGGGCTTGGAGATGGAGAAATGGTTCAAGAGCTTCAGGGTATGCCTCGTGTCCTCGCAGGCGATGAAATCCACGGCCTTGAGTGTTTCCAGGGCGCGGAGGCTTATGTCCCCCAGGTTGCCTATGGGGGTTCCTACCATGTAGAGCGATGCCACGCGATACCTCCTGTGGAGGCCCATCATACCCTGGAGGGCGCGGGAGGCGGAAGCCGGCCCTATACATCAAGGGCCGGGCGCGGTATCCTAGACCCATGCCCCGCGGCCGCACAAAAAAGCAAATCTTCCTCCTCTTCTTCCTCGCCCTGTTCCTCCTGGTGGCTCGGCTCTTCTACCCGTTCATGACCATCATCCTTTGGTCGGGCTTGATCTACGCCTTCCTCGAGCCCATCTTCGAAAAAGCCACGAAGGGCTTAAAGCCCCATCCGCGGTCGCGGCGCCAGGGCTCCATCCTCAAGAGCAGCATCGCCGGAGCGTTTTCCGTCGTGGGGGTCTTGGTTTTCGCCGTGCCCTTCGCCGCCCTCTTCATCGCCCTCCTGCGCCAGGTCCTGGATCTCCTGGGCTCCTTCGTGAGGCTGGTGGAGGAAAACCCCGATTTCTTTTCCCTAAGCCACACAAGCCCCGTGGGAGGCTTCATCTACAGGCTCTCGGGCGGATCCGTGGACTTGAGCACCATCGACGTGGTGAGGGAGATGAAGCTCTTCATCAGCGCCTCCTCGTCGCGGATCATAGGATTCTCCGGAACGATCCTCAAGAACCCCACCACCCTTCTCATCACCTTGGCCTTCATGGTCTTCACCATCTACTTCCTCCTGGTGGACGGGAAGCAGATCATGTCCATCCTCGTGTCAGCCATACCAATAGAGAACAGCTACACCACCATGTTCATGAAGAAGATGCGGGAATCGGGGCGCCAGCTCATACTCGGCTTCTTCCTCGTCGCCCTCTACCAAGCCACGGCGATGTTCATCCTTGCCGTTGCCTTCAAGCTTAAGTCCCCCCTTGTGCTGGCCACCCTCACCGCCGTGGCCTCCTTCGTGCCCATGGTGGGGACATCCCTGGTATGGGCCCCCCTCTCCCTCATCCTGGCCCTTTCGGGCAACATCCCCAAGGCCCTCCTCTTCTTCGTCCTGGCGGCATTCTTCGTATCCTTCGTGGACAACTTCATGAAGCCCGTGATCCTGGGGGACCGGCTTAGGATCCACCCCTTGCTCATCTTCTTCGCCATCGTGGGGGGGCTCAACATCTTCGGCTTCAACGGGCTTATCCTAGGCCCGCTGATCGTGATCATCTTCTTCTCCGCCGTGGAACTGTACGAACAGATCGATCAAGGCAGGGGGGGCAGCCCGGGCAGCGAGGAACCGAGCTCTTCGAAATAGGCATCCGCCACGGGCAGGCCTCCGGCGGTCCTTCCTATTCCGCACAGCGGCTTCTGCCTGTCGTGGAAATCCGAACCCGCGGTGACGATGAAGCCCCGCTCCCTGGCCATCCGCTCAAGTATCCTGCACTGCCCCAACTTTGCCGCGGGATGGTAGGCCTCGATCCCCTGGATGCCCATTTCCTTCCATAGGTCCATGAGCGTTGCCAGCCTGGTCTTGCTGACGAACAAAGAATAGGGATGGGCCACCACGGCGATTCCTCCCGCCTTGGCGATGAGGCCGAGGGCCTGTTCCAGGGCGAGGCAGGCTTTGGGCAGGTAGAAGGGCCTTCCTTTTCCGAAGAAACGGTCGAAGGCTTCCTGCTTGGTCTTGACCTTCCCGGACCTGACGAGGGCCTGGGCCAGGTGGGGGCGACCTATCCTCTCCGTGGGAGTGTGGATCGTCAGTTCCGCCAAGTCGATGGGCATCCCCTCCCGACCCAGGAGATCCACCATGGCCTCGTTGCGCTCCCTTCTTCCGAGTGCCAAGCCGTCCAAGGCCGCCCGGAGCTCCGCGTCGTCCGCGTCGATGCCCAGGCCAAGGAGATGGAACTCCCCGGGATCGAATTCGATTTCGATTTCCACGCCGGCCACGAAGGCTATGCCCTTCAATTCGGCTTCCGCCGCCGCCTCGGCGATGCCGCCCACGGTGTCGTGGTCCGTCAAGGCAAGGGCCTTCAGCCCTTCCCGGGCGGCGTGCCTGACAAGGTCTGCGGGGGACAGGGCTCCGTCGGAGGCGTTGGAGTGGGTGTGGAGGTCTATCATAGGTCCAAGGGGCCCAGGCCCGTGGAGCCGAAGGCCTGGACTGGAATCCTGCCTTCCAAATAGGGGGAAAGGGCGCGGACGTAGGCCTTGAGCCCGGAGTCGGAGATTCCTGCCGCCCAGGGCTCCAGGGGAGGCCTTGCGATGGTGTAGACCTGGAGGCCCTGGATATGGCAGCCCGAGTCCAAGAGGTCCTTGATGGCCTTGCCCAAGGCCTTGGCATCCTCGCCGCCCGGTTCCCTTCCTTTCAAGGAGCAGACCATGGTCTGCAGGATCGCAGGCCGGACGAGGGTGAATTCCTTGATTCCCCCGAGGATCGCATCCAAGGAGTAGGATGACCTGTGCATGGCCGAGGCGAGCTCCTGGCCGCCTGAGTCCAGCTTCGCCCAGACTGTGAGGTCGTGGCGCTCGGAGAGATCCGCAAGGCCTTTCCTTGTGGCAGCATCGATGAAGCCAGTGGAGTTGGTGATCAGCAATAGCCCGCTTTCCCCCGCGATGGCCGGGTAGTCGCGCCTTATCTTGGAACAGAGTTCCAAGGCATCGGGAAAGTGGGGAGAAAGGGTCGGTTCCCCGTTGCCGGAAAAGCAGATGTCCTTGAGGGGGAAGCCGCCCCAGGCGGCGGGATGCTCCTCTTCGAGGAAGTGCCTCAATCCCTCCTCGAGGGCGGCGAGGGTAAAGTCTTCACCTGGGCTGAACCGCCCGATGGGAAGGGGCGGAATCTCGCAATAGGGGCAGTCGAAGTTGCACAGCTTTCCCCGAGGGAAAAGATTGATTCCCAGGGAAAGCCCGGCTGAGCGGCGGGAAAGGACTGGATAGACGATGCCCCTGTCTGGCTGATCGGCGTTGGTCATTGGCGGAATAGTAGCTTTTTTCCTCCTCCGGGACAACCGCCTCCCTTGACAGAGTCCGAAGGCCCATGTTTCTATCCATGGTATCATGGATCGAACGACAGCGGTTCCCGCGGGAATCAAGACCCTCAACCATCATCACGGCCACCATCTCAGGTTGCCGGGTTCCGGTAGGGCTTGATCCCTCCAAGGGGGATACGCTTACTACAAAACGCCGGCCAACCTAAGGCCGGCGTGTTTATTTGGAAGGGCGCGTCGCGTGCTTCCCGATGACGCCGGGCTCCAGGCTGGCCGGCGCCAAAGGAGAACGCAATGGACGGAAACGACACGATGCTCAGGCTTGGCCTCCCCAAGGGCCGCATGCAGGCCAAGGTGACCCAGCTGTTGTCCGACGCAGGCCTCCCCGTCGTCCTGGACGACAGGGAGTACAGGCCCAGGGTCGGAAACGGGCTCGGCTTCGAAACCAAGCTCCTGAAGCCCCAGAACGTAGTGGAAATGCTGGCCTCCGGATCCCGGGACATAGGCTTCGCCGGCGCGGACTGGGCGAAGGAACTGGGAGCCGACTTGGTGGAGCTCATGGACACGGGCATGGATTCGGTGAGGATCGTGGCCGCCGCTCCGGAGTCCCTCCTCAAGGCGGTCAAGACTCCTCAGGCAACCACGGAAACCTGGGCGAAAGCCTGCGGAAGGATTCCCATCGTCGCATCGGAGTACGAGGAGATCGCCAAGGAATGGATCCGCCGCTTCCTTCCCGGAGCGGACTTCATCCGCTCATACGGAGCGACGGAAGTGTTTCCGCCCGAGGACGCGGACCTCATCATCGACAACTGCGCCACCGGCGGCACCTTGAGGGCCAACGGGCTTTCCATAATCGACACCATCATGACATCATCCACGCGGCTCTACGCATCCCGCAAGGCTATGGAGAATCCGGCGAAGCGCGAAGCCGCCGAAGCCCTGGTCCTCATCCTCACCTCGGTCCTTGAGGCGCGGAGGAGGGTCATGCTGGAAGTCAACGTTTCCGCCGCCTGCCTTGAAGCGGTGGTAGCCGTCCTTCCTTGCCTCAGGTCCCCCACCCTCTCGCCCTTGGAAGGGGGGAAGGATTTCGCAGTCCGGGTGGCCGCGCCCCGGGACAGCCTGGCCTCCTTGATCCCGGAGATCAAGCGCAGGGGGGGGACGGATATCGTCGTAACCCAGCTCAGCCAGCTTGTGCCTTGAGAGGATGCAGGCATGGAAATGAAAGCAGTCATGAAGATAGACGCCAACGAAGGCCGCTGCGTATTGGACTCGGCCCAGCTCGCCCGAGTCCTTTCGCCTGAGGTCGCGCGAAGGTATCCCCAGGCTTCGCGGCTGGAAGCGAGGCTGGCCAGCCATTTCTCCGTGGACCCCTCCCAGGTCCTGGCCACGGCGGGAGCGGACGACGCCATCGACAGGGCATTCCGCGCCTTGGCGGGACCCCGGGGCTCAATACTCTCCACGGTGCCGGGATTCGTGGAATTCCTGGACGCGGCCACGCGGACCCAGGCGGAATTCATCCCCGTCCACCGGGGAAAGCAATTTCCCTTGGAGGAGTTCTGCGCGGCGGTGCGGAGGGAAAAGCCCAGCATCGCCATCGTCGCCTCGCCGGACAATCCCTGGGGAACCGCGCTTTCCGGGGAGGAATTCTCTGCCATAGCCCAGGCATGCGCGGATTCGGGAACCACCTTCATCCTCGACATAACCTATGGGGATTTCGCGGATTCCCAGGACCTGCTCGCCCCAGCCCTGAAGGCTCCAGGCGTCCTCGCCACGGGCAGCTTCTCAAAGTCCCGAGGCCTGGCGGGATTCAGGGCTGGCTGGGCTATGGCGGGCAGTCCATCCCTGGGCCTTCTTGAAAAGCTGCGCGAAGCCGGCCCTCCCTACTCCCTCTCCTCCCCCGCCATCGAGGCTGTCATCATAGCCCTGGACGAGGCGCAGGAAAAATATGGGGAATTCGTCCGGGAGATCCGTTGGGAGCGGGAAGAACTTGTCCGGCTCGTTCTTCGGCGGGGATACGAAACATGGCCCCAGCAGGGTAACTTCGTCACATTGAAGGCGCCCGACGCAGGTCGTTTCGCCCAAGCCATGAAGGAAAGGGGGGCCGCGGTGCGACATTGGCCGGGATCGGCCTTGGCGGAAGGGCTTGTGCGCGTCACGTGCCCAGGAGATAGGGAGGAGTTCCTCCTCCTTACGGAAATACTTGGATCCATGGAGGCCCTGGCATGAAACCATCGAGCGGCAAAACCGTGGCGGTCCTCAGGAAGAGCAAGGAGACGGAGATATCCCTCCGCCTTGGCTTGGAACCCGGAAAAATCGAAATAGACACAGGCATTGGCTTCCTCGACCACATGCTGGAGAGCCTTGCGAAGCACGGTGGCTTCAGCCTCGATCTCCGGTGCCGGGGGGACCTTGGGGTGGACGACCACCACAGCGCGGAGGACTGCGCAATCGCCTTGGGCAAGGCGCTGGCAATGGCTGGTCAGGCGAGAGGCGGGATCAAAAGATTCGGTTTCGCCTACGCTCCCCTTGATGAGGCCTTGGCCAGGGCTGTGGTGGATTTTTCAGGCCGCCCATGGTGCGAGGCGGACCTGGGCCTGTCCGGGCAAAGTCTCGGAAGCCTCAGGGCGGAAAACGCGGAGCATTTTTTCCAAAGCCTCGCGGCCAACGCGGAGATCTGCCTTCATGTGGACGTGCTGAAGGGGAAGAACGACCACCACCGCCTGGAGGCGGCGTTCAAGGCCTTGGCCCTGGCCCTTCGCCAGGCACTGGAGCAAGCGGGCGGCGGCGCATCGGAAACAGGCGGCGCCGCATCGGAGGCGGGCCGACCTGAGAGCACCAAGGGGGCTGTGTCCCTCGAGGTTTGGGTGGAAGAGGGAGGAGCGGCCGATGCCTGAGCCGACAACACTTTGCATCGCGGCCACCGGCCAGGCCAACCTCGCCTCTGTCCTGGCCATGTGCGCCCGGGCTCAGGTAAGGGCCCAGGTAAGCTCAGACGCCGAGGAAATCCTCCGCGCCGAGCGTGTCCTGCTTCCCGGCGTCGGCGCCTTCGGCGCCGCCATGAGGGAGCTGTCCCGCAATGGGCTCGACAAGGCCATACGGGCACGGGTGGAGGAAGGAAGGCCCACCATGGGCATTTGCCTGGGCATGCAGATGTTTTTCTCCGAGAGCCAGGAAAGCCCTGGCGTAAAGGGCATAGGGGCCATCGAGGGTGCGGTGGAAAAAATTTCCAGCCCCCTTCCCCTTCCGCAGCTTGGGTGGAACCGGATAAGGCCCGCCGCCCGGAATGGCTTTGTACGGCCCGGCTGGGCGTATTTCGCCAACTCCTACAAGGTTGGCAGGCTTGGGCCGGGCCTCTCCGGCTCCCTCGCCACCTATGGGGAGGACTTCTACGCCACCGTGGAGCGCTACGCTCCAGGTTCGGGAATCCCCAATCTCCTATTGTGCCAGTTCCATCCCGAACTCTCCGGTCCCTGGGGCTTGGATCTGTTTTCCCGCTGGATGGGAGGGTACCCGTCGTCCGCGGCGCCCGAGGCCGTTGACAGGACGGGCGCGGACGACACAGCCCTCAGGGTCATCCCCTGCCTGGACATCAAGGGCGGCAGGGTGGTCAAGGGCGTAAGGTTCGAGAACCTCGTGGATTCCGGCGATCCCGCGGCCCTCGCGGCCCGCTATGAATACGAGGGAGCGGACGAGATCGCCCTTCTTGACATCTCGGCCACCCTGGAGGAGCGCAAGACCGCCCTGGAGGCGGTGCGGGCCGTGAGGGCCGCAGTTTCCATCCCCATTTCGGTGGGGGGAGGCATAAAGGGAGCGGAGGATGCGTCCAGGCTCCTGGAAGCCGGGGCGGACAGGGTTTCCGTCAATTCCGCGGCGGTTCGCGATCCCGGGCTCGTCTCGGCCCTGGCGGAGCGCTTCGGCGTCCAATGCGTCGTCGTCGCCGTGGATGCGAGGAAGAATCCGGGAGGACCCGGATGGGAAGTGGTGATAGACGCGGGAAAGAGGGGCACGGGCCTGGATGTCCAGGAATGGGCCTCGCGTTGCGCCGCCTTGGGGGCGGGGGAAATCCTCCTCACCTCCATAGACAGGGACGGAACGGGCCTGGGTTACGATTTGGACCTGATCGCCGCCGTGGCCGGGGCGGCGCCTATACCGGTCATTGCCTCAGGCGGGGCGGTGACGCAAGAGCATTTCCTGGCCGGCGCCCGGGCAGGGGCACGGGCAGTTCTAGGCGCGGGAGCTTTCCACCGCGGCGAGCTTTCCATAGCACAGGTCAAGGCCTATTTGGGCCAGAAGGGAGTGGAGGTACGGAGATGATAGTTCCAAGCATCGATATCATGGGAGGAAGGGCGGTCCAGCTCAGGGGGGGCAGGCATCCGGTCATGGAGGCGGGGGATCCCGAGAAAATGGCGGAGCGCCTCTCCCGGGTGGGCGAGATCGCCGTTGTTGACCTGGATGCCGCCCTTGGCAAGGGCTCCAACGAGGAAATCGTCCTCTCCCTCATCGCCAAATATCAGTGCCGGGTGGGAGGTGGCATAAGGACCAAGGAAAAGGCCCTCAAGTTCCTGGACGCAGGCGCCCGGGCGGTGATGGTGGGGACGATGGCGACGCCGGATTTCCTCGCCGAACTCCCGCGGGAAAGGCTCATCGTGGCCTTGGACACCAAGGATGAGACGATCATGGTGGAGGGCTGGCAGAAGGCGGCGCCGGGAGGAGTCCTGGAACGCATAGCCCAGCTCAAGGACTTCGCGGGCGGCTTCCTCGTCACCACCATCGACCGTGAAGGCGAGATGAATGGCTTCGACTTCCCGCGGGCCGAGGCGATAGTGCAGGCCGCCGCAGGATCCAGGGTGACCTTCGCGGGAGGGGCCGCGGGTGGCGAGGAAGGCCGGGAGCAGATAGCCCGGCTGGACGGCATGGGAGCGGACGTGCAGATGGGCACCGCCCTGGTCGCCAAGGCGATTAGCCTGGCCCAGGCGTTCTCAGCCCCCTTGCGCAGCGACCGCCCCGACGGCCTTTGGCCCACCGCGGTCTGCGACGAAGGCGGCCGCTTCCTCGGCCTGGTATATTCCGACCTGGAGAGCCTGGACGCATCCTTGGAATCGGGCAGAGGGGTCTACAAGTCGCGGTCCCGGGGCCTCTGGGTCAAGGGAAGCTCATCGGGGAACGGCCAGCGGCTTCTGCGGGTGGACATGGACTGCGACAGGGATTGCCTCAGGTTCACCGTCAAGCAGGACGGCAAGGGCTTCTGCCACCTCGGGACCCGCGGCTGCTTCGACGACGGCTATGGCATAGAGAAGCTTTCACGCACCATCGCCGCGCGGATGAAGTCCGCTCCCGAGGGATCCTACACGAGAAGGCTCTTTTCGGATTCCGCACTCCTCGCTTCCAAGCTCAGGGAGGAGGCTGACGAGCTGGCGGCGGCGAACTGCGCTGCCGACGCGGCCTTCGAAGCGGCTGATGTAATGTATTTCGCCTTGGTGAAAGCCTTGAAGGAAGGAGCCCGCCTCTCTGACATCGAGGAAGAGCTGGAGAGACGGTCGTTCAAGGTGCAGAGAAGGCCGGGCAACGCAAAGCCCGGCTACGGGGAGGCCGAAGGAGGAACGCCGTGGACAGGCATCCATTGAGGCGCATCGCGGCCGCCGAGGTGCCCCGGCCCTCCTCGAGGCTTTTCGACCCAGCGGTGGACGAGGTGGCGGCCCGGGCCATACGGGAGGTCTCCTCCCAAGGGGTCCCGGCGCTGAGAAGGTGGGCGGAATCTCTGGGGGAGATCGAGGAAGGCCGGCCCCTTTTCCTTTCCCGCGATGATCTTGGAAAAGCCTTCGATGGCCTGGACAAGGAAGTCCGGGAGCTTCTGGAACGCGTCCACGGCCGGGTGGCAGCCTTCGCCGCGGCCCAAAAGGCCTGCCTAACCGCCCTGGACATGGAAGTGCCAGGAGGGCGGGCGGGGCACGACTTCCTCCCCGTGGCCCGGGCGGGATGCTATGTTCCGGGAGGGCGCTATCCCCTGCCCTCCTCGGCCATCATGACCGTGACCCCAGCCGTGGCGGCGGGCGTCAAGGAGGTGTACTGCGCGGGACCCAGGCCCACCAAGGAAACATTGGCCGCCGCCTACGTCTCCGGGGCCTCGGGATTCCTGGCCTGCGGCGGGGCCCACGGGATAGCCGCCCTGGCCTTCGGCGTCATCGTCCCTCCGTGCGACGTCATCGTGGGCCCCGGAGGACGCTACGTGGCCAGCGCGAAGCGCCAGCTCTTCGGCTTCGTGGGAACCGAAGCCCCGGCGGGTCCTTCGGAACTCCTGGTCATCGCCGATGAAACGGCCGATCCCGACCTTGCGGCGGCGGATCTCCTCGCCCAGGCCGAGCACGACGGGGCCGCGGTTCCCATGCTCATCTGCCCCGACGAAACTTTTGCCGTGGCCGTGGAAGTCCGGCTGGCAGCCCGGCTTTCAGCCCTCCCCGAGGCCAACGCCAAAGCCGCGGCGGCGGCCTTGGCCAACGGCTGGATCATGGTGGAAACCGATCCAAGCGCGATATCCGCCGCGGCCGAAGCATGCGCCGCCGAACATCTCGAGCTCCACGTCCAGGATCCCAGGTCCTGGGCGAAGAGGATCAAGTCCGCCGGAGCGGCCTTCCTGGGCACAGGCTCGGCGGAGGTGTTCGGCGACTACGGTGCCGGTCCCAACCATACCCTTCCCACGGGCGGGGCGGCCCGCTTTTCCTCCGGCCTGTCGGTCTTCGCCTTCCTGAGGGCGCGGACCTGGCTCGAACTTTCAAACCCATCCCCCGAGGGCCTCGCCCTGGCCGCGGACACCGAGGCCTTCGCCCGCCT
>JBFLXC010000072.1:0-12517 GCA_040757435.1 Spirochaetota bacterium | reverse complement strand
GACGACCATCCGCACTGTTTCGATCTACGCCTTCAATCCCTGTCCCTACCTCAAGACAATAATCGTCCGAGCCTCTGTTCCCCCGAATGTAGTCACCTCAAGCTTTCCCCCGCGCTGGGACCTGGTTTCGATCAAGGTTCCTTCCGCAAGCCTGGGTGCCTACAAAGCCCATCAGAACTGGGGATGGTATCAGACTATCCTTTCCGGATACTGAAGCCTCTCCCCAGCGAAGAAGCCTTGACAGGCCGGCGGGACCGAGACAGTGTGGAAGGCATGAGCGGGACTAAACGGCTTCCGGAGGCCTCGATGACTGGGGCCCAGTACAAGAAGGCGGTGCTCCTGGGCTTCGGGCTCTTCGGAGCCCAGCTTATGTGGATGCTCTACAACAGCTACATGCCCATCTTCCTCCAGGCCGGGGCGCAAGGCTTTTCCTCAAGCCTTTCGGTCCGGGGCTTCGGGCTCTCCGCCACGGTGACGGGCTTCATCATGACCTTGGACAATATCGCCGCCTTTTTCATCCAGCCTGTCATGGGGCCGGTGAGCGACAGGACAAGGACGCGCCTGGGGCGCAGGATGCCCTTCATCCTTCTCTTCGCACCCCTGTCCGCCCTGGCTTTCGCGCTCATCCCGGTGGGAGCCCTTCTCATTCCTCCGGAGCTTTCCGGAAAGTTCGAACTTTTGGGCGGGCCCTTCGCCTTGATGATGGGGGCGGCCCTGGCAATGGTGCTCTGCATGGCCCTGTGGCGGACTCCTATGTTCGCCCTCATGCCCGACCTATTCCCTTCCGCCCTTCGTTCGAAGGCAAACGCCATAACCAACATCATGTCTGGCATCGGGGGGATCCTGGCCTTCGTCCTGGGAGGCATGCTCTTCGGAGTGTACGAAGCCCTTCCCTTCTGGTTCGGGGCGGCCATCATCCTCCTCGCCGTGGGGGTCCTGTTCGCGGGGATCAAGGAGCCGAAGGACTACGTCCAGGCCGAGGGCGCCGGTGGCGCCGGGGTTTTGAAGCGGCTGGCCTCCATCCCCAAGGAGAGGAAGAGGAGCATCGCCCTCCTCATCGGGACGATTTTCTGCTACATGGTGGGCTACATGGCCATCGAGACTTTCTTCTCCTCCTTCGCCGTATCGACCCTGGGCTTGAAGCCTTCGGTGGCGGCCTATCTGTTGGCCATCTCCTATGTCTCCTTCCTGATCTTCGCGGTTCCCAGCGCCGCGATAGCCCGCCGCCTGGGTAGGAAGAAGACCGTCGCGGCGGGGCTCGGCGTCTTCGGCCTGGGCCTTCTTGTCATCTGGGCCTTCCCTTCCCTCCCTGTGGTGGCCATCATGCTCTTCGTCGGGGGCTTCGGCTGGTCCTTGATCAATATCAACTGCTATCCCATGGTCCTGGACAGTTCGGATTCCGAGGATTTGGCGGGGACCTTCTCGGGCCTCTATTTCATCGCCACGACCCTGGCGGGGACTTTGGGGCCCATCCTCAATGGTTCCATCATCGATCTTGCGGGCAGGGACTACCGGGTCATCTTCCTTGTCTGCCCGGTTTTCTTCCTCCTCTCCTTCCTCTGCCTCTCAGGGGTCCTCTCCGGGGAGGTGAAGGCGTGACCCAGGAGCCTTTCGAGGCCGAGGGCTTCGGGAGGGTCGCCGAGGTTTTCCGGTCCCAGCTCTCCCGAGGCCTGCATTTCGGCGCCCAGCTTTATGTTTCCTTAAGGGGTGAGCCTGTCCTGGACCTCTGGGGGGGCTTATGCGACAGGGCGGGGAGGATTCCGGTCCGGAGGGACACGCCTTTCATGGTATTCTCGGCCACCAAGGCTTTCACCAGCGCTTCCATCCATCTGCTTGCAGACCAAGGGAAGATCGATATCGACGCTCCTGTGGCGGATTATTGGCCTGGCTTCGCCAGCCGGGGCAAGGGGAAGATCACGATCCGCCACCTTCTTCTCCACCAGGCGGGCATTCCGGACAAGACGGGCCTGGGGGATTTGGCTTCCTGGCTTGTCCCGGGGCTTCCGGCGCGGAGGGTGGCGGCCATGGCGCCTCTCCATGCCCCGGGGGAGAAGACTGTCTACCACAAGGCTTCGGCGGGTTTCGCCTTGGGGGAGATTATAAGGCGTGCCTCGAGGCTGGGGGCGGGGGATTTCCTGCGAGGTTCCTTCCTGGAGCCCTTGGGGATGGGAGGCAGCTTCGCCGGTCTGCCCTTTGGCGCGATGGGGCGCGCCTCGCGCATCTACAGCGGGGATCCAAGGCAGGTTTCCGTGGCCAGGGTCTTCTCCCTTCCGCCTTATCGGCGGATGTATCTTCCCGCGGCCTCCCTCAATACTACGGCGAGGGATCTGGCTGTTTTCTACGAGATGCTCTGCTCTGGCGGGATTCGCGGGGGCAGGCGCTATCTTTCCAAAGAGGTTGTCGCCGGCATGACGGCTCTCCGCTACGACGGTCCGGACGGGGATTCGGGCAACAGGATCCGCTGGGCCTCGGGTTTCGGCCTGGGGGGCTATTCCCCCTTCCCTGACAAGGACATACGCCACATGGGCCGAGGGGCCAGCGAGAGAACCTTCGGCCATTCGGGCCAGGGGGGCTGCGCCTTCGGCTGGGCCGATCCTCCTTCTGGTCTTGTCTTCGCCTTCCTCTGCAACCGTTTCCTCCCCCTCGAGGCCGCCCACCTGCGCTTCCAGGAGCTGGCCGACGCCCTTTGGTCCTGCCTGCCCACGGGGAAGAAAGAGGTTTGACAGGATCAACGGGAAGAAATTCCGACAGGATCAACGGGAAGGATACCCGACAGGATCAACAGGAAAGAGACCCGACAGGATCAACAGGAAAGAGACCCGACAGGATCAACAGGAAAGAGACGAGACAGGATCGACAGGAAGGATACCCGACAGGATCGACGGGGATGCGGGCATAGGTGCCAGCCTCGGTCTGGTCTTTCGCGCCAGCCCTCCCCGGGGCCCTAAGGATTCATTTCAGGAATTCACCATGCTCGAAGGCCCGGTTCCACGCCAGGTCGCGGAAGATGGAACCGTACCCCGTGGAACCCTCGGGCCTTGAAGCGCAGCCTCCGGAGACGATGGTTTGGGCGAGGATCTCGCCCAACCCCGGTCCCAACATGAAGCCCTGGCCGCACATGCCCACGGCCAGGAGGAGGTTTTCCGCCCCGGCCGGATAGCCGAGGATGGGGAGGCCGTCGGGAGTCATGGGATACATCCCCCTCCAGGTTCTCCTCACCCGCAGGTTCCTGAGCCTTGGGTAGAGCTCCAGTATCCTTTTCAGGCTCAGGGGCAGGAAGCTAGAGGTGGAGTCCTTGTCCCGGCCCCATATCTGCGGCCTGGGGGTGATGCAGAACACCACCTGCCCTGTCTCGGCCTGGTAGAAGTAATAGTTGCCCGATTCCGCCTCGGATCTGATGTCCACGACCATGGGTTCCATGAAGCGCTCCACCGGCTCCGTGACCCCCGCCTCGTGGCAGTCGGGGAATACGGCGGCTTCTATCCCCGCAAGGCTCGCCAGGTCCGAGGCCTCGGCGCCCGCGGCGTTGACGTAGAGGCCGGCGCTCCAGGTTTCCCCGCCCGCCTCGAGGCTTCCTATCCTGCGCCCCTTGACGGAAAAGCCCTCCACCCTGAGGCCGAAGAAGAACTCCACCCCCGCCTCCATGCCAAGCCTATGGAAGGCCGTGGCTGCCCTGAGGGGCGAGGCGAAGCCGTCGCCGGGGCTGTAGGTGCCTCCCAGCAGCCCCTCGGCCTTGATCCCCGGGGCGAGCCCCAGGATCATGTCCGGACCTATCCAATCGATGTCCAGGCCGGCTTCCTTCTGCGCCTTGATGAGGGACGACAGGGACAGCCTTGTGCCCTCGTCGTAGGCCACGTAGAGGTAGCCGCCCCGGCGCCACTCAAGGTCGAGCCCGTGCCGTTCCTTCATGGTGGAGAAGATCCGTATGGACTCGAGGCCGATGCGTATCTTGGCCGGGTCGGAATGGGTCGCCCTGATCCCCCCGATGGCCGCCCGGTTCTGCCCCCTGCCCCAGGAGGCTTCCTGGTCGATCACCGCCACCTTGAGGCCTCTGGCGGCGAGGTTCCAGGAGAGGGGAAGTCCGACCGATCCCGCGCCTATGACGATGGCGTCGTAGGTTTTCACGGCGCCCCCCTTGAGCCTGCGTGTCTGCCCCCCAGCCGCGTGAGTCCCTCGTTCACGATTTCACCCATGGGTATTTCCATGAAGAGCGGCCGCGAGGTGCCGGGCTCCAATTCCGAAGGATCGACGCCCGCAAGGGCGAAGGCCTCGCCCACCAGCTGGGAGCAGGTCTTGCCCCCGCAGGCCCCCATGCCCACCCGCAGGGACTTGAGTTGGTTCACGTCCCTGACCTTGTTTTCCTTGATGAAGGCCGCCAGTTCCTTGAGCCTCACCCGCTCGCAGCGGCAGACTATGGGATCCCGATCGTCCTTCCTGGGTTCCGCAGGCGCCGCCGCGGCGGGGGGGGAAATCGGCTGTACCCGGACTCCCGCGATCCTGGCGGCGTTGGCCAGGCTGGTCCTGAAGGTCAGGAGCCAGGTGCCGCGCCTCCGGTTCCACCTGCGTCCGGTCACGGGGGCCCTTTCTATGTCTTCGCCCTCCTGTCCCACCAGGTCCATGAGGCTGCCGTCGGGGAAATCCGCGGGGAATTCCCAGGGCAACACCACCTCAGCCTCCGAATCGGAGATGCGGCGCACAAGGCTCACCGCAAGGCCCGGACAAACGGCCACGCAGGACATGCAGCCGGAGCAGCGGGTGCCGGAAAAGTAGGGCAGATCCATGATGGTTCCCCTCAGCGGCCGAAGGGATATCGAGCCTTCGGGGCATGCGGTGGCGCAGGGGTTGCAGGGGATTTCCTCGGAGCAGAAGAACACGGGCCTCCACTGGTCGCCTGGAGTCTGGGGGCTCCTGGAGAAGCTGTCCCCCGGCCTCGACTTGAGCACGTCCCTCAAGGCGAGCCAGGCGGGTTCGGCTTCCTTGCGCCTTCCCAGCATCCGGGCCATGTCGAAGGCGGCTATCTTGCCCCCATACATGGCGCTGGAGGCTTCCGCTATCTCCTGGGCGTCACCCGCGGCAAGGGCCAGGATTCCGTAGCTCTTGGCCTGGCGAAGGAATTCGTCGCAGGGGCTCAGGCCCGCCGCTACGAGGATGGTGTCGGCTTCGTAGACGCGGACCGTCTCGGGCAGGGGCTTGAAGTCATCGTCAACCTTGGCGACCGCCGCCCTGGCGACCCGGGCGGAGAGTCCCTCCCCCTCGGCCTCGGCCCATAGGATCGAGGAGTTGAGCTGGATCGGTACTCCCATCCTGCGGATCTTGTCCGCGTGGACTTTGTAACCCGATATCCTTCCCATGATTTCGACGATGGCCGCCACCTGCATGCCCGCCTGGAGTGCGTGGTAGGCGGCGATGAGCCCTACGTTGCCCGATCCCAGGACGAGTATCCGCCGCGACGCCGCCACCAGGTCGCGGTTGACTAGGGTCTGGAAGGCTCCCGCGCCGAAGACTCCGGGCAGGTCGTTCCCCGGGAAGAGGAGGTTCTTCTCCCGGGCTCCGGCGGCCACGATGAGGGCGGTGAATTCCACGAGGAGGTATGAGGAGCAGTCCTTGTAGATCCCCGCCTTCCTGTCCTTGTAGATGGCGACCACGGGCGAGTTCCTCAGTATGGCGACGTTGGGGAGTTTCCTGAGCCTTTCCTCCAAGGCCGAGGCAATGTCCGTCCCCCTCACTCCGGCGTAGCAGTCCTGCTCCGAGCCGAAGAACTTGTGGGTCTGGAGGACGAGTTTACCGCCGAGCCGCTCCTTGTCGTCCGCCACCGCCACCTGGTACCCCATCCTTCCAAGCTCATAGGCTGCGGAGAGGCCGGCGGGTCCTCCTCCTATGACGAGGATGTCCGTATGGAAGGCCCGGCGCTCCGCCTGCCTAAGGGGCTGGTCCATGGCCGGAAGTGCCGCCAGCCCCGGAAGGCTCCGTATGTCCATCCCTTCCGCCAGGGGGGTCATGCAGGCTTTCTTGGGTACGCCGTCCACCAGCACGGTGCATTGGGAGCATTGGCCGTTGGCGCAGAAGAGTCCTTGGGGGGATCCATCCTTGGGGTGCAGCGAGAAGGCCGCCTTGCCCAGGGCCATGAGGGCTGAGGATATGGGTTCCCCGGCCAGGCCCGCTTCTTCCTGGCCGTTGAAGCTGAAGCCGGCTCTTTCCCTGCCGGTCCCGGCCGGGATCACCGGGTGCTTTTCCATCCTAGGCATCGGCTTCTCCTCTCGGCGAGAGCTGTCAGCTTCCCCGGGCTTTCTGGTTCTGTCAAGGATTTTTCTTTTGTCGACTTAGAGTTTCGAAAGGCACTTTCAGCGTGGACTGCCCTTCCCCTCCCACGCCTTGAGAAATTCCAGGGCGGCGTTCCTGTCCAAAGGACGGCTTATGAGGTAGCCCTGGGCACGGTCGCAGCCCTTGTCCCGCAGGTACGCAAGCTGTTCCTCCTTCTCAACCCCTTCCGCGACTACGCAATGCTTCATCTTGTGGCCGATGGATATGATTTCGCCGGTGATGGCGTTCTCCGGCTCGGTCTCCAGGAGCTTGTCCATGAAGTACTTGTCGATCTTGACGAAATCGATGTTCAGCTCCTGCTCCCGGGCGAGGGATGAGTATTCCTTGCCAAAGTCATCCAAGGCGATCTTGATGCCGCAACCCTTTAGCCTTTCCAAAACCCCGTTTATCTCGTGCATGTTCTCGGCGAAGATCGATTCCGTGATCTCAAGGGTGATGCCTTTGGGATCGGCGTTCTTCTCCTCCAGCATGGCGCAGACGTTGTCCGAGAATCCTTCCCGCAGAAGCTGGATGGCGGAAATATTGACGGCGATGGAAAGGTTCCCTAACCCCATCTCCCTCAAGGCCCTCTGGAAGCTCAAGGCTTGGAGGAACAGCTTGTCGCCCAAGGGGATTATCAGCTTGGTCTTTTCCGCTAGGGTTATGAATTCCAGGGGAGAAACCGGGCCGAAGGCGTTGGTCCTCAGCCGTGCGAGGGCTTCGAAACTGCAGATCATGCCGGTCTTTAGATCCAGGATGGGCTGGTACTGCAGGAAGAGCCTGTCGATTCCCATTCCCGAGGCGATATCGGCCAACTCTCTGGTTATGGCTTCCTCCCGCATCACGTCGTTTTCCATCTTTTCATCGTAGAAGGAGACGGTGATGTCGTTCCTGGCGGAATCCAGATTCCTCTCCGAGGCGATGTGGAGGATCTTCAGCGCGTGTTCAGGATCTATCCGCTCAGATTTCCCAAATTCCACGACTCCAATCCCCACGGCGAGCCTCTCCATGTCCAAAAGTTCGGCCAAGGTCGCGGAAAGAGTCCCGCAGAATGAGCCCAAGGCTTCCCGATCCTTGTAGCCGTCGAGGAAATAGGCGAACTTGTATTGGTTGATATGGAAGAGCCTGACTTTTGCCGAACAATACACGGAAAGAACATTGGCGATGTTCCTGACCAAGTCCTCGCCATGCTTGAATCCGTACCTTAGGCTCAGCCCGTGGATGGCGCCCAAGTTCACGCAGATCAGGGCCTTTCCAGCCCCGCCCCGTTCCGCATCCTTCATGTACAGAAGGTCCTTGAGGGCTTTGAGGTTCTCAAGTCCAGTCAGGGATTCGTGGCCGCTGGCGTAGGCCAGGGCGTCCTCGCTCCGTTTGCGTTCCGTTATGTCCAGGATTATACCCTCAAGGGCTTCCACATTCCCGTCCTTGCCGTAAACCCCCTGCCCCACCTCCAACACCCACTTCCTCTTTCCCGCGGCTGTGCTTATTTCATACTCGTGCCTGAAAGGCTTGCGCTCCGAGAGGATCGTCGTCCATTTGCTCCTCAGCACGTCGCGGTACTCCGGAGTGATGAGGTCATTGAATGACAAAAGCCTGTTGTCCACCAAGGCTTCGGGCGGGTAGCCGGTCAATTCTGCGCAGCCTTGGGAAACGTATCTCATGGTCCATTCCTCATCGTTTTCGCAGCGGTAGGCCATGCCAGGCAGGTTCGATAACAGCACGGCCTTGCTCCTTTCGCTCTCTTGGAGGGATTCCTCCATGGTCTTTCGGGCGGTTATATCCTCCAGAAGACAGAGGTAAACCGCCTCGTCCTGGGGTAGATCAAGAAGCCTGGACACGGTCATCTGGGTCCATACGCTGTCACCCTCGGGCCGTATGAACCGCTTTTCTACGGAATACCCAGGAATGCTTCCTTCCTTGAACTGCCTGCACAACGCAGCGTCGACCTCTATGTCCTCAGGATGGGTGATTCCATCCATGTCCAAGGAATCCTGCTCTCCCTTGAACCTGCGAATGATCCTCTCGAACATGGGATTGACGCTCCTGTGGCCCAGCTCCGAACGGAAGAGGATATTCCTATCCTTCGCCATGGCTATCCCCACGGGGGCGTTCTCAAAGATGGTCCGGTAAAGAGCCTCGTTCAGGGCGAGCCGCCTGCTCAAGTCGACAAGCGTGGCTTGCCTGATGCGGGCACCGAGCCAGGCCAGGGACAGTATGAACACGCACACCGAGATGATGATGTCCGGGACCATGCGCTTCCAAAGCCTGATACTCCATTCAGAGGCGGCGTAATCAATTCCCAGGACCGCATCGACTTTGTCGGTTTCGGAATTCCGTATTGGAACCAGGGCGCTTATCCACCTGCCCCACCTATCTGTGACAGGATCCGTCAGGGTCGCCCTTCCGGTTGCGAACACATCCTTGTAGACTGCATCCGCCTCCTCGTACACCTGTCCAGGCGGCGAGTAGTCCGGGGAATAGGGGGATTCCGAATCAACCAGGATTATCACCTCGTCTCCCTTCATGCGGAGGATGTAGGCGAAGCGGATTGGATTCTCAGTCCTCACAAGGCTGACAAGGCTCTGTTTTATCAGGTTGTATTCAGAGGTCTTCAAATCCTTCTCCCCCCTCTCGAGAAGGACAAGGTGTTCCGTATGGATGAGGGATTCCACCGACTGGGCCAGCATGAGGGCCTCGGAAGCCAAAGCCCTCTCATGGCGCTTCAAGGAAAAATGCAGGTACAAACAATCAAGGAGAATGACCAAGGCTATGAAAACCATCGCCAAGTATATTCTAAGGCTAGGTCTCGAGGAGACCGCCGCTCCCTTAGGGTATTCGTATTTTGATGAAAATAGTTGCTTGAGGATTGTCGGATCTATTTTTAGATTCATGGGCGAATCATAGGGAGTCGCGTCTTCAAAGTAAATAGTCTTCAATATTTGTTGCCAATAATACTATGGCTTATTGTATTTTAGTCATCTAGCGCACACAATGGATCGAGCGTTAGGTCCTTAAGGCTGGGCGTATGAAAAACCTGTCGATTCTTGCTATAGAAGATTCGGAAGACGATGCCTTCATGGCGAAGGCTATCCTCCAGAAGAACGGCTATTCCGTGGACCATGCCAGGGTCGAGAATGCCCAGGCCTTGAAAACCGCCCTGGAAACCTCCCACTGGGACCTGATCCTCTCAGACTACAACCTACCGCAGTTCAACGGTCTCATGGCCTTGGTCGTCGTCCGCAAGTACGATCCCGAGATTCCCTTCATCCTCGTCTCCGGCGCCATAGGAGAGGAGACGGCGGTTGCCATGATGAAGGCCGGGGCCACGGACTATGTGCGCAAGGATCAACTTCAGAGGCTGCCGGCGGCGGTGGAGAGAAGCCTCAAGGAGGCTGAGGTCAGGCGGGACAACCGTGAATCCCATGCCATGCTGGTGAGAAGCCAGGAGCAATTGGAGAATGCCCTTGTGATGGCCCGGCTGGGTCATTGGGAATACGATGTCCTTGCGGACCAATTCACTTTCAACGACCACTGCTACCAAATCTTCAAGACCACCGCCGAAGCGGCCGGCGGCTACAGGATGGACTCGAAGACCTACGCAAGGCTATTCGTCCACCCCGGGGACTACAAGAAGGTCAAGGATGAGTCCATCAAGGCGATTAACGCTCTCGATCCCCGCTTCTCAAGCCAATTCGAACATAGGACGGCATTCCCCGACGGAAACGTCGGCATTCTCTCTGTTCGTTTTTCCGTGGTCAAGGACGACAAGGGACGCACGGTCAAGGTGTACGGCGTAGTCCAGGACATCACGGAGTTGAAAAGCGCTGAGCAGGTCCTCAAGGACAGGGACGCTCTGCTCCGGAAGCTCTCGGCCAATGTCCCGGGCATGATCTACCAGTGCTTCCGCAAGGCCGACGGCACGTACAACTTTCCCTTCACCACCAGTGCGATACGCGAGCTCTTCGGCTGCGCCGAGGAGGACGTGACTCAGGATTGGACGCCCTTGGTTTCGGTCATCCTTCCCGAGGACAGGCCAGCCTTCCTGGAAGGATTCGAGCGCTCGGCCAGGACCATGGGCGTCCGCCACAGCGAGTACCGGGTTCAGATCGCAGGCCAGCCGGTTAAATGGATCCTGGGCCGGTCCACGCCGGAAAAGCTTCCCGACGGCTCCATAGTCTGGCATGGCTTCGCCATGGACATCACGGAAAGGAAGCGGGTGGAGGAGGAAGTACATAAGAACGAATCGCGCCTTGAGGGATTGCTCCAGCTATCCCATTTCAAGACCGATTCGATGCGGGAATTCCTCGATTTCGCCCTGGAGGAGGCCATACGGCTCACGGGGAGCGTCTATGGCTACATCTACTACTATGATGATGCGACCCAGTCCTTCAGCCTCGGTACCTGGTCCCGCAGCGTCATGGAATCCTGCGCCCAGCATTCCACCACCACCTTCACAACCCTGGCCAAGGCCGGCTTCTGGGCCGAGGCTGTGCGGCAGGGCAATGCCATTGTGGACAATGATTTCTCCTCTCCCAAAAACCTCAAGCGGGGCTATCCCTCCACCCACGCCCCCATCCTCAAGTTCCTTTCCGTCCCGGTATTCAGGGACGGCCGCATCGTGGCGGTGGCGGGAGTGGCCAACAAGGCCGGCGACTACGACGCCTCGGACGTGCGGCAGCTGACCCTCCTCATGGAGACGGTGTGGAGGATCACCGAAGAGAACAGGATAGCAAAGGCCCTCCAAACTTCCGAATCCAAGTACAGGGGCATCTTCGACAACGCCCAGGAGGGGATTTTCCAGTCGACTCCCGACGGCCTCTATGTGGCGGCCAACGCTGCCATGGCCAAGATCCTTGGCTATGATTCCCCGGAGGATTTGATCTCCTCCGTGAGGGACATATCGAGCCAGATCTACATATATCCAGAGGACAGGCAAAGGCTCCTTTCGTTAATCGAACAAAATGGAACCGTGCATTCCTTCGAGTCCTTGTACAGGCGCAAGGATGGCTCGCCTGTCTGGGTTTCCGTCAGTCTGCACCCGGTGGTGGATGAGAAGGGCGTTGTGCAGCATTTCCAGGGCTTCTTGGAGGATATCACCGAGCGCCGCAAGGGCATCGAGAGGCTGAAGGAGGCTTTGAAGGCCACGGTGCTCGCCATCTCCGCCTCGGTTGAAGCCAAGGATCCCTATACCGCCGGGCATCAGAGCCGGGTCGCCGACCTTGGCTTGGCCATCGCCGGGGAGCTCGGCCTATCTGAGGACGATCGGGAAGGCCTGCGCCTCGCGGCGACGATCCACGACCTGGGCAAGCTCTCCGTGCCCACGGAGATCCTCACCAAGCCCAAGAAGCTTCTTGACGTGGAATTCGAGATCATCAAGACCCACAGCCGTTCGGGCTATGAAATATTGAGCAAGATCGACTTTCCATGGCCCATCGCCCGCATGGTGCTCGAGCACCACGAGCGCATGGACGGCTCGGGCTATCCCCAAGGCCTGAAGGGCTCCGAAGTGCTGCTCCAATCACGGATCCTCGCCGTGGCGGATGTGGTGGAGTCCATGGCTTCCCACCGTCCCTACAGGCCTGCGCTGGGTATAATAGCCGCATTGGCGGAGATCGAGGCGAATGCGGACCGCCTCTATGATTCCGAGGTCGTACGGGCGTGCCTTTCCCTTTTCAGGAACCGCGGCTACGAATTGCCTGTCCTGTAGGCTATTTCTCCACGCCGTGGACCGGCGGAGACTGGTTGAGGACAAGCCAATACATGCCGAGCTGCTGGGTGGCGGTGAGGAATTGGTCGAAATCCACGGGCTTCCTGATATAGCTGTTGGCGCCAAGCTCGTAGCTGGCCAGGATGTCGGCGTCTTCCTTCGATGAAGTCAGGATTACCGTGGGCATTAGGTTGATCCTCGGATTTCCCCTGATCGCCTGGAGCACCTCAAGCCCGCTAATCTTAGGCAGGTGGAGGTCCAGGAGCACGAGCTGGGGCAGGTCTTCGGGACGGTTTTCCGCATACGCTCCTGTGAACGTAAGGTACTCGAGGGCTTCCGCTCCGTCTCCCACCACCTTTACCTTGTTTGCTATCTTGTTCTTTCTGAAAGCGCGCAACGTCAATTCCACGTCATCGGGATTGTCTTCCACCAAGAGTATGATCTTGTTGTCCATCGTTTGTCGCCTCCTACGCAGTTTCCGAAATTTCTAGGGCCGGTATGGAAAAATAA
>JBFLXC010000071.1:0-12723 GCA_040757435.1 Spirochaetota bacterium | reverse complement strand
GAGCGAAGATCCAAGCCGCCCAGATCGAAGCCAGACTTGGCGAACTGGGATCCTCCGCCCGGGAGATAGAGTCGGACTTGGAGCGCTTGAAGGAAGCCTTGCCAGGCATAAAGGCCAGGCGGAGGAGCGTGGATCCGGACAGGCTGGCCGCCGAGTTGGCGATGATGACCGGCGAGGCCATGGACCCGGGGAAGGCCAAAGTGGAAAGGGAACTGGAAGGCCTTGAAAGGGCCGCCGGCTCCTCGGGGGCCGAAGGTCCTTCGGGAACCGAGGACGCCCTTGCGGCCCTCAAGCGCAAGATGGGGCTATAGCCACGTGGCGCCCCGGCTTTCCGTTCTGCCGGATTACCCCAAGCCCCTACTCTTCGCCCACAGGGGACTTTCCTCCCGCTACCCGGAGAACAGCCTCGCGGCCTTCAAGGCCGCCAGGGACCGGGGCATACCGGGGATAGAGCTTGATGTCCACCTCACGGCGGACGGCAGGCTTGCGGTGTTCCACGACGACGACACGGGCCGGATTCCCGGGCCCGGGCCGAAAGGCGAAATCCTCCGGATCGAATCCCAGGAATGGGATAGGCTGAGATCCCTGGACATAGGGGCGTGGAAGGGCGCGCATTTCAAGGGCCAGGCCATGCCTGCCCTGGACGAGGTTTTTGAGGAACTGGGCGGAACCCTTTATTTCGACATAGAGATAAAAAGCAGGACCGTGGAGGACCGCGGCTTGGAACGCCTCCTGGCTTCCACCCTCAGGCGCCATTCCATGGCTTCCCGCTGCATAGTCTCATCCTTCAATCCCTTCTCCCTGCGTCGTTTCAAGAAGATCGAAGCGGGCATTCCCGCCGCCCTCATCTGGACCAACAGACCAGAGCTCCACTGGTTCCTACGTCGAGGCGAGGGGAGGCTTGTCGCCGCCGTGGACGCCCTGAAGCCGGAGCGGCACCTCGCCCAGCCCATCCTCGCCGGGCGGGCGCCCTCGGCCTCAAGCCAGGCCAGGAAGCCTGTGATAGCATGGACCGTGGATTCGGCGGAGGAGGGGGAAAGGCTCCTTGGCCTCGGCGCCCTCGGCCTGGTTTCCAACGATCCCGAGATTCACCTGCCCGCCGCGAGAAGCATGACGCAGAGGTTGTAGATTCCATGTCCTATGGCGAGGGCGTGCAGGCCTTTGCCTCGGCGTCGAAGCCTCCACAGGATGAGTCCCAGCGCGAAGGCCATGGCCATGCCGAAGAATCCCTGGGATCCATGGGAGATCCCAAAGACCGCCGAGGCGGCTATCCCGGCCTCCAAGGCTGGTACCCCCGCGTCCTCCAAGACCGATGGAGCGAAGAATCGGAAGAACATCTCCTCGGCGTAGCCGGTGGAGAACGACGCGGCAACCATGACAATGACCGGCAGGAAACCCACTTCCAATCCCTCGAGTCGGGGAAGCAGGGGATTTTCCAACCCCGCAGCCAGCGCAAAGAGGATGCCTGCCAGGGCGCCTGCGGCGAGCCATAGGGCGGCAAGGAAGGCGTCGCCCAAAAGCTTCGTCCAGGACCCCAAGGAGAGTGGATCGATCCCGTGCCAGGCGAAACCCCTCCATCTAGCCATCAGGAAGGAAAGGCCAATGATCCTGAGAAGGTTTTTCGCCGTTCCAAAGGCCAGCCAGCCTTGCACCGTGCCTGCGACGGCGGGGGTGGGGAGGAAAAGGTCGAGCCAGAAGACCGCGTAGGCCGCGGCAAGCACGGCCAGGGCCGCAGGCGGGCTCATCCTGCCCTCAGGTCTCAATAATCCCATTTCAGTGAGTCTACAGTGCCGGCGCCTTTCTGTCACGGCGCGCAAGCACTGCCTCGATCCCTTCGCGTATACCCTTTGCCATGGAAAAAGACAGCATGTCCCGCGCCCTGATCGAAGCCATGCGGCGGGCCGCCTCCCGGACCGCGCCCTCGGTATGGGCGGCTGCGGGTTTGGGCTTCGCCTTCTTCGCAGTCCCCCAGGCCGCAAGGCTCGAGCCCGCCTCGAGCCTTGCGGCCTGGATCGGCACATGCTATGCCGCCGCGCTCTGCATCGGTTCCGTGGGGATCTGGATTGGGGAAAAACCCTTCGGCTCCTTGACGGCCCGAAGAATCCTCCTCGCCTTGGCCTTCGGAATGGCGGTGGGCTCCTCCGCCTTGACTGCGGAAACCTCAGTCCTGCCCCCCCAGGACTTGCCAGGGCGTTCTTTCCGGGCCGCCGCAGGCGCCGCGGCGTCGGATTCCCGGCGCACCGCGCGTGGGAACACCCTGCTGTCCCTGAAGATCGCTTCCCTCCGCGCCGAATCCCCCGGACTCGGCGCGGAATTGGCCTGGCCCAAGGGCGGAGCCCGGATCCTTCTGGTTTCGGACTTCGAGGAAACCATCTGCGCGGGTCAAGCGATCCAGGCCCTCGACATCAAGCCCATCGATCAAGGGCAAGGCCTTTTCTACGTATCGAAGCGAGACCTTCTCGTCCATCCTCCCAGGAAGGGGCTCCCCAGCCTGCGGGCAGGGCTGCGCAATGGATTTTCCCGGGGAATATCCGCCGTGTCGGGGAAAAGCTTCCCCCTGGCCCAGGCCCTGCTCCTTGGCGTAAAGGACGACCTGGACGATGGATTGGCGGAACTTTTCCGCTCCGCCGGCTGCTCCCACATCCTCGCCCTCTCGGGCCAGCATCTGTCCATACTGTGCATGCTCGTGACTCTCGCCCTGGATAGGATATTCAATGTCAAAAGGTACTCCCCGTACGCAGCGGCGGGCTTCGCCCTGGCCTTCACCTGGCTTGCCGGGCCAAGCCCTTCGCTATTCCGGGCCTGCCTCATGGCCCTGCTCTCCCTGGTCCTCGCGAGGGCGGACAGGAGGCAGACGGGCATGGGGACTCTCGCCCTCACGTTTTGTCTCGCCATGGCGATAAAGCCCGCGGACGGCCGCAGCCTGTCCTTCCAGCTTTCCTACGCCGCCATGGCCGGACTCATCCTCCTGGCTCCCCGATGGGAAACCTTCCTTTGGAGGCTCCCTCCCCCGGTTGCCAAGGCCTTGGCCGCATCCCTGGCGGCTCTCTGCGCCACCGCTCCCCTGTCCATAGGGATCTTCGGAACCCTCTATCCCGGGGGCATACTATCCGCCAGCATCTCCGGTCCCCTGGTGTTGGGATTCATGTGGTCCCTTCTCGCCACCCTCCCTCTTGGGGCCGCCTTTCCCTTCCTCCGCCCCCTCCTCGCCGCGCTTCATGAAAGCTTCCAGGACCTCCTTCTCACAGCCATGGAGATTGGCGCCGCCGTTCCGCCTATCGCCGCCCAAGCCCGGCTGCCCAAGGCCTGCGCCCTCGCCGCGATTGCCCTCCTAGGCCTGTTCGTGTATTGTTACCCCTATATGGAAAATGCCCTCCACAGGCGCCGGGCCGCGCGAAAGCCATGAATCTCAACTACGATTCCCCAGCCAGCATAAAGGAATTCCTTGAGGCGGAAGGCTTGGCCATGTCGAAGCGCTTCGGCCAGAATTTCCTTGTGGACAAAAACGCCCGGGAGCGGCTCTACAAGGCCATAGGAATCCCTGCGGGTTCCAAGGTTTGGGAAATCGGCCCGGGCATCGGATCCATCACCTCCCTGCTCCTGGACCATCGCCATCCCCTGAAGGTTTTCGAGATAGACCACGGCTTCGCCCGCGTCCTGCGCTCCCTCTACGGCTCCAACCCCCTCTTCGACTTGGAGGAAGGGGATTTCCTGAAAACCTGGAAAAAAGCCCTCGCCGCCGAAGGAACAGGTTCCCGGCCCGATGTGATTTTCGGCAACCTGCCCTACAACGCCGCCTTGGCGATCATTGCGGAGCTCCTGGAGCATCCGTGGACCCCGCCTGACATTGTCTTCACAGTCCAGAAGGAAGCGGCGCGGAGGATCGCCGCCAAGCCCGGGACGAAGGACTACTCGGCCTTTTCGGTCCTCTGCTCATCGGTGTGCCGGCCGGAGATCCTCTACGACATAGGAGCCTCGGCCTTCTGGCCACAGCCCCGGGTGGTAAGCTCGGTGGTCAGGCTCACGCCGAGGTCCGACCCCGTTGCGGCCTCGGACCGCTTGGGCTTCTCACGCTTCGTCCGCGCCGGATTTTCCTCCCGGCGCAAGACCTTGCGAAACAACCTCCTCCAGTGGAAGGCTTCCTGGGTCCAGACCCTGGACCAGGAGCTCGCGAAGTTGAACCTCCCGCTGGATGTCCGTGCAGAGGCGATGGGCCCCGAGGTCCTCGCTTCCCTCTACTTCTCCCTGGCCCGGGTTTCCGATTGAATCTCGGCTCGGGAATCCGTATGATACAGCCATGCCGACAGCCCACAAAAGCGTGATCGCCGAGGACGAGATGGACACCATCCTCGCGGCGGACATCGAATTCTCGGGAACCATAGACACTCCCAAGAGCCTCCTTATAAAAGGAAAAGTCGAGGGGACCATACGCTGTGGCGACGATCTCTACATCGACGAGAAGGCCCACGTGAACGCCCAGATCCAGACCCTGCGCCTAGTGGTCCGGGGAAGCCTTTCGGGAAAGGCCAAGGCGTCGGAAAGCATCCAGATCCTCGCAGGCGCCCGCGTGACCGCCGACCTCGACAGCCCCGACATCTACAGGGAAGAGGGAGAGAACCAAGGATGACTTCCGCGCTCCTTTTCCTTCTCTCGGCGCTTCTCCTCCATCCCTCCCCCGCGGCCGCCCAGGCCCTGGACGGAACCACGCCGGGGACGGAAATCCTAAAGCTCACCGCCTCGGGGAGGCATGAGGAAGCGCGCACAAAGGCCCTGGCAAGGGTGGCCTCCGTCAAGGACGACATCGACGCCTACGTGGCCCTCTCCTGGAGCCTTGTCGCCTTGGGCAGGCACCAGGAGGCGGAAACCCAGGCCGCAAAGGCCTATGCCATCAGGAAGGATCCCCGCCTGGCCCAGGCCTTGGGGGAAGCGGCCTATATGTTGGGCAAGAACGAACTGGCCCTGAAAATGCTGGGCGAATACCTCGCCGCCTTTTCCGAGGGCCCTAGGGCCGGAAATTCCTACTACCTCTGCGGGGAGCTCTACCTCAGGCTGGCCAAGTACAACCACGCCGACATAGCCCTGAGCGCCGCAGTCCTCCATTATCCCAACAATCCCCTATGGCTGACCCGTCTGGGCTGGGCCAGGGAGAAGTCCAAGAAATACCTCCAGGCCCTCAGCGCGTATGAACAGGCCTTGGCCCTCAATCCGAACCTGGTTGACGCCCAGGAGGGCAGGAAGCGCATCCAGGATAGGATGCGGGGATGAAAATCCTCCGCGCCGCCTTCTACACCCTGGGCTGCAAGCTCAACCAGTTGGAGACCGAATCCATCGTCGACCGTTTCTCCGAAGCCGGTGCGGCCGTGGTGGGCCAGGACGACGAGGCCGACATCTACCTGGTGAATACCTGCACCGTCACCAGCAAGGCGGAGCAGAAGGCCCGCAGGGTCATCCGCCAAGCCCTGGCCAGGAATGCCCAAGCCGTGGTCCTCGCCACGGGCTGCTACGCCCAGATGGAACCCGAGGGAATCTCGACCCTGGGAGAGAGGGTCTTTGTCGTTTCCGGGGACGACAAGGCCATCCTCCTCAGCCTCGCGTCCTGGCTCCACGACAACTGGCAGGGCCACGGCGACCTTTTCGACGCCGTCAAGGAATGGAAGGCCGGCCTCGACGGGAAGGAGGACCGCTTTTCCTTCCATCCCGGTTCCTTCAGCCTCCACAGCCGCCCCTCCCTCAAGGTCCAGGACGGCTGCGACAACCGCTGCACCTATTGCCGGGTCTGCATAGCCCGAGGCCCTTCCATATCCCTTGATCCAGCCGCCGCGCTGGAGAGGGCGAAGCGCCTCGAGGAGGCGGGCAAGGCCGAGATCGTCCTCACAGGGGTCAACCTCTCCCAATACCGCCATGGAGACACGGATTTTCCCCGCCTCCTGACCCTCCTTATGGAATCCACATCTTCCATACGCTTCCGCATCTCCAGCTACGAGCCAGAGAAGATCAATCCCGCTTTCCTTGAAGCCTTTTCCCATCCCCGGGTCCAGCCCCACGTGCATCTGGCCGCCCAATCCGGATCGACTCCGGTCCTGAACCGCATGGCCCGCCCCTACCGGGCGGAAAAGATCCTCCAGGCGGTTAAGGCCCTCAGGGCCGCCAAGGACGACCCATTCATCGCCGCCGACATCATCGCGGGCTTTCCCGGCGAAACGGACGAGGAATTCGCCGACACCCTTTCCCTGTGCCGATCCCTCGACCTCGCCTGGATCCACGCCTTCCCCTTTTCCGCCCGTCCGGGAACCCGCGCCTTCGACATGAAGCCAAGGATTCCCGAGAGGATAGCCGGCGAAAGGACCAGGGCCCTGGGAACCCTGGCCCGGGAAGGAAAGTCGCGCTACGTGGGCCGGTGGATCGGCCGGTCCGTGGAGGTGATCCTGGAAAAAGACGGCAACCGGGAGGGGGAATCCGGGGTATATGTAGGCGGAACGAGCGAAAACTACCTGAAGGTCCTTGTTTGCAAGGACGAAATGGCCCGTAGGCTGGGAGGGGAGGCCGGCGAGTCGGGGACCGTTCTTCGGGTTGTCCTGGCCCCGCCGCCGGCCAATTCCGACGCCGACGCGGCAGGAAGGCCATCGGATTGCTTAGTTTTGAGATAATAATTTGACTCTGCCTTGTTTTTTGGTACTTTGGTGTGTGATACTTAGTAGCACATGGAGGTGGTACTGATGAAAAGAAAAACGTTTACCCATCTGATCTTCGCCCTCGCCCTCTTAAGCCTAACCCTCTGGTCCTGCGATACCCTCTTCGTCAACCAATTCGCCGAGCTCGGCCTCGGCCAGGTGGACGTCGAGGAAGTCAAGACCGCCATAACCGACGCCGTCGCGAACGCCGATCCTGTCGCGATCATCCAGCAGTCGGGAATCCAGGAATCCGGCGTGACGGATACCTTTGTCAAAGCCGTGGTCGAGTCCGGCCAGACCGACGAGGTCATCGACGTACTCAAGACCGTCATCACCGATGTGGGCACCACGCTTGAGGAGAAGGAAGCCGCCGCGGTGGTCATCGTCGAAATCCTCATCGAGGAAACCGGCGAGACCGACCTTCTGCAGAACATGATCGTCGCCGCCGCGAGCTTCGACTTCACCGGCTTCGACATCAACAATCCCGCCGACCTGGATAGACTTCTGGCCGCCCTTCTGCCTGAAGGCGCTAAATCGATCACCTATCCCGAAGGCTGGGACGGCGCCCGACTTGCCGGCCTGCTCGACGCCCTGAACGAGATGGGCGACGATTTCGAAGCCCTTGCGGGCATCATCGCGGACAACCAAGGCGAGTTGACCAACCTCAACCTCGACGCCGGCTGGTACGCCCAGGTCGGAACCTTGGTGCGCGTGCTCAACGCCCTTGAGCTCCAGCCCACCAATCCCGCCGCTCCTCCCGTGGGCACGGTGGACACTGTTGGAAAGGCCATCGTCTACATCCTTGAGAACGAGAATCCCCAGACGAACGTTGAGCTGATGTTCGGGGACGTGAGCACCATCATCGACGAACTTTCCACCGACACGGTCCTGATAAATCTGTTCAGCGCCGCGGGACTCGATATCCAGGCCATCCTGGACATGGTCGGCTGAAGCGCCAAGGTATAAGGAGCATACACTATGAAAAAGATAATCGGACTTCTGTTGATCCTATCTCTCGGCGCGGTGGCCTTCGCCCAGGGCGCGATCGGAATCCAAAGCGTTTCGCCCAAGACTCCCAAGACCATGGGCATGGGCGGCGCGTTCAAGGTCTTCTCCACCGGGTATGAAAGCTTCTTCGGCAACCCGGCCGGATTCGCGAGCGAGAAGGGCTCCCTCACCATCGCCGACCTGGGAACCTGGGTCTACTTCAAACCCACCCAGGAGAACATCGACAGGGCCATGGCCATAGCCAACGACGAGGCCACGGAATCCCAGATGGCTTCCTACCTCGGCGACTTCGTCATTAACAACGGCCTGGGCGCGGGGCTCTCCCTCGGCCTCGGCTGGGCGGGCAGGGGCTTCGGTCTGGGCGTCAACGTTGTCTCGGACAACGTGGCCTTCGGCACCTCCTTCCTGGGAGCCAAGGTGGCCTCCAGGACGCAGGCCACGGCGGTGGCGGGCATCGGGCTTCCCATAAAGTTCGGTCCCTTCCGCCTCAAGCTAGGGGCGGACGCCAGGGCCTACTACCTCCTCAACTCTCCCTTCGACACCCACTGGAAGTTCACCGACATAGCCCAGCCCATGATCTCCGGCGGGGATGTCGAAACCGCGGTGCGCAACCTGGACATCATTGGCGGCTACGGCTTCGCCTTCGACGCAGGCCTCACCTTCGGCATCGGTCCTCTCTCCGTAGGCGCCGTCCTCAGGGACTACGGCCTTGAGTTCAACATGAAGACCACAACGGTGGGAGCCATCATGGACGCCACCATGGTTCCCACGGACGGAACCGAGCCCTACGTCCTCACCCCCTCCCTGTCGGTTGGCGCCGCCGTCCAACTGGGCGGAAAGCTCCTGGCTCCCTCCCTCTTCGTGGAGGCCGAGGATGCCCTGGGCTTGGTCGAGGATGGCTTTGAAACTGTATGGACCCATCTCCACGCCGGAGCGGAGCTGAAGCTCCTCAACTTCATCGCCCTTCGCGCGGGCATGAACAAAGGTTGGATCTCCGTGGGAGCGGGCATCGACCTCCTCTTCCTCGAGGTTGACGCGGCCCTCTTCACCGAGGAGATGGGCGTGAACCCCGGCGACTTCGGCAGGACGGGCCTGGCGGTGCAAGTGGCGGTCCGGCTGTAGATTCCACGCGGGGTCAACGCGGGGTCTGACCCCGGTTGAATTCCTGTAGATCCTGATTATCCTGTTATCCTGTCGGAAGATATTTCGACAGGATAACAGGATTTTTTCATATTTTGCCCTTCACATCGCCAAGTACTTTACCGATATACTTAAATACAGGATAATCCCTCGTATACATACACCTACGGAGGTTGTGCCCGATGAAGAGGGCGTCGATCCTTGCCGCCTGCATCTTAGCCTTGACATCTCTCGGATACGCCCAGACATCCATGACGGGCCTCTCGCCCAAGGATCCTCATTCCATGGCCTTGGGCGGGAGCTTCAAGGTCTTCGCCACAGGCTACGACGCCTTCTTCGGAAACCCCGCCGGATTTTCCGGTCCCGCGAGCCTCACCCTGGCCGATGTTGCCGCCTGGGCATATCTTGAGCCGTATCCGAAAAACATAGCGGACTTGGTCGACCTTTCCCAAGGTGGCATGACCCAGGAGGAATACTCCCAATTCCTCGGTGCCCGCATCGCGGACAACGACCTAGGCGCCGGCGCCAGCCTTGGCATGGGCTGGTCTGGCTTGGGGTTCGGCATGGGCTTCACCCTGGTCTCGGACAGCGTAGCGACGGGGCAAACCTGGGAAGATTCAAAAATAACCTTCCGGAACCAATTGGACGGAATCATAGGAGTCGCCTGGCCCCTCAAGGTAGGCGCCTTCTCCTTCACCTTGGGATTCGACGTGCGAGCCTTCTACCGCCTGGACTCGAAGACTCCCTGGAATTTTCCAGCTCTCGCAAACGCCCTTCTTCAGAATGACGGCTTCCTCGACCTCCTCAAGACCCAGAGCCTTCGCGGCGGCTACGGCATCGCGGTGGATTCCGGCGCCATCCTCAGCCTCGGACCCCTTTCCGCGGGAATCATGATCAGGGATTACGGCTACAAGTTCCACATGGACGACACCAGCCTGGGCCAGATAATCGAAGACCAGATGCCTCCCCTCGGGGGCGACTATCTTTACGCCCTGACACCCACCTACATTGCCGGGCTCAGGGCGGTCATAGTGGACAGCCAGAGGACCTACGCCGCCCTCTACGCCGAAGTTGAGGATCCCGCTGGCTTCGTGGGCCAGATGAAGACCAACCTGGGAGCCGCCTTCCTCTCCGCCCATTATGGGGCCGAGGTGGAAATGGGCAGGTTCCTCTCCCTCCGGGGGGGATACAACCAGGGCAGGCTTTCCCTGGGCCTGGGCTTTGATTTCTCCCTCCTTGAGATAGACGCCGCGATATTCTCCGAGCCAGCTCCCTTGCTTCCCTCGGGCAGCCGCACGGGAGTCTCGGTCCAGGCGGCCTTGAGATTTTAGGCCCGAAAAACGCCATTTTATCCATATAACCGAGGTTTTTGCTCAATCTTAACCTTGACAAGCCGCCTGGGCGGAATAGACTTATGCGTAGTGGAATTGCTCTGCTTCGCGCGGAAACGACGGTCTGGCATGGGAGCGATTCGCTGGATAAAAAACCGCCGCTTCCGTAGATCTCGCCCCATCCACCCTAGAGGAGGCATCATGAAAAAGCGGTTTCTCTTGATAGCCCTCGCGCTGGTCCTGTGCATCGGCACTGTGGCGGGCCAGTCGGTAGAGGCGGAGTTCGCGATGTTCAAGCGCATCGTATCACCCGTGATGAAATGGGGCGTCAACGGCCTGTTGACGGTTCCCAAGGCGTCCACAATCGGAAAGCTGAATCTCTACACGGGCATCACAGGGCAGGAAGCGGGAGTGCTGGAAGGGCTCAAGCTCTACAACACATCCTTAAGCCTCATGGTGGGAAGCTCCGAGGATGTCGAGCTCGGCTATACCCGCCGCCAGCTTTTGTGGGAGGACTTTTACTTCTCCGATCTCTCCATGGACACCTTCCACCTCAAGGCTAGGGTCCTGGACCTTGGGGATTTCTTCCTTCCCCAGGTAGCCGTGGGCACCAACCTGGTGTCCCTGGTGGACAACACCTTCACCAACAAGGACAACATCCTGTTCAACGTCTACGCCGCGGCCACCTCCACAATCCCCATCTTCACCCCCCTCATGAAGCTCTCGCTCACCGCGGTGGCGGAGACCATCATGAACGAAGGGGAGCTGGGGGTGTACCAGTTCTCCGGCGGCGCCGACCTCAACCTCTTCAATTTCCTTTACATAGTGGGCGAGGTCCAGGGATTCAATCCCGAGCGTCTCAACGAGGAGTTCATAAGCGTAGGGGCCAAGCTTAGGCTGGGTCCTGTGTCAGCCGGCGTGGGTATGCTTGGCATCCGCCGCACCGGCGATCTTGGCGGCACCTTCTTGGACAATATCACGACCTCGACGTTCGACATCGAAAGCGCGCGCTACATGGCCACCGTCTGCGTCGAGCTTGATCTTGGCAAGTCTAGCGCCAAGAAGAAGTAAGGAGGAACACAATGAAAAGAATGAAAAGCCCTGCGCTCCTTCTCGCGCTTCTTGTGCTTGTCTTATTCTCGTCCTGCGAACTCATCCAAAGCAGGATCCGCCCCTTGCCGCCGGTCATCCAGCTCTACAACTCAGCGCTCCAGCGCACCCTCAAACTCCTTCCCAACGACACCCTGTACGTGAAGGTGTCCGGCTTGGCTGCGAACACGATGTACGAGGTCGAATGCCTCGATCCAAGCGGCAACATCATAACCATGATCACCGCCGAATCGGACTCCACCGGCGTCATCCAGCCCACGGCGCTATGGTACGACATCGGGTTCAAGTGGAATCCGATCACCGAGAAAATCGAACTTGCCTCCGAAGCCGAGCTTGGCCTGACCGCATTCGAAGTCCATGTGAAAACCTTCGGCTCCGGGGATGCACAGGGAATCAAGGCCGCCACGACGGATTTCAAGCTTCCCTTCTTCGTGGTCTACAACACCACCATAGCCAGGCCCCAGCCCATCGTCATGGCGGGCGAACTGGTCGGGGGAGTGTTCAACCTTGAGAATGCGCTAGATTCCGGGGACACCTTGTACGTCAAGGTAGCCAACATGACCGACCTGCCTCCGGGCAACACGACCGCCAAGGTCTACGTCGTACCTTTCAGCGGCGTAAATTATGAGGACGGCGCGCTCATTGAGAACGCCATATTCTCTCTGGACGCCAGCCTCGCGGATTTGACGGCGACCAACGGCATGCTGATACCGTGGAGGAACAATTCAGGCGATCCCACTATACCCATAACCGACCGCGGCAAGGCCTTCAGCGTCATCGTGGACGTGGACAACAACGAGTACTTCAACGTGCTCAAGGAAGGAACCACCGACTACTATCTTGACGGCATAGACGGCAACGGCGTGGCGGGCTTCATCGTGCGCCAGCCGCCGCTCCCTCCCACCGCTGAAACGGTTCCCTTGAACCTCGTTTCCGGCGGTCTGTTTACCTACAACTATTCCACCTGGCAGTACGACTACGATTATCGCGACAGCTACAGGAGCGACGGAGCGGACACCAAGGTCGCCACCTATTACGGAGTCGGACCGGGCGTCAAGGTCATCTGGAATCCCTACGCTTACTACAATGGCTGGGACCAGGATCCCACCGGCGCGAGCCTCTACTACGGAAGGTATATCGACCTCTACATCATCAAGAGCGGATCCTACGGCGGGCTTGCCGGATGGACGTTGGGAACTGATTTGAACGACACTTCGTACCTGGTCAGGAAGCTGACCCTGCCGGTACAGTACGGCTGCGCGAACGGCCTGAACCAGCAGACCATCTGGCCGGCGCCCATGACCGTAGGGGACTACGCCCTCGTCCTCGACATGGATGCCAGCGGGACCATTTCAAACGGCGATGTAATCGACGATCTCGCCCGGGACGGGACCACCCGCTACGGCGTGGACAACGCAACCTTCAGGAGCGGTTTCAGCATCCGCAACTGAGGTTTCCAGCTG
>JBFLXC010000070.1:0-12784 GCA_040757435.1 Spirochaetota bacterium | reverse complement strand
AGTCTTGGCGACAATGGATGTGCCGGCTATGTCGCCCGTCACGTTGAGGCTGGTTCGCCCCATATCCAGGAGGGCATCGATTCCGAGGATCATGGCGTAGGCCGCGGCCACGGCGGATCCTTCCACCACCTTGAGCCCGATGGATTCAAGGACCATGAGGAGCATGATGGCTCCCGCTCCGGGCACTCCCGCGGTTCCGATTGAGGCCAGGGTCGCGGTGATCACGACGGTGAGCTGCTGGTTGAAGGTGAGCGGCTGGCCGGTCGCGTAGCCTATGAACATGGCGCAGACACCCAGGTAGATGGCCGTGCCGTCCATATTGATCGTTGCGCCCAAAGGCAGCGTGAAGGAGGAAATGGTGCGGGGAACGCCAAGCTTCTCCTCGGTGCAGCGCATGGTTATGGGCAGGGTGCCGGAGGAAGAGCGGGTGACGAAGGCGGTGATCATGGCCTCGTTGGCGCCCTTGAGGAACTTCATGAAGCCGAGTTTGTAGACAGAGAGAAGGCCTCCGTACACGCCCACAAGGTGGACTATGAGTCCCAGGTAGACCGTGAGGGTGACTATGAGCAACGGACCGATCGCTTTGGGTCCCTGCTGGGCGAAGACCTGGGCGATGAGGACGAAGACGCCGATGGGGGCGTATTGCATGATTCCCGCCACGATCTTGTACATGGTCTCGGCGGCGGCGTTGGTCACGTCAAGAAGCGCGTCCCCAGCCTTGGCCAGGGTCTTGTTGCCCGAATCCTTCACGTAGGAAAGTCCGAGTCCGAAGACTACGGCGAAGAAGATGATGGGGAGGACGTCTCCCTTGTTGAGGGACTCGATGGGATTCGTCGGAACGATGTTGAGGAGGATCTGGGCTATGGTAGGCGCCACGGCTTCCTTGCCCTTGATCGCCGCGTCCCCTACGATGTTGAACCCCGCGCCAGGCTGGAGGATGTTCGCGAAGACCAAGCCTATGGCCACCGCGAAGGCGCTGGTGAGGAGATAGTACACCATGATCTTTATCCCCACCTTGCCCAACCGGGAGGGGGCGATGCTCGCCGCGCCGGCGACCAAGGAGAAGAGGATCACGGGAACGACGATCATCTTCAAAAGGCGGATGAAGAGATCGCCGAAAAACTTTGAATTGTCGACAAAGGGCTTCACCGCATCCGGGGAGAATCCCAGGATGATGCCGACTACGGCGCCGAGAACGAGACCGATGAGTATCCGGGCAAGAAGATTGGTCTTGAAGTACCAATCCAGGGCCCCTTTCTTCTTCGCTTCAGCCATCGATTCCTCCTTGCATGGCATGCGTCTTAAATTTGGCGAAAAGACGTATGTGCTTTCTTCAAGGGGAATAATAAACCGGAATCCCATAAAACGCAAACGATTTGTTGCATCGCCTATCGCAGGCGGTGTACTATCCGAAGCATGAGAACCATTGGAGTCCTGGGCGGCATGGGACCTGAGGCCACCGCCGATTTTTTCATCCGCCTCCTCGAGGCCGATCCCTGCGCGAGGGACCAGGACCATGTCCACGTCATAATCGAGTCCGACCCCTCCATCCCAGACAGGACCGCCTTCATCCTCGGCCGTGGCCCCGACCCCCTCCCCGCCATGCTGAAGGCGGCGGAGCGGCTGGCCGCGGCCGGGGCCGAAATCACCGGCATTCCCTGCATGACGGCCCACGCTTTCCTGCCCCGGCTGCGCGCCCAGGCTCCGCTTTCCTTCCTATCCGCACTGGAGGCCATGGAGGAAGCCCTTGAGCGCGACTATCCCGGCGTGGAAAAGCTGGGGATCCTCGGCACCGCAGGCTCCAAGGCCGCGGGGATCTACGAGGCCGGCCTGAAGGACAGCAGGATACTCTGGCCCGGCGAGGCCGACCAAAGGGAGTTGGTCATGGAGGCCATCTACGGAGAGAAAGGCATCAAGGCCGGGAATCGGGGCGAAGGTCCGCGCACGCTCCTCCTAAAGGCCGCCGCCGGCCTGAAGGCCAAAGGAGCCCAGGCGATAGTGGCGGGCTGCACGGAAGTACCACTGGTCCTTTCACAAGAGCATCTGGACATTCCCTTCGTCGATCCCATGCGGATCCTTGCCAAGGCCCTCGTGGCCCTGGCAAGGGAGGGACGGTAGCCCTTTCATCCCTCTAGGTCCGATCCGTGGCGCATCCTTTCCTTTTCCTGGATGTTCCGGATGAAGTCCTCCATGTACTTCCTCGCCATGTCCTTGCAGCCCAGGCCGAAGGCAAGGGCGAGGGCCAAGGCAAGGGAGGCGAAGAGAAGGATGAAAAGGGTGCTCACGATGGTCTGGCCCAGGCCGATCTGCTCCAGGGCCATAGTGGCCACGATCAGGTAGCCCACGTACTTTATGGCCCTGCCGATGAGGAGGGGATTGTGGATGGCTGCGTTCCTGGCGATGGTTATTATGAAATTGGCCAGGAAGGTCACCACCACCACCCCCATGACCACGACGATGCCGGCGGTCAAGGCCCGGGGCAGGGCCGATCGGACCCAGAGGGAAATCGACCTTGCCGCGTCCTGGTCCAGGCGGGCGACAGTGTTGGAGAGGGTGAGGATCACAAGCAGCCAGAAGGAAAGCAACCCCACGAGCTTGGAAGGGGAATAGCCCACGTTTCCTTTTTTCAGGAACCCCGATATCCCCGTTTTGTCGCTCAACACATCGAATTTCAGCTTTGAAAGGACCCGGGGCACGAGAAACTTCACCAGCAGGGCCAAGAGCCATCCCGCGAGGAAGGTTATGAGGGCCGCGGCGATGGGCGGCAGGCCTTCGAACAATTCGCTCGCATATCCTATCAGTTCTTGCATATTCATGGCGTACCTCCAATGTCTCCCTCGGTGACGAGCCTATGGATCTGCTCCACCGAAAAACCCTTGATTCCCAAGGTTTCCACCGTCCGCCCCACGGCGCGGTAATCCGTGCCGAGCATGAGCTCAGCCATGTCGATCACAAGGTCTATGGTAGGGGTTGGAATTCCCAGCATCTCCCCGATGGAGGAGAGGGGCACAAGGCTCATGGGTATGTCTTCCCACACATAGCGGTGGTTGATGGTTCCCGGAGCCTTGATCCCCGCGTATCCTGTGCTCGCCTTGATGGCGGAGTAGAGGTCCTCTCCAGCGGAGTCGTAGGTGAGGTAGAGCCACTCCCGGGCCGAGACGGTCCGTATGCCCAGGGCCCTGGCCACCGCCAGCCGCTCGTCGTCCACATGCTGGAGCACCTTCGCCACGGAAGGCGAAATGCCCTGCAGGTAGTACTCGAAATTGCCTCCCGTGGATTCGATCCAGCCCGCGTTCAGGAGGGTCAGCGCGGGATGGAATACGGCGCCTATGTTCTCCAGGCTGGTGGCGAGGACGTTCGATCCTGCGATGAAGGCTGAAAATGCCTGGTTGATGACCCCCAGCGCGTCGGGGGTCATGTGGGAAGGCAGGGCGCTGCAGGGAACTCCGTTCTTGATGCGGTAAATCCTGCCCCGATGGCGGCTCAGCATCCTCGAGGCGTAGAGGAATGTCTGGGCTTCAACGATCACCGGCTTGGCTGAGCATCCTTCCATCCTCAAGACTTCGCGGAACTCAAGGGCTCCACCCGTCCTTCCGGGGTTCAGGACCACGATCTGTCCGTCCTGGAGGAAGGGAGCCATGACCGCCGCCAGGGGGTAGTGGGCCGTGGAAGGGGTGACGATCATGATGACGTCCGCGCCTTCCAAGGCGGTTTTGATGGAGGATGTTGCTATCTTGACCGGTCCGAAGCCCTCCACCTCCCCTTCCAGGTCCACCCCTCCGTACCAACGCACGGCGTTCAGGTGTTCGTCCGTCCTGTTGTAGAGCCTGGTCTCGAATCCCAGGAAGCCAAGGTGACCGGCCATGCACATGCCGCCGTTGCCGGCCCCGGCGACGCACCAGGCCGCCGCCTTCCCCTTCTCCTTCACTCCCGCCAGGATCTCCCGTACCCTGTTCCATTCAGAATGCGCCGCCATGGGTACCTCCTTTGCCGCGCAAGGCGGCCGCGTTCTCCCGCAGCGCTTCTATGCGGGAGGCGACAGGCAAGGGCTTGCCATCCGGCCCCACGGCCTTCATGCCCCCGTCCACGATCCTCGTGGGGATGTCGGCCGCCGGGAATTCCTCCTTGCAGGATGTGAGCCAAGGCAGGGCGAAGGCGCCGGCCTTGAGCATGGAATACATCCCCAGGGGCGAATAGGCGTCGGGGAAGAGGGACTCCAAGGCCTTTATCATCGCTAAGGCGTCCCGGAATAGAGATTCCTCCCTTCCGGCGAGGTCGGCGTTCCCCCCCATCTCTTCCATGAGCCCCTGGCGTTTCTGGCGCCGGTATTCGGCCAGGGCATGGCGGGTGATCTTGATCGATTCCTCCATGATGCCGGGATCCGCCAGTTCTATCGCCTCCGAATAGCTCACAACATGGATGATCTGGGGGCTTTGCCCGTTCCCAGGCTCGATGTCGTCCATCATGGCGGTCACCGCCGCGAGCTGGGCCTTGGCCTTCGCCGGGTTGGGAGAAAAGTAGTCCAAGCCGCCCCGGGGCTGGAGATAGACCTTGAAGTCCGGACCCTCCAGGCCCCGCGCCAGCTTGAGGAGGACCCTTGCCTTGGCGAGGTCCTGGATGCCCCAGGTATATTTTGGCGTGTTGAACATCATCTGGAGGATGAAGGACCGAATGCCCGCTTCCTTGGCGGCCTTGGCCGCCACAAAGCCGGAAACCACGAAGCCCAGGTCGTCGGAGCCGCGGAAGGCGAAATGGTGGGGCACGTTGGCCTCAAGGGGCTTGCCCGTGGAGGCGATGAACTTCATGGCTTCGAAGTGCTCGGCCAGATTCTCCAGGACTCCGTTGGGCCCCCGCCCGTCCATCTTGTTGAACCACCAGAAGGAAAGGGCGTGCCAGGCTATGTCAATGGTCCGCTCGTACATCCTCGCCAGGGCAGGCACGTTCTTGGTGCCCGCGTAGGTGCGAACCAGCATGGGCCGTGCGGCCCTCCATATCTCGGCGTATTCCTCCGGCGTGGCCACCGGGACTCCTCCGCCATTGTTCCTGCCTTCCCAGGATTCGCCGAAGCTGGACTGGGAAAGCTGGGAGGAACCGATGGACAATACATCAAGGTATCCGCCCTTTGCCAGCCTTCGCACCCACTCAAGGAAGAGGGACACCGCCTCCTTACGGTCCGCAAGGTAGGGGCCGGCGTGGACCCTCATGAGGGGCGGCAATCCTTGGGCGGAGCCGTGGGCGATCCTCTCCGTCGCCCGGTCGCCCCGGAGTCCGAAATTCTTGGACCCCGAGCGGTCCACGGGCAGGACGGCCTTGTAATCCCCGCTTTCCACCAGGGCTTCCCCGAACTTCATCCTCGCCGCGTCGTACCGGGCACCCTGGGATACCCCCAGAGGCATCAGTTCCTCGGGAATTCCCAATATCTCCATGGTTTCCTGTGGTGTCTCATCCCCTTCGAACACCCCGGCCAAGCCGGGATGCCGTTCCTTCGCCTCCTGGCACGCCCTTGGAAGGCCGGCGAAGAAGAGCGCCCTCACCTTGCCGCCTTGGGAAGCCATGAGCTTCTCCCGCTTGAGGAATTTTTCAAGAACGCCGAAAAGGCGCAGGGCGTCCTCCGGATTGAGCCTATAGCTGAATCCCAGGACCGTGATCCCTCGATTCGCGATCCACGCGCGAAGCGTGGCTCCCCCCTCCCCCCGGGCCAGGGCTTCCAGGTCCCCGCAGGGCTCCTCCCCGGCTATCAGCGTCGGAATCCCGCACTGCTCCAGGATCTGGGAAAAGGAAAGGATACCCAAGGTATGGACATCCACCGAAGGATGGATCAACCCGAACACGTCGCCTTTGGCAATCTTGAACACTCGCACGCCTCCTCATATGTTTCGATATAACCCAATTATATGCAGAATACCACAAAAATGGGCAAATCCCTTATCAAAGATTATTCCCTGCTATATAGTTCCGGATCATGATCTTCCGAGACCGACCGGACGGGCGCCGCCTGAGGATTCCCCACGCCCTCAACGCCGTCATGCCCTATATGATGAGAGGCCGGAACGAGTCGGCCATCTATTACGAGAGGGACCTGGACGTGGAAAACGCCATGCGCCTGGTAAAGGCCAAGAACGACGCCCTTCAGGGAAGCAGGGAGGAGGAAAGGTATTCCCTCTTCGCCCTGGTCCTGGCCGCCCTCAACCGTACCATGGCCATCCGGCCCAGGCTTAACCGCTTCATCCACGGCCGGGCCCTCTACCAGAGGAACCACGTCTCCTTTTCCTTCATCGTCAAGCAGAAGCTGAGCGACGACGCTCCCGAGGGAAACGCGAAGGTTTTCCTTGAAGCAGAGGACAGCCTTGATACGGTGAACCGAAGGATAAACGAGGCCATCCGGCACGTGCGGGAGTATGGGGAAGGAGGCGACGGGGAAAAAATCGCCAAGATCGCCCACGCCATTCCCGGCGGAAAGGCCTTGGTGGTGGGACTGTATCGAATTATAGACAGGCTCAACCTCGCTCCCTGGGCTTTGCTGAGGACCGACCCCCTCTATTCCTCGGTCTATGTGGCGAACCTGGGAAGCATCGGGCTCGACGCCCCCTTCCATCATCTCTACGAGTGGGGAAACGCGAGCATCTTCATCGTCATCGGCAAGCTGGAGCAGAAGGAAGGACGGGGCGTCCACGCCTCCACGAGGCGGCACCACGTGAGCTTCAAGGTGACCTTGGACGAGAGGATCGCCGACGGGCTCTATTTCGCCCGGTCGGCTTCGGTGTTTTCACGGCTTTTGGCGAAGCCCGAACTTCTGGAAATACCGCTGGAAGAGGCGAAGTCCATCCTGGCTTCGTGAAGGGTCGCCCCTAGGCGCTTTCCTTCTTGACCTGGGTATCCGGGGCCTTGGCGGCATCCGGGGCCTTCGAAGAGTCGGAAGCCTTTGCCTCGGCCGCCGCGGCGGGTTCCGCCTTCTGCGCCGTGGAAGAGGACGCAGGCGATGCCTTGGTCGATGACTTGGGCTTCGAGTCGGTGACGTAGAATCCGCTTCCCTTGAAAATTATCCCCGTTCCGCCGCCGATCATCCGCCGCACCGAGGCTCCGCACTGGGGGCAGAGGCTGATGGGGGCCTCGGACATGGATTGGAAGGCTTCGAACCTATGGGCGCAGGCCCGGCATTCGTATTCGTAGGTAGGCATATGGATTATCCTCGGCTCACTGGTGATGGTGTCTATGCCTGCAATATACCAAAATCCCGCACCCTTCGAAAAGCCCGCACCGCAGCCTCGAGGTCCTGGGGCGAATGGGCGGCGGAAACCTGGACCCGTATCCTCGCCTTGCCGCGGGGGACGACGGGGAAGGAGAAGCCGATCACATAGATTCCCTCGCCCAGGAGGGCCTCCGCCATGGCCAAGGCCTTCCTTTCGTCGTATATCATCACGGGGCAGATGGGATGGGTCCCGGGCCTCAGGTCGAATCCTTCCTCGGCCATCGCGGCGCGGAACCAGGCGGTATTGGCCTCGAGCCTGTCCCGGAGCTCCGTGGAGGATTCGAGGATGTCAAGGGCCGCCAGGGTGCCGCCCACGATCCCGGGAGCGAGGGTATTGGAGAAGAGGTAGGGGCGGGCCTTCTGCCTGAGGTATTCGACGATCTCCTTCCTGGCGGCCACCGCGCCTCCCGAGGCGCCTCCCAAGGCCTTCCCGAAGGTGGTGGTGATGATATCCACCCTCCCTTGGACGCCGTGGTGCTCCCAGGTTCCCCTGCCCTTCGGTCCGACAAAGCCTGTGGCGTGGGAATCGTCCACCATGACCAGGGCGCCGTAGCGGTCCGCCAGGTCGCACAGAGGCGGCAGGTTTGCGATGTCCCCGTCCATGGAGAACACTCCGTCCGTGGCGATCATGATGACCCGCGAACCCTGGGCTTCCTTGAGGCAACGCTCCAATCCCTTGGAGGTTTTTCCCGTTTCGGGATCCGTCTCCTCAACGTCCCTCATGTCCCCATGCTTGAACACCCAGCGCTTGGCCTTGCAGAGCCTGACGCCGTCTATTATGGAGGCGTGGTTCAGACTGTCCGCCACGATGGCGCAGTCTTCGCCCAGGAGGGGCTCGAAGAGGGCTCCGTTGGCGTCGAAGCAGGAGGAAAAAAGGATCGCGTCCTCCATGCCGAGGAAATCGGCGATCCTCCGCTCCAGGACCTTGTGGGGTTCCTGGGTGCCGCATATGAAGCGCACGGAAGCCATCCCGTAGCCCCAGGCCTCGGTGGCCTTGATCGCCGCCGCACGGACCCTGGGGTCGTTGGCCAAGCCGAGATAGTTGTTGGCGCAGAAATTCAAAACCTCGCCGCCGCCGGCGCCTCCGGCCACTCGGATTTTTCCGCCCTGGGGACCCGCGATGACCCTTTCTCGTTTGTATAGTCCTTCGGCCTTGATGTCCGCGAGCGCCTGGGCCAGATCCTCTTTCACTTTCCCGTACACGGCAGCCTCCCTGCTTTGGTCAGATCTTTGCCCGGGCGCGGAAGAATCCCATGAAGGATCCGGCCAGGCCGCCGGCGATGTGGGCGAACTGGGAGATGTTGTCCTGCTTGACCAGGGCGTCCCATACCTGCCCGCCCACATACACCACCATGACGAGGATGAAGGTCAGGGGTATCTCTCCCTTGTTGAAATTGGTGATGGACGCAAGGATTATCATCATGAAGACGATTCCCGAGGCGCCCAAGAGGACTGTCCCCGGAAACAGGAAGACATTGAGCAGGCCCGTGGCCAGGGAGGTGACGAATACGGAAAGGAGGACGAAACCAGAGCCGTAGGCCATCTCCAGGATGGGGCCCAGGAGGAGGATCATGGTGAAATTCCCCATGAAGTGCTGCACCGAGGCGTGGCCGAATATGTAGCTCACCAGCTTGACGTAGTCGACCACTGCCTTGGGATTGAAGGGGGATGGGGTTGAAAACCAGAGGGACGTAAGGGTTGGCATGAGGGTGATGGACAGGCCCAGGACCACGGCGGATACGAAGGTCAGGGTCAGGGTCACAGGCGCATTGTAGCGAATCTTCATTGCTTTCCTCCCGGGCGGCTCCGGAAGCCCGCCGCCCTTGGCTGTTCCAGTCCTAGGATCGGCGGGGCAGATCCAGGAAAAGCGAAACGGGGCAGTGGTCGGAGCCCAATACCTGGGCTTGAATCCCCGCCTCCGCAAGGGCTCCGGAGAACTCGGAATCCACGCAGTGGTAATCCAGCCTCCATCCCACATTGTTTACCCTTGCGCTGGGGACCCGGTAGGTCCACCAGGTGTAGTTCCCCGGCTCGGGGTGGAAATGCCTGAAGCTGTCCACGTACCCCGCCTGGAGGAACTTGCCCATCCACTCCCGCTCCTGGGGCAGGTATCCGGGGTTTCCCTCGTTTTGCTCGGGCCTGGCAAGATCTATGGGCCTGTGGGCTATGTTGTAATCACCCGCCACCACGACATGCCTTCCTTCGGCGCGGCGGGCGTCGCAGTAGGCGAGGATGGCGTCGCAGAACCGAATCTTGTAGTCGATCCTGGCGCCCGCGTCCTGGCTGTTGGGGAAGTAGGCGGACACCAGGATGAAGTCTTCGAAATCCGCCACCACGGTCCTTCCCTCATCGTCGAACTCCGGGATTCCCAGGGTCCCGACCTTGGCGGCGGGCCGCTTGGAAAAGACGGCTGTGCCGGAATAGCCCTTCCGGGTCGCGCTGGACCAGTAGCAGTGGTAAGGTTTTCCGTCCGCCGCCTTGGGTTCCTTGAGTTCACCAGGAAGCTGGTCGGGATGGGCCTTGGTCTCCTGGAGGCTGAGGAAGTCAGCGTCCTCGGCCGCGACCCAATCCAGGAAACCCTTGCCGGCGCAGGCCCTTATTCCGTTCACGTTCCAGGAAAGCAGTTTGAGCATGGTTTTTCCTTGGTTATCCTATCCTCACGCACCGAGGATCGAATCGATGAGCCCTTTGAGGGCCGGATCTATGGCGACCTTCCCTTCCCCGCCCGTAAGGTCGATCTGGAATACTCCGTCCTTGAACACCACGGGTCCCGAGTCCTCCATGGCCCGGGGATCCTGGTCCTCGGCCGAGATGGTATCCAGGGCGAGCACATAGCTGTCCTTGCTAGACGGCCGGGCCAGGCCCAAGCCTCCCTTCGCGGGCGACTCCCTCCGGGAGGATGGGGTGAAGCGCTTCGCTCCCCTCTCGAAGCCCGTCCACGGGCTTGTACCTTCGATTCTCATATTCTCGGCAAAGGATACCCTGAAACGTCTTCCTCTGCCATACCCATTTCGCGGCTAAAATGATAGAGTGGGCGGGTGGACAAGGTTTCGAGCCGGAGAAAATCGCCGCCGGGTTTGATCATCCTGGCCTTGGCCGTGGGGCTGACCCTGCCCATGGGTACGGCCTTTTCCCAGGAAGCCCGGGGAGCGGCGATTCTTTCAAGCATTGAGACCTCACGGTTTTCGATCTACTACCCTCCCTCCGCCGAAGCCTGGGCGGCACGTACCGCGGGCATGGCGGACGGAATCCTGGAAGACCTGGAAGCCCTGTTCGGCTTCTCCTTGGGCTACCCCAGGGGAGGGAAAAAATTCCCCATCCTCGTCACGGACGTCGAACCCTGGCTGAACGGCTATTTCACCACTCATCCCTCGAACCGGATCGTCATCTACGCCGCCTCCGCAGGCTTGGATTCCCTGGCATCCTTCCAGGACGAACTGGCTTCGGTGCTCCTCCACGAACTTGTCCACGCCCTGACCCTAAACCAAAGGAGCGGCTTTTGGAGCTTCCTTTCAGCCGTCGCCGGCGACAGCGTCGCGCCGACTGGATGGGTCATGCCCAACGCCCTGGTGGAAGGAAGCGCCGTCTGGGCCGAAAGCCGCAAGGGCGGCGGAAGGTTGAACGATCCCGCCGCCCTCAGCCAGCCGGCCTTGGGGGCGGCGCGGGGAGAGCGCTTGGATATTTGGGATGTCTCGGGACTCCTGGAATTCCCCGGCTCGGGCAACCTAGCCTACGTGCAGGGCGGACTTTTCGCCCAATACCTGGAGGAGCGCCTAGGCGCCAAGGCCCTGCCAAGCTGGTGGGCCGCCGCGAGCAGGGGTGATGCCTTCCTGGGCCTTGGGAGCCTCTCGGCCCAGGGCGGGCCGGCCTTCGGCCCCGCCTGGGAAGGCTTCGGGGACTGGCTTGGAAGGAAGTTCCCAGGCGTTCCCGGACCTGCGGACTTGGAGGCGTGGAAGCCCTACTGGAGGTCCCTGGACCTTGGCTCCCGGGCCTTCGGTCCCTTCGCTCTAGGACCGGCGCATCCGGCGCCTATGGACCCAAGGCTGGAGGAATCGGGGCGAAGGCCTGGCCCGACCCTGTATTACGTGGACGAGGAGGATTCAAGGCTGAAGGCGGTCGCCGTGGACAAGCCTGATGGAGCCATTGAGGCGCCCAAGCGAAGGTCCCGTTCCCTCCTGGGAGTCGATGGAGGGCTCGGTGAGCTTGGGATCCTGCCCGAATCATCCGGCGGGGGGCTTAGGCTTTCCTGGTACAAGCCTCTTCCAAAGGGCGGCTACCGCCTCGCCGCATACCGCTTCGATCCTGCCGTGAAAAGCCTCAAGGAGGAAGCGCAAGTCACCGCTGAGACCCCCGGGGATGCCGCGAGGAACCTCTCATCCGGCCTGCCCCACCTGTACCAAGCCCAAGAAAACGAAGCCAGCTCGTGGATCTACGGCCTGGCAAGGATGGGCGGCCAGGCGGTGCCGGCGAGGAAAAGGCCCGGCGGGACAGAGGAGGAGTTCGAGCTTCTCCTTTTGCCCGAGGAACTCGGCCTCGCCGTCCGTTCGCTTTCCCTGGACAGGAGCTCGAGCCCGGAGCCCGAAAGGCTTGCCCTTGGGTATGTGCCGGAAGGGGGGATTCCCTCCCTCGCCCTCCTGGACACGAAGGGAAGGGATGCAAGGCTGGGATTGCAGGCCAAACCCTTCCCCGGCGGCATTGGCCGGCCCTCACTCGACGGAAGCCTGGTGGCCTTCGTGAGGGATCTCGGGAACGGCGAGGAGGAAATCGCCCTCCTTGACCTTTCGGCCGCCCTAGGCCCGAGCGGTGCCGGGAATGGATTTTTCGAATGGCGTACCTTCGCCTGGGTTTCCCTGGAGGAATGGAGGCAAAGGGGTGGCGCTGGTTCGAGGGAGAAGCCCGAGGCCCAGGCTATGGGACCGAAGGACGGATCCGCGGCCCCGAGGCCCGGGAATCCCAGGCCGGGGAGAAGCTCCCTCTTTCCTCGCCTTCTGGAATCAACCAGGTACCCCTATTGGCAGGACGAGACCCTGGGACTGAGGATGGAGGGCAGGGATCTCTCCCAGCGCCTCGGATGGACGTTCCAGGCGGGATGGGACTACAGGGCTTCGCGACCCGAGCTTGGCCTCTCCCTGGACGCCCGCCTGGGAAGGATCAGCCTCAGCCTGGATGTCCAGGACGTGGCCGGCCTGGCTACCGGGGGATCCTCACCCTGGAGGATGCTCATAGCCCAGGCGGGGCTGGGAAAAATCTGGCCCCTCCTTCCCGCTCGAAGGAAGATCAGCGCCGAAATCGGAGCTTTTTTCGCCCCCTGGACGGAGAACTACAGCCTTGGGGACTATTTCTCCCCTTCCTTCGACGGCCAGGCCGCCGGTGCCGTATTCGTCCTCGGCTATTCCGACCTCAGGAACTCCCGCTTCCCGCCTTATTCAGCCCTCGGCCTTGAGACTTGGGCGCGCATGGACGCCGAGTCGAGGAATTGGGAGCCGCCTCTGTATTCCCTCTCCGCCTCGCTCTCCTGGGCCCCCAGGGCGCGTT
>JBFLXC010000069.1:0-12820 GCA_040757435.1 Spirochaetota bacterium | reverse complement strand
CCAGGGCGACATCCGAGCCGTGAAGGAAGGGGAGATTGTCTTCCCCCAGGAGCCATTGTTGCGCGTGGAAGGCGACATGGTCCAAGCCCAGGTGATCGAGGGATTGGTGCTCAACATCCTCAACTTCCAGAGCCTCATCGCCACGAAGTCCGCGAGGGTCTGGCTGGCTTCGGAAAAGGGCAAGGTGATGGAGTTCGGCCTGAGGCGCGCCCAGGGGTCCGACGGGGCCTTGAGCGCCACCAGGGCGGCCTACATCGGAGGAGCCTACGGCAGTTCCAATACCTTGGCGGGCAAGGTCTTTGAGATCCCTGTCCTCGGCACCATGGCCCATTCCTGGGTCATGTCCTTCCCTTCGGAGCTGGAGGCCTTCAAAGCCTACGCCGACATCTACCCCGGCAACGCGACCTTCCTGATCGACACCTACAATACCCTGGAATCGGGAATACAGAACGCCATCGCCGTGGGAAAGGATCTCGCCGCGAAGGGGCATTCCTTCAACGTCCGCCTGGATTCAGGGGACATCGACTACCTTTCCAGGAATGTCCGGAAAAAGCTGGATGAAGCGGGCTTCCTCTCCTCGAGGATTGTCGTATCCAATGAGCTGGACGAGGAGATCATAGAACACCTTGTAGCAGCCAAGGCTCCCATAGATGTCTGGGGAGTTGGAACCCATCTAGTGACCGGGGGTAAGGAAAGCGCCTTCGCCGGGGTTTACAAGCTTGCCTCCATCCAGTCCGGTGAATCGAATCCCTTGGCAATGAAGCCGGTGATGAAATTTTCCGACAATCCGGAAAAGTCGACCAATCCCGGAACCAAACGCCTTTTCAGGCTCTACAACGAGAACGAGGCCCCCAGGCTCGATCTCATCGCCCTGGAGGAAGAGGAGCCCAAGGCGGGCGAGCCAATCATAGTACATCATCCCTCGGGAGACTACCGCCAGCTTTCATTCGCGCCCTCCAAGGTGGAGGAGCTGCTCAAGCCGGTGATGAAGGGGGGAAAGGCCTGCGCTTCCAAACCCAGTCTTGCGAAGACGAGGGAATACTTCATGGAAAGGATCGGCGGTTTCGACGGGACCTATCTGCGGCAGCTGAATCCCCATGTCTACAAGGTTTCGATATCCCCAAAGCTCAGGGAGATGAAGCTCGGGCTTATCAGGAAATACCTGAAGAAACGCTGACCTAGGCTCCGGGGTTTTTCCTTTCGGCGATCTTCAAGGCCGGCATTTCCCCCGATTCAGCCTTCCTTTCCAGCTGGTCCAGAAGGTCGTCGGGCCGCTCGGAAACCACCAGGTCGTCGAGGATGTCGGCGCGGAGGAAGCCTTGGCCGCTCATATGGCGAAGGAAATCAAGCAAGCCGTCGTAGAATCCCGCGACGTTCAATATGCCTATCGGCTTGGCGTGGTACCCTATGTAGCGCCATGCCCAGACTTCGAAGAGCTCCTCCATCGTGCCTATCCCACCAGGCAGGGCTACGAAGGCGTCGGATTTCTCCTGCATGAGCGCCTTGCGGCGGTGCATGTCCGGAACCACCATGAGTTCCGACAGGTCCAGATGGTCCACGAGCTGATTCAGGCGGACCGGGATTATGCCCACCACCTTGCCGCCGCCTTTCATGCAGGCGTCGGCCATTGTGCCCATTGTTCCAACGTTGCCACCGCCGTATACAAGGGTGATTTTCCTCTCTGCCAATAGCGCGCCCAGCACCTCGGCGTTTTTGGCGAACCGGAGGTCCTTGCCCGGGGAGGAGCCGCAGAACACGCACAACGTGGAAATCATGAACTCCTCCCCAGCTTCCTCAGCATGGAAGCTTCGGCGAGCTTCCGCACCAGGGCCGGATAGTCGAGGCCGTGGAGATCCCTTGCTGCCTGGGGAAGGAAGGAGCGGGGTCCAAGGCCCGGCATGAGGTTGATCTCCAGCACGTATGCAGCCGTATCGTCCATCCTTATGTCCACCCTCGCGTAGTCCGAGGCTCCCACAGCGTCGAAGGTACGGCTCGCCAATTCCTCCATCTCCTTTCGAAGGCCAATTTCAGCCAAGGGCTTCACCCGCTCAAGATCGCGAACCGCGGAATCGTGGCTCAGGATCTTCACGTTGACATCCATCGCATCATAGTCGATCTCTATGGGGGTGAAGATCCTCCCGTCTGCGGTGTCGATGACTCCCACAGAAAATTCCCTCATCCCCAGGCCGCCTATGTAGGTTTCTACCAGGGCGGGCTGGGAAAGAAGGTTGAAGACGCGGGAGACGGCCGCGGAAAGGCTTGCCTCGTCCGTGGCGATGGAATCGTCGGATATGCCGATGTGGCCGCCCTCGAGGCAAGGCTTGACCATGAGAGGGTAGCCGATTTCCTTGGCTTTGGAGAAAATGGAACCAGGAGTGTCTCCAGGCCTTGCCACGAAGTCGCGCGGGGTGGGGATGCCCGCCTTCCGCAAGGCTACTTTCGTTTCCGCCTTGTCCAAGCCCAGGGCGATGGCCTTGGCGCCGGATCCCAGGTGGGGATAGCCCCAGGAATCGAGGAGGGCTGGCACGAAGCCTTGTTTTTTCGCTTCGTCCAAGTACTCCGCAATGTTGAACACAAACACATCCCCTACGCCGCCCAATTCCGAGAGACGCTTTTTCAAGGAAGCCCCGTCGTCCGCCTGGATCGCGACGGCGTTCCATTTCTGTTTCAGGCTCTCTAAAATGCGCGTGAAGGTGGCGGGGCTGCGCCACGGCTTGTCGGTGAAGGATTCGACAAGGGCGATTAGCATTATGGCAGTACCTCCTGGCTTGCCTCCCGCCCGGCATTCAGGGAGACTAGATACTTAGTGTAGTCCAGTCCCATTTTCATGTCTATGAAAGTATCCCTCTCGTAGGATAGGTCGTGGTCTGTGGTTATCCAGACTGGGTCGCAGGCGAGGATCCTGGGCATTAGATCGGGATAATTCATGATTCCATAGCCTGAAGGACGAAACTCGAAGAAACTGTAATCCGCGCCGCCCCGGTTCTTTCCCAGCGGGAATGCGGATTCAAGAAGCAGCGGAGCGGTGGAGAAGTAGTCCTTGATGTGGATGATGGGGCAGCGGTCTTTGTACTTCTCAAGGTAACGCACCGGGTCGCCGCCCCCCAAGGAAATCCAGCCCAGGTCAGGCTGGAATTTCAGCAAATCAGGATCAGTGCTTTCCAGGATGATGTCCAGCATCGGGATTCCGTCCACCTTGTTCATGAGGTCGTAACCATGATTGTGGTAAAGGAGTTGCACGCCATGGCGCTTGCACAGAAGGGAGATCCTTTCTATCTCGCGCACCGCTTCGGGAAAGGCCTTGGTCCCCGGCATCATGGCGGGCGGAATATTGTCTATGGTAAGGAATTTCGCACCCATGGAGGTCCGGCGGGAGATGACGCCCTCCGTGTCCTTGGAGAACTCATCAAAATGCACGTGGTCGGAAACTATCCCAAGGTTGTGCTCTTCACAAAACGATAGGATCTCATCGCTGCTGAAGCCGAACATGCCGTAAAGTTCAAGTCCGTCAAAGCCGATTTCGGCCAGTCGCTTCATGATCTGCCCAAGCTCCGAGGGGCACCTTTCGCGGAAAAGGAAGGTTGGCGATGCGTAAAGGATTTTTTTAGCCGTCATTGCATACTCCTTAAGTATCTAGATATTCTACAAGTAAAAATACTTCATTTGTGCTACAACATAGGGCCATAGTAGGAAAGACGGGAATGTGCTGTCAATTGGAAATTACAATATAGACACAAAATAAAACTTGACTCCCTAGAATAGTCATGGTTTACTGCCCCTAGATAATGTTCTACAAGTTATGCCCTTTACGATCAAGTATTCGCCAATCGCTTGAAAGGGAGGGTGGTTGTAGAATAACACGTCATTCGGGAGGGAGACAATGAAAAGAAGCTTCGCGTTTTCGGTGTTGCTGATCGCGGTCATGCTGGTGATAGGCGCGGCCGCGGTTTCGGCTCAAGCAGCCAAGCAGGTTCCCTATGTTGGCATAACGATCTTCGACTATACCAACACTTTCGTGGGATACATTCGAAACGGCATCAATTTCTACATGAACGAAAAGTATCCCAGCCTCAAGTTCATGATGGTCAACGGCGAGAATGTCCAGGCGACCCAGACCGAGCGCATCGACACGATGATCTCCAGGGGCGTCAATGTCCTGGCGGTAAACCCCGTGGACACTTCGGCTGGAGACACTATCGTGGCAAAGGCCAAGCAAGCCGGCATCCCCATAGTCTTTTTCAACAGGATGCCCACCGCGGAGGTCCTGAACAGCTACGACAAGTGCTGGTATGTTGGCCTCGACGCCCTCTATCAGGGGCAGTTGGAGGGCGAGATGGTTGCGGACGCCTGGAAAAAGGATTCCGCCAAGTACGATACGAATCGCGATGGCGTCCTCCAGTACGTCCTCATGACCGGAACACCGGGCCACAGCGACGCCACTGACCGGGCCAACGGCTTCTACGCGGGCATAAAGGCCTCGGGTATCGCTGCCCAGCAGATCGCAACCCAGCCGGCGAACTGGAATACCGCCAAAGCCGTGGAGACCATGAACTCTTGGATCGGCAAGTTCGGCGATAAGATCGAAATGGTGGTCTGCAGCAATGACGCCATGGCCCTCGGCGCCGTCGAGGCTCTGAAGGCGAATGGACTCATCACCGCGAAAAAGGCCATCCCCGTCATCGGCGTCAACGCCCTGCCGGAAACCGCCGAACTCATCAAGTCCGGCGTCATGCTTGGCTCGATCCTGACCAGCACCTACGACACCGCCCGAGCAGTAATCGACATCTGCATGAATGTCGTCAACGGCAAGGCGCCGGATGCCAATCTGGAATGGAAGATGGTCAATAAAATCGTCAAGATTCCGGAGAAAAAGATCACCGTCGAGAACGTGGGCGAAGCGATCGCCGGATATAAGCTGGCCAAATAAGATCTAAGCCAAGCGAAGAACGCCGCAATTCATGGCGAGGGGAAGTCCTCTCGCCATGGTTGGGATTTTATCTGGGAGAACTTGTCAATGGCCGGAGAATACTTGCTTGAAATGAGGCGCGTCTCGAAAAGCTTCCCGGGGGTTCAGGCTCTCAAGGACGTTCAAATCAATGTGAAGCCTGGCGAAGTCGTAGCCCTCATGGGGGAAAATGGAGCCGGCAAATCCACGCTCATGAAATGTCTCTTTGGCATCTACAAGATGGACCAGGGCGAAGTCCTCATCCACGGCAAGCCCGTGGAAATAGACAATCCCCATAAGGCCTTGAGCGCCGGCATCGCCATGGTCCAGCAGGAACTGGAACAAGTGCCCAGACGGAACGTGATGGACAATATTTGGCTGGGCAGGTATCCCCGCAAGGGGCTTTTCGTCGATGACAAGAAAATGTACAAGGATACGCTGAAAATCATCGACCTATTCAAGATGAACATCGATCCGCGAACCCAGGTGAGCAATCTATCGGTCTCGATGAAACAGATGGCGGACATCGTTAAGGCCGTTTCATACAATGCGAAAGTCATAGTCCTGGACGAGCCGACCTCCTCTTTGACGGAAAGGGAGACGGAGGCGCTTTTTAAAATCATCAGGCAATTGAAAGGCGAAGGCTGCGGGATAATCTATATTTCCCATAAGATTGAGGAAGTCCTGGCTATATCGGACAGGGTGACGGTGTTGCGGGATGGGCAGTGGGTGGCAACGGAATCCATCGAAAACATCGATGCGGCCAAGCTGATTAGGTTCATGGTCAACCGCGAGCTGGGCAACAGGTTCCCCCAAAAGGAAAAACAAATCGGAGAAGTCGTGCTCAAGGTTGATCATCTCACTTCGCAGTACAACCCGCGGATTCTTGATGTTTCCTTCGATGTCAGGGCAGGGGAGATCCTAGGTATAGGAGGACTTGTGGGGGCGGGGCGTACAGAGCTCCTGGAGTGCATCATGGGCCTCCGAAGCGTCGAATCCGGATCCGTCATGGTCAACGGAACAGAGGTGTTGAATTCTCGGAAAAATATTAAGGACGCAGGCATCGCCATGGTGACCGAAGAAAGGCGCGAGACGGGAATATATCCCATGTTGGATATCCGCTGGAACACAGTCTCCTCGAGCATCCACAAGAATCGGAACAAGCTGGGTTTCATATCGATGAAGAAAGTGGATAGGAACACCCGATGGGCCGTGGATGCCATGCGGATAAAGACACCTACCTTGAAGACCCTCATAAGCTCCCTCTCCGGCGGGAACCAACAGAAAGTGCTGCTCGGGAGGTGCCTCCTCAACGAGCCGCGCATCCTTCTTTTGGACGAACCGACGCGGGGCATCGATGTGGGGGCGAAGTATGAGATCTATCAGCTGATGATAGCCTTGGCCAAGGAAGGGAAAAGCATTTTGTTCGTCTCCTCGGAGATGCCGGAGCTCTTGGGGATGGCGGACAGGATCCTCGTCATGAGCAATGGCAGGAACGTGGGTGTGGTGGATGCGATGGGATGCAGCCAGGAAACCATCATGACCATGGCCGCTAAACATTTGTAGGCGTTGTGGAGGAAAATTCAATTATGGACAAATTCGTTTTCAGGAACATCGAGGATGCGCCCACCTATGATGTGGCGAACTGCCAGGACGGGGCGGGGACGATCGTCAACACGACCTTGTTCGGCGATGAGGCAAAGATGCCTGTCGTCGGCGCCCGCAATCCGGAGGCGCATGACAATTTCCACTATGTGCATAGGACGATCTTGCCCGCGGGAGGATCGGTGGGCGAACATCTCCATGAGGGAAACGAGCAGTTTTACCTGATCGTAGAAGGGGAAGGAGAAGTGGTCCTATGCGGTAAAACGTTCCGGGTCAAGCCATGGTCCATCGCGCTCATCCGAAGCGGAGGATCCCACGGCATTCGGAACACCGGGACCAAACCCTTGGTGTATCTGTGCGTGGAAACCGGCTTGGCGAGCAACTGATCCCGGCATTTGAAGAGGTGCGATGAATGGAATCGAACGTTAGGGTATTGAACACAGGGATGGCTGGGAAGGCCAGGCATTGGCTCATGCAGTACGCTATTTATCTCGTGCTGCTTGGGATCATCGTGACCATCATCATGCTTGAGCCTTCTATCCTCAGCGTGAGGAATGCGACCTTCATCCTGCAGCAGGCCGCCCCGAAACTGATGATAGCCCTTGGCCTCGCGGGATTGATCCTCTTGGGCGGAACCGATCTATCGGCGGGGAGAATGGTAGGCATCGCCGGAGTCATCTGCGCCTCACTCCTGCAAAAACCCGACTATGCGCTGAGGATTTTCTCCGACATGAAGCCGCTGCCGGTGATAGTTCCCTTGCTCATTGCGATCGCCGTATGCCTTGTCTTCTCGCTCCTCCATTCATTGCTCATCTCCGTGCTGCAGATCGCGCCCTTCATAGCTTCCCTGGGCATGAACATGATCGTCTACGGCACGATGTCCCTCTATTTCGACGGAGCGAACAATTCATCCCCCATCGGCGGATTCGATCCTCGATTCACGCGGATAGCGCAGGATGCCATCCAAATAGGCTCATTCAGGCTCCCCTGGATAGTGCTCTACGCCCTAGGGGTGACGATATTCTTTTGGTTTCTCTGGAACCGCACCACATTGGGAAGGAACATGTACGCCGTCGGAGGGAACAAGGAAGCGGCCATAGTCTCCGGAGTGAACACCAAGCGGGTTATCATGTTCGTTTATCTCATAGCGGGGTTGACCTACGCCCTGGCTGGCTTCCTGGACGCCGGCAGGACGGGCAGCGCGACCAACGGCCTTGGGGAAGGGTACGAACTGGACGCGATCGCTTCCTGCGTCGTGGGAGGAGTATCCCTGCGTGGGGGAGTGGGAAAGATCGGAGGCGTAGTCATCGGCGTCCTGATTTTCCAGGTGCTCAGCTACTGCCTGGTCTACATGAATATCAACCCTTACATACAATTTATCATAAAGGGACTCATCATAGTCTTGGCGATAGCCGTCGATACTCAAAAGTACATCAAGAAACGCTAGGGTTCCGGTAATCCCGGGATGCGCGGATTCCCGCGCCATAGGGGCGACAAAGTTTCGGAGGTAGATAACCTTGGGAATGGCAAAGCAGAATTTGACCGAAAAGGCTTATAACGACGTCATGCGTCTGCTGCTCAGCGGGAAGTATGCTCCAGGCGACAAACTTCCATCCGAAAACGAGTTGAAAGACATGTTCGGGGTGAGCAGGAATACGATCAGGACCGCGTTGAACAAGCTGGTCGTCATGGGGATCGTGGAGACGCGACGAGGGGAGGGAAGCTTCCTGAAGGGCGTGGGTACCCAGATCTACGTCAACAGCTTCATCCCCTCCGTCCTTTTGAACGAAGACGACCTTCTTGGCTTGGTGGAATTCAGGCGGGGCCTAGAGATGGCTTCCGCACGCCTCGCCGCCATCAATGCGACGGAAGAGGACATACGGAAGATGGCAAGCTATTTCGAAAAAATACATAAGGGCAATACCAGCAGCCATGAGTTCGCCCAGCTGACCAGCGATTTCCACGTGGAGATCGCAAGGGCTTCCAAGAATGAGCTGTTTGTCCGGCTTTTGGAGCTGATACGTTGGATCATGACTTCGAAGATGGAAAATTTTCTCTACTACAAGCCCAGCGTCGAGGATTCAAGTTTCTACCATTTCATGGTGTTCAATTGCATCAAGCAGCACAAACCGGATGAGGCGGCGTATATGATGGATTGCCATATCAAGAACCTCATCCTTCGCGTCAAGGATTACATTGAGTATTCCAAGACGCATACCAAGGAAGAGGTAGAGGCGCTGAAAGAACAGAAATACGTAAAGGATGTTTATTAGGCGATAGATTACCGGCCTTGGCGCGCCGGGGCTGTGCAGGGGGAAGAGATGGGAAAGTTCGAAGTGCCGGCGACGATGAAGGCGATGACGCTGGTAGCCTATGACAAGCTAAGGCTAGCGGAGGTCCCGGTGCCCAAGCCTGGTCCGGGCGAGGTATTGTGCCGTATCAAGTCCGTGGCTATCTGCGGCTCGGATCCGAAGATGATCCATGGCGGCTACAAGTTCGCGAATTGGCCGCCCTACTATCCGTTCATCATGGGGCACGAGTGGGCGGGGCAGGTCGTTGCCGTAGGGGAGGGGGTGAGGGAATTCAAGCCCGGCGACCGTGTGGCAGGCGAAGCCCACGCGGGCTGTGGAAAATGCGACAACTGCAAGAAGGGGCATTACACGGTATGCCTGAATTATGGAAAGAATGGGAGCAACGGAACGCTGGATACCGGGCATAGGCATTATGGATTCTATTGGCAGGGCGCCAACGCCGAATACAATGTCTACAAGGTCGGTGCCTTGCACCATATCCCGGAAAATGTGAGTTACGACGCGGCGGCGATGTGCGACTGCGCCGGAGTCGCCTTGCACGGCGTGCAGCTCGCTGGTGTCACGCCGGGGGGGACGAGCGTGATCCTAGGACCGGGAGCCATAGGGTTGTGCGCCATGATGGAATGCAAGGCCCTGGGCTCCGGCCGGGTCATCATGGTGGGACGCGGCTCCAAGCTGGAGAAGGCGCGGGAGATGGGCGCCGATGTCTGCATCGATTTTGAGATTGAGGACCCTGTGCGGAGAGTGCTCGAGTTGACCGGCGGCGTCGGAGCCGACGAAGTCATGGAATGTTCGGGGGCTGTGGATTCGCCAATGAAGGCCTGCAAGATGGTCCGGAAGACAGGGTCGGTTGCCATCATAGCCACCTATCATAGCGATGAAGTCCTAATTCCCGCCAATACCGTCAATTTCAACGAAATCCACATTGTAGGGTCCAAAGCCAATCCCAACGTATCGGACCAGGCTCTCCACATGATTTCCTCTGGAGCGATACAAGCGGAGAATCTCATCAGCCACGTTTTCTCCTTGGAAGAATACGAGAAGGCGGTGGATGTGTTCGAAAACAAGAAGGATGGATCCCTGAAGGTAGTGATCCACCCATGAACCCCCGATTGAGGTAAGAGATGGAAAAGATGAAAATGAAATCCGCGATCCTCCGCCATTTCGGCCGACCTTTGGAAATAGAGGAGAAGCCTATCCCATCGCCAGGCCCGGGAGAGGTTCTGGTTAAAGTATGCGCCTCAGGATTATGCGTTTCCGACCTCCACATCCAGGATGGAATCATAGGAACCGTACGATTGCCGTATACTCCCGGGCACGAGATGGCAGGGATAATATCCCAGGTAGGAGAGGGCGTCACGAGGGTGAGGCCCGGAGACCATGTAGTCTGCGCAATTGACATCACCTGTGGCAATTGCAAGTACTGCCTCAGTGGGCGTACCAATCTCTGCAAGAACTTGGTGAGGGTAGGCTTCGAGAGGGATGGTTCGCACCAGGAATTCTGCGTGATACCATCCGCAAACGCCTTCAAGGTCGCGGATTGGGTACCCTTCGATCAGCTTACAAGTATAACGGACGCGGTGGGCTGCATGTACAATGCCTTGAAAAACAGGGCCAAGATCCAGCCAGGGACAAGGGTGTTGATCCTCGGTACCGGTGGCCTGGGCATGAACGCAATCCAGATCGCCAAGATCTTCGGCGCCACAGTGTACGCCACGAGCCGCCAAAAGGAAAAGTTGGATATTTCCTTGGAGATGGGCGCCGACGCCGTAATAAACACGAAGGAGCAGGATCTTCACGGAGAAATCGTCCGCCTTACAGACGGAGAGATGTGCGATGTGGTGATCGACAATATCGGGATTAAAAGCTCCATCAACGACGCCCTGAAGTTGGTATGCGCCGGCGGAAAAGTAATCGTATCGGGATATAACGATCCCTGCTTCGAGGCGGATTACCAGGACATCATGAAATTCGAAAAGGAAATACTCGGCATGAGGGGCATGACGAAGCTGGACCTGGTAGAAGTGATCGGCCTTGTCGAGGCGGGGAAAATAGTGCCTTTCATCTATATGTCGATCCCCTTCGAACGGATCAACGAGGGCCTTGAAATGCTGAGGACCGGAAAAGCCAAAGGACGCGTCGTGCTTATGATGGACCAGGGGGGGGACGCCTAGGAAGAAGGATGCAGCCACAATAGCGGACCTGCACTGAAAACATCCACATTTGGTTATGGAGGTGGGGGGAATCGAACCCCCGTCCTCGAGCGCGCGCCGCACGCTTCTACAGGTTTGTCCGTCCTATTGGGTTGTCGAGGCTGGGACCGCGGGGCGGCGCGCTTTCCCAGCCCGTATCCCGGGAAGTTTTCCCTTATGCGCTCCGGGCGACGCTAAAGGTAAGCCCCGATTGGTTGCAGACCTCCCCGGCGCTCAGGGCGGCGCCCCGGGGTGTCCGTCGTTCTGGCGCTACTTACGCAGCGAGAGCGAGGTTGCCGTTGTTGTTGGCAATTAAAGGGTTGCCGAATGTTAGGAGGTCGGCGGCTCCACCTGCGACGCACGACACGGTCCGCACGAGTCGAAACCTGTGCACCCCCGTCCGTACTCATACATAGTACCCTTATGGCGCCTGAGGGTCAATCGTCGAGGGCTCTGTCGATGACTCCGCCGCCTAAGACCAGTCCCTCGGGGGAGTACAACACGACGGACTGGCCGGGGGCGATTGCGCGTTGGGGGATCGCAAACCTAACTTCCGTGGTTTCTCCGCTCCGAACCGACGCGGCAACGGGCTTGTGGTTTTGCCTGATCTTTGCCGTGATGCCGGCTGAGAAGTCGAAGTGGCTCCCGGTTAAGCGCGGGTCCTGGAACCTAAAATTAGCGCTCGCCAGACCTTCGGAGAAAAGCCCGGTGTTGGGTCCCAAGACCACCCGGTTCTTGGAGGAATCCAATGCTATGACGTAGAGGGGTTCCGGCCCGAGGCTGATGCCCAAGCCGCGGCGCTGTCCCACGGTATAGTAGGGAAGCCCACGGTGTCGGCCCAGGACCTTTCCCTGCGTGTCCACCATGTCGCCCGGTTCGGGTTCCCGGTCCTCGAAGAGCGGAGCGTAGTCGCCTCCGGCGATGAAATCCTGGCTTTCCGGCTTATCAGCTACTTCCAGGGAATGCCGGCGTGCTCGTTCGCGAACTTGGGGCTTGGTCATCTCGCCCAGGGGGAAAAGGATCGTCTCAAGACGCTGGGAATCCAGGCCGTAGAGGAAGTAGCTCTGGTCCTTCGATTCGTCGGCCGCCTTCTTCAGGAAGGTTACGCCATCCCTGGTCTCCTTTCGGGCGTAGTGGCCGGTGGCGAAATAGTCGAATTCGATCCCCGATGCCTTTGCCCTGTCGGCCAAGAAGCCGAACTTCAGCTCCCTGTTGCAGACGACGCAGGGATTGGGGGTCCGTCCAGCCCGATATTCGGCTTTGAAATATTCGATCACCCTCGCTTCGTATTCCTCCGACAGATCGATGACCCGGTACTCTATGCCCAAGGAATCCGCCAGCTTTCTGCAAGCCTCTATGTCCTCTTCCTCTCCTGGTCCGTAGCAGGCGTGCTTCAGGCCCTCCTGGATCTTGTACGCTCCTCTCCAAATCTTCATGGTGAGGCCAATTACGGTGTATCCCTCATCGACGAGGATAGCCGCGGCAAGTGAAGAGTCAACGCCTCCGGAAAGCCCTACCGCGACAGTAGGATTTAACTTCATGATTGAGGAAGATACCGGAAAGTCTTCGGAATTTCCAGGGGGTTGCGGAGCGCTCCCTACCCATTGAGGATGGGGAGGGGCCTAATATATACTTCCGGCCATGCAGGAAATCTTCATAGGATTCACGTCGATCACGTGGAAAATGCTGCTGATGTACGCGATTGGAGGGGGCTTGATATTCCTTGCGATCACGAAGGGATACGAGCCCATGCTGCTCTTGCCCAT
>JBFLXC010000068.1:0-12923 GCA_040757435.1 Spirochaetota bacterium | reverse complement strand
ACCCTGGCGCGGCGCAGGATCTCCGGAACATGGCTGTCCCGGAAGGTCAACTCGCCGCGAATTTCATCGTAATGCTTGTCGAAGGTTCCCCCGGTCACTATGACCCTGATCGCGTCTCCGCTCATGGTCGGATTATGCTTCCAAAGAGGAAATTTGTTAAGCCCGGAAGGTCCAGGGCAAGGTCGACTCGTTATGATATATATTATTATTATATTCTATACATATAAATAATGTTTATTTGCCAACTACTTGACCATCTTCGCCCATTCCTTAAAATAGAAAACCAAGCAAGCGGACTGCCATTTTGATGGTTTTTCCGCAAGGAGCGTGTAGTGTCGGAGGCGTTTTATCGACCTCTGAGGGCCAAGGGAGCCGTGTTCTTATGCGCGCTGGCAGGCATAGTCCTGGCCGCCTGCTCCCCTTCCCCCTCGGTAAACTTGAATCTGGACAGCGAGATACTGTCCTTGGCGACGAGCACAAAAAAAATACCTGTCAGCATAGACGAAAAGATGCCCAACGATACGGTTGCGGCCTACTACCAAGACGACGCCACCCGAAGGGAAGTCCTGGCCTTCTTCGCGTCCTTGACCAAGTCCGAGGCGATCGCCAAGGCCATCCTGGACAACGCGGTTCGCCACGAAGTGCCGGCTGGCCTCGCATTCGCCATAGCCTACGAGGAAAGCAAGTTCAATCCCCGGGCGAAGAATGAAAATTCAAACTCAACGGACAGAGGCCTTTTCCAGCTCAACTCCCTCACCTTTCCCGACATGACGGAGGTCCAGGCCTTCGATCCGCGGTACAACGCCCAGGAAGGAGTCAAGTACTTCAAGCACGTCCTTGACATCTCGGGAAACGAGGTGTCCGCCTTGGCCATGTACAACGCGGGCAGGACCAGGGTCTCAAAGACCGGCGCCCCGGTGACCACCCTGGGATACATCTCCCGGGTCCTCAACTACGAAAAGAACATCGACAGCCTCTTCACCGCCAAGGTGGTGGCAAAGGCTTCCCTCCTGGGCACCATCCGGATGGGCCTTGCCCAGGAAGGCGGGGCTTTGGAGCAATAAAACCGGGGCTCCTAAACCGCCTTTCCGCTCCCGGCGAGGCTTCCCGCCAGCAGGGCGATGGATGCCTCGAGGGGCGAGGCGTCCTTCTGGCCCAGGACGGTGATCCTGAAGACAGCGGCCTCGATCAAGGCGTAGATCAGTTCGCTCGTGGCCTTCACGGAGACCGATTCCGGGAATTCCCCCTTCTTCTTGCCTTCGATGATGATGGCCGCCAAGATGTGGCGCATCCGTATGGTCCGGCGCCTCACCCTTTCGTCGGGATCCCCTCCCGCCGTCTTCATGCGGAGGAGGTAGTCCAGCACCACCGACAAGAGCTTCGACTCCGTGGCGCATTCCTTGACCACCCTTTGGCTGATGTACACCAGCTTGTCCGCCGCGCCCAGGTTCCCGTCTCCCGCGACCTGACGTATCTCCGCCTCCAATCCTTCCATGAAGCGCTTTATGCAGGAGGAGAAGATCTCCTTCTTATTGTTGAAGTAGAGATAGAGAATGGTCCTGGTGATGCCGCAGCGCTCGGCGATCTTTTGGAATGTCGTATCCTTGTAACCTTCGTCCACGAAGACATCGAGGGCCTTGTCCAGGATTTCTTCCTTCCGTTTGTCGTGCTCCACCGATATTGACACATTTACCTCCGATGTTCGGATGTAAGTATAGCAGAAGAGGAGCCCGGGATGAAAGCATTGTTTTGCCTTGTGCGGACAATAAGCGGAGAGTATAGTGGAACCATGAATTCCCCCGCGCCCGCGCTGTGCTGCGCCCTTGGAAAGCTGGATTCCCGGCATGGCGGATCTCCAAAGCCGTCATTGGGCGACCGCTGGATGGAATTCCACGTCCACGCCCGGATCAGGACTATGGTGGGCCTCGAGTCCGCCTTGTTCAGGACCAGCGGAAACCTCATCCTGCCGGACTTCCCTTCCGCCCGCCGCATGGCGGAGCTCTTGAGATCCAAGAGGAGGATCTTCGGGGCGGACACTACCAAGCTGGGCGCCGGCAGGCTGAACGCGCTGGGTCTCATCGACGAAGTCCTCCACATGGCCTTCAGGACCTTCAGGGAAAAGGCGGAGCCCCTCCTCTTGGAGCGGCTGGAGGAAGGCCTCGAGGAGGGCCTCGGCAAGGAGGAGACTTCCCGTCTTCTGCGTGAATTCTGCCTTCGCTACCCATCTTCGGAAGTATACCGGGGCCTTGAGGACCCCGAGGACTGGCTCGCCCGAAGCCAGGAGCTGGGTCCGGGCGGCAAGGTTTCCAACCGCCTGGTCGCCCTGGAGGAACTCATACTCCTCAAGCTGGCCAACGAAAATCCCGCCTTCGCGGAATACCGGTTCCTGTTCGACGACGGAACCGGACCTGCGCAGGTCCTTCCGGACCCCTTGGGCGCAGCCGCCAAATACGAGGAGGCCTTCGGCATCATGGAAGGCCTTGAAAAATCCCTGCCCCGCCTGGAATTCCAAGGGGAAAGCCTGGGGATCTTCGAGCTCCTGCGCCTTCCCGCCGCCAAGGCCCCCCACTCACTGGAGGCCCAGCTCGCCTGGATCAAGGAGCACTGGGGCGCGGCATTCCAAGGCTTGGACGCCAGGATCCTTTCGGGCTTCGACCTCATCGCCGAGGAGGAGACGCCCCGGTTTCCGCCGGGCCGCGCCCCGGCGGCGGCCTACAGCTATTCCTCCCTGCGCCAGGAATACGAAAAATTCTCCAGCGACAAGGCCTGGATGCCCTCGGCGGTGATGATCGCCAAGAACGTCCTGGTCTGGATGCACCAACTCTCCGAGTCCTACGGAAGACCGATCCAGCGCATCGACCAGATCCCGGACCAGGAGCTGGACGCACTGGCGCGGAGGGGAATCAACGGGCTTTGGCTCATCGGCCTGTGGCAGCGCTCAGGGGCGAGCGAAAAGATCAAGAGGCTCTGCGGAAACCCCGAGGCCGCGGCCTCGGCCTACTCCCTCTTCGACTATGAGATCGATCCAGCCTTGGGTGGCTGGGACGCACTGGACGCATTGCGGGACCGCTGCGCCTGGAGAGGAATCCGCCTCGCTGCGGACATGGTGCCCAACCACACGGGCATCGACTCCGCCTGGGTGCGGCGACGACCCGAGCTCTTCCTGCAGACCGACCGCTGCCCCTATCCTGGCTACAGCTTCGACGGCCCCGACCTCTCGGAGGACCCGGAGGTGGGCATCTGGCTCGAAGACCACTACTACAGGAAGTCCGACGCGGCGGTGGTGTTCAAGCGCATGGACAGGAGGACAGGCCAGGTCCGCTACATCTACCACGGCAACGACGGCACGGGCATGGCCTGGAACGACACCGCCCAGATAGACTTCCTCAATCCCGAAGCGAGGAAGGCGGTGCGGGAGAGGATCCTCCACGTGGCCCGGCATTTCGGCATCATCCGTTTCGACGCCGCCATGGTCCTGGCCCGGCAGCATATCAGAAGGCTCTGGTACCCCGTGCCCGGACAGGGCGGAGCCATCCCGTCCCGGGCGGAGCACTCCCTATCCGACGAGGCCTTCGACCGGGCGATGCCCGCCGAATTCTGGAGGGAGGTGGTGGACGAATGCGCCGCCGCGGCGCCGGACACCCTCCTCCTCGCCGAGGCCTTCTGGATGATGGAAGGCTATTTCGTGCGCACCCTGGGGATGCACCGGGTCTACAACTCGGCCTTCATGAACATGCTCAAGGACGAAAAGAATTCCCTCTACCGCCTGACCATAAAGAATACCCAGGAATTCGACCGCCAGATCCTAAAGCGCTTCGTCAACTTCATGAGCAACCCCGACGAGGAGACGGCAGTAGACCAGTTCGGATCCGGGGACAAGTATTTCGGCGTCTGCACCCTCATGGCCACCCTCCCCGGCCTTCCCATGTTCGGCCATGGCCAGATCGAAGGGTTCACTGAAAAATACGGCATGGAGTACCGCAGGTCCTACAGGGATGAAAAACCCGACCAAGCCTTGGTGGACAGGCACGAGAGGGAAATCTTCCCCCTGCTGCGCATGAGGCCGCTCTTCGCCGAGGTCGATCACTTCTACCTCTTCGATTTCATCAGGGAATCCCGGCAGGTGGACGAAAACGTCTTCGCCTACTCCAATGGGGCGGGCCAGGCCCGGGCCTTGGTGTTCTACAACAACCACTGGGAAAGGACCCGGGGCAGGATTTCCCTCTCGTCCCCCTACGCGGAAAAGGACGCCGGCGGCGTCATGCGCAGCAGGACGAAAAGCCTGGCCGAGGCTTTGGACCTTGACCCTGGCCCGGACAGCTATCTCCTGGCCAGGGAGCTCAAATCCGGGCTCTGGCACGCCTACCGCTGCGGCGACATCGTGGACAAGGGTTGGGAAGCGAGCCTTGAAGGCTACCAATCCCTTGTCTTCTCGGATTTCGTGAAGGCGAAGGATTTCGACGGCCGGTACGAGCGGCTTCTGGAAATCCTGGGCGGCCGCGGCGCGGCGGACATCGACGCCGCCATGGAGGAGGCAAAGAACCCGGAGCTCTACCATGCCCTCGCCCTCGCCCTCGAATCCGCCGGCGCCGCGGCCGAAGAGCCGGGCGAGGCGAAAAACAAGGATTTCCTTGAGAAGTCCGAATTTTTCTATGCCGCCTTGGCAAAGGCCCTGTACGAAGACCAGGCCTCCTATCCTCCCATAAGCTCTGTGGACCTGTGCTCCCAAAGGCTTTCCAAGGGATTGGATGCCTTGGACGCCCGCTCCGGCGCCGACGGGGCCTTCTCGAAGACACAAGGCCGCAAGCTCCTCCTCGCCTACCTCTTTGTGAATTCCATGGCGCCCCTGGCCCACAGAGGCAACAAGAAGGAAGAGCTCACCTACATCTTCGACGCCTTCTCGATCCGCCGGAGGCTTGAAGCCTTCCTCGGAGGGACAGGGTCGATCCAAGGCCTGGAGGGCTTGGACGCCGCATCCTCGGTATCCATCCTCTTCGCCTTCGCGACAAGGCCCTCCCAAGGCGAAGTTCCTCCGCCTCCGGGCGTCGTTCCTCCTCCGGCCATGGCCGCCGCACCCAAGGCCCGGGCCTTGGAGCTTCTGTCCTGGGCAAGGCAGGACAGGGAAGCCCGCAACGCCTTCGGCATCAACGAATGGGAGGGGACCGCCTACTACGTCAAGGAGCGGCTCGAGGCCATCCTTGAGCTCTGGCCGATCCTGGCGGCCTTGGAAAAGGCCCCCGCCGGACTGGACGGGGATGAGGAGAGCCGCACCCTTGCCTTGAAAACCGCCATCCTGGCCGCCCACAGGGAGAGCGGCTACAGGCTGGACAGACTCGGGGAGATCCTTGAATCGAATCCTTGAAGCCGCGGCGGACAGATCCTGGACCCTCGTGTTTCCCACCCAGGCCGACGCCAACGGCTGGGCCAGGAAGGCGGCGGAGAAGCTGGGGGCGGTGGAACGCCTGCGCTTCTTGGGCTGGGACAGATTCCTAGGCCAATGCCGAAGGGCGGAAATCGGACAAGCGGTCCGGCTCTGCGAAGGAAGGCATCGCTACGCCTGGGCCTTGCGGGTTTTGGAGAGGCAGAGGCGCCAGCCTTTCTTGGCAAGGCTCTTGCATCCCATAATGGAAAACCCTCCTTCCCGGGCTCCCTACCTGGCCGGCTTGGCCGCCAAATTCGAGCATCTTTCTTCCCTGCGCGGCGCGATGGATCCGGATCTCTGGGCCGACCTGGCCCTTCTCAAGGATGATTTCGACGCCTTCCTGGAAGCGAAACACCTCAAGGAGCCCTCGAGCCTCAAGCCCCGCCATCCCGAAGGCGGGAAAATCCTCCTGGCCTTTCCTTCCCTATACCCCGCCCATCCCCTTTCCACGGCCTTTCTCGTGGGGGCGCCGGGCGTCGAATTCTGGGAGGGAGAGCCAGGCGAGGCGGCGGAGTCCGGCATGGCCGCGGCGTCCTCCCGGGCATTGCGGTTTCCCTCCCAGTGGGAGGAATGGGACTGGGTCTTCTCCCGGTTCCGGCGCTTTCTCGACCAAGGCGGCCTGCCCGAGGAGGCGGCCCTCCACGTCCCGTCCTTGGATCCCGAGACGAGAGCGTATTTGGAACGATTCTCGCGCCGCTACGACATTCCCCTGGGATTCAGGACCGGTTCCCCCCTTTCCCGCTCCGCCTTCGGGAAATTCCTCTCCTGCGCGGCGCGGACCCAAAAGGAGGGCTTCGCCGCATCCTCCCTCCGCTCCTTCCTTGGATCCAATCCAGCCCCCTGGAAGGAAGGATGGAAGATATCCGCCCTCCTGGCCTTCATGGAAAAGGCCTCCATCCCCGAAGGCTCCGCCGACCCCAAAACCATGCGCGCCCTCTGGAGGGAGAGCCTTGAGACCATGGGGAGGGCCGGCGCGCAGGCGAAGGACGCCTACATTTCCCTCTCCCGTTCGCTGGACGCCTTGGCGGGGGCGGGCAGCTTCGCCTCCTTGAGGAAAGCCCTCTTCGATTTCCGCCAGGAATGGGTATCCGAAGAGCCCGCCGACCTTGATGAAGAAGCCAGGACCCAGCGGAGCATGGTGGAGCTTGACGCCCTGGCCGATCTGGAGGAAACCTGGGGTGGATATCCCAAAGCGGTTTCGCGCCTGGAGGCTTTCTTGGCCGCCCTGGACGAGGCATCCTACGCTCCTCCGGAATCCGAAGGCCTTCTGCCGGTGTTCCCCTATCATGTCGGGCCGGCCTTCCCCGCGACAATCCGTTTCGTCCTTGACGCCTCACAGGATTCCACGGCCTCCGTCTCAGCCCTCCTCTCCCCCTACCCGCCGAACCTTGGAGGGGAGGCGGATTGGACATGGGACGACGCTGCGCTTTTCAGGGTCTTCGCCGCGTCGGGAGCCTGCCTTTGCTTCGCCGACGCAGGCTTGAAGGGTTCCCGGGTACCTCATCCCTATCTTGTCGGCCTGGGGATGGGAAGCCCTTCCGACGGAGGCCTGGCCGTTTCCCCCGAGGACAGGGAAGCCGAGGCCTGGGCTTCGGGAGATCCCGGACTCCTTGCTCCCTCGGCGAGCCGCAGGTCATTGTCAGCCTCAAGGCGGGGCCTCGAAAGGCTGAATGCGGTCAGGGGAAGCGGGAGCGGACGAACGCCCAGCCTCGCCCCGGACACGGGGGGGCTGTACAAATTCAATCCCCGGGGCCTGGCCGCCATCCTCCAATGCCCCTTCAAGTGGTTTTTGAGCAGGAAGGAGGGCGCCGAACCCCGGGGCAGGAGCAAGGCCTACCTCGCCGAAGGCTCCTTCGCCCACGCCCTCATCGGCGCCCTCTTGTCCAGGATCAAGGAGACCGAAGGGAGGGTGGGAAGGGAGAACCTCGGCACCTGCATGGAGATGCTGGACGCCCTGATCCCCCAGGTCCTGGCGGCCCAGTTGGCCGAATCGGGGCCCGCCCTGAGAAACCAGCTTTCCTCCGCCCTGCCCCGGATTCGCCACCGCATCGGAGCCGTCCTGGAATTCGAGGCTGAGTTCCAGGGCAAAGGTTGGGACGTGGGCATGTTCGAACTACCCATGGCACGGGAGTACCCTGAATACGGCATCGTCCTAAGGGGCAGGGCGGACAGGGTGGCCAAGAACGCTTCGGGCGGCCTGGCCCTGATAGACTACAAGAGGAAAAACACGCCGAAGAAAAAGGATTTCCTGGCCGGCCAGGACGGCCGGGTCTCGGATTTCCAGATAACATCCTACGCTTCCATCCTTGCCGAAACCGAAGGACGCCCCGAGCTTGGGATGTACTGGTCCATCGATCTCTCAGTCCCCGTGATAGTCTTCGGGCCGGGGGGCGGGAGGGAAAGCTGGGAAGACTTCCGCCCGGAAAGGACAGCCTTGGAAAAGGCCATCGAAGAGGTTGGCCTCATCCTCTCCTCCGGGAAGTTCCTCGCCATAAAGCCCTCCGAGGAAGCCTGCCGGGACTGCCCGGGAAGACCGATCTGCCGGGCCCATTTCCATTCGGAGGCCCCATGAGCCCCATGGACCCCAAGAACTCCGCCCCTCCCTTCCTCGAAGGCCTTGATCCTGACCAGCGCGCCGCGGCAGCCGCCGAACTATCCTGCGTGGTGACCGCAGGCGCCGGAGCGGGCAAGACCTCGGTCCTGGCGGCCCGCTACCTTTATCTGGCCCTCGAGAAAAAGATCCCCCTGCCCTCCATCCTCGCCCTCACCTTCACGCGCAAGGCCGCGGCGGAAATGCACGAAAGGATATACCGGGGCCTCTCGGCCCAAGGGACCGAATGGGCCAGGCGGCAGCTCGCACTCTTCGCCAAGGCGAGGATATCCACCCTGGATTCCCTCTGCGCCGACATCTGCCGCCAGGGATGCCACAGCCTCGGCTACGCCCCGGATTTCGCCGTGGACGACGCCAGGTCAGCGCTTCTGGCCGAGACAGTGGCCTACCGATACCTGGGGAACAATGGCAGGCGGGAGGGCATTTCGGAGCTCCTGGACTCCTTTTCCTTCGACGAGGCGGCCAGGGATTTCCTGGCGCAGGTGGGAAGGGAATTCGCGACCCCCCTGGCCTTGGAGGAAAAGCTTTTCTCCCCGGAATCCAGGACCTTGGAGGATTTTTGCCGGGACCTGCACAGCCGCAAGGCCTCAAGGCTTTTGGAATTGTCCTCCCTCATGGCGGACCTGGCCGCAGGCCTTCCGGCCCCGCGTGCCGATTGCCAGGCTGCGTCCAAGGCCGCCCTCCTCTTTTTGGAGCTGTGGGATAAAGGCGCCTCCTACGAAGCACTGGAATCCTTGAGCCCGGCCCTGGAAGCCTTGGCAGGTCTTTCAATGAAGGCCTACGGAAAAGGCGAGGAGGAGCAGGCCGTGAAGGAAGCCGCCAAGACGGCCCGGGAGGCCGCCAAGGATCTTCTCTCCTTGAAGACCTACAAGGCAAACTTCCATGTCCAGAAGGCCTGCCTGGAAAGGCTTGACGAATACGCCGCTGAACTCGCCGAGGCCAAGCGCCTCTCCAATCTCATGGATTTCAAGGACCTGGGAGCCTGCGCCGTCCGATTCCTGATCCGGGACAAGAGGCTGAGGCAGGCCTGGAAGCGCGACATCCGCAGCATCGTGGTGGACGAATTCCAGGACAACAACAGCCTTCAGAAGGACCTGTTGTTCCTCCTGGCGGAAAGGGAGGATAGGGTCTCCGATTCCATCCCCCTTGAGGATGCCTTGGAGGAAGGGAAGCTGTTTTTCGTTGGCGACGAAAAGCAATCCATCTACCGCTTCCGGGGCGCTGACGTCGAGGTGTTCCGCGGCCTCGCCCAAGGGCTTTCCGCCCAGGGAGGGGAAAGAAGCCAGGTCCTCCGTCGAAACTACCGGAGCTCCGAGGACCTGGTGCGGTTCTTCGATGGATTCTTCGCCCAGGTGTTCGGAAACCTTGAGGCGCCCAGGGCCTGGGACGCCCGCCACGCGGCCATGGAAGCAGGCTCTTCCGCCCAGACACGTCGTCCGGGCATGTCCACCCTGCGATATTTCGCGCTGCCTGCGGAGGAAGGGGGCCAAGATGGCGTGGATCCCGACGACCTCCTCGCCTTCCACGCCGCTTCCTTCATCCGGGATTCCGCGGGGAGCCTGCGGGTCGGCAAGGAAGAGCGCCCTTTGGGGTACGGCGACATAGCCGTCCTCCTCAGGGCCTCCACCCACCAGCATAGGCTGGAGCGCTACTTGCGCCAATTCGGCATACCCTACCAGTCCGAAAATCCCCGCGGCCTGTTTTCCCAAGCCCCCGCCAACGACCTCTACCACATCCTCGCCTATTTCCTCGATCCCGGGGACCGCAGGGCCTTCCTCGCCCTCCTCCGCTCGCCCTTCTGCGGCCTCTCACCCTCAGGCTTCGCCCTCCTCGCCGAGGCCGATCCGCCAATCCTCGTCCGCCCTGACCCGACCCTGGAATCCCTTTTGTCCTCCCAGGACGCCCTGTCACTGGCCAGGGCCAGGGAAATCCTTGGGGAGCTCAAGGACGCGGCCAAGGGGGGATCGGCGGCCCGTGCCGCTGATTACCTTTGGAACCAAGGCGGCTTGCGCCTCGACCTTCTTTCCAGGCCAGCGGCCCGCCCATTCGTGGAGCACTTCGACTTCATCTTCCGCATCGCCGCCCGGGTGGACGGCGAGGGAGGGGGAATCGCGGATTTCCTCGCCCTCCTCAAGCCCTACATCGATGGGGACGAGGAAAAGATGGACCTGGACAACATCCCTAGGCCCGCCGCTGACGGGGTAAGAATCATGACCATCCACAAGTCCAAGGGCCTGCAGTTCCCCATGGTCGTCGTACCCTGGGCGGAGAACGCAGGCTCGGCCAGGCGGGAGAACCCGCTTTGGCATCCCCTGGGAAGGGCAGTGGCCATAGACGTGAAGCCCTACGACGTGCCGGGAGCCAAAGCCTCGAACATCGTCTTCGACATGGCCAAGGAAGAGGAGAACGCCAAGGACGAGGCGGAGATCCGTCGGCTCCTCTACGTCGCCTGCACCCGAGCCGAGGACCACCTCGCCTTTTTCGCCAAATCCGGGAACCGCAGCCTTACTCCACGCTCCTTCGGCTATTACCTTGACGCCTACGCCGCGGGGGGCGGATCCGGGACAGGCGAGCTCCTTGCCAGGGATGAGCTCCCCCCGGCGCCGCCGAACTTTTTCCAAAGGCCTTCCCGGCCGCACGAAGGAGAGAGGCTCGAGGGTTTCGCCCGGGCCTACGCCGCCGCATCCACGCCCCCCGCCCGCTTCCCCAGGCGGCGCTTTTCCGCCACGGAACTCAGCGAAGCCCGCTTCGCGGGCCTCGGGGAAGACGCCTCCCTTTTCCGGGCCGACGAGACTTCTCCCAGGATCGTGGCTGAAGCCCCTCCCCTTCCCCCCGAGGTCTTCGGCTCCTTCGTCCACGCCCTGCTCCAAGCCTGGATAGATTCCAGGGATAAAGGCGGCGCTCTCAGGCCCTCCGCCCCACCCTTGGAGGAAATCCTAAGGCTCCTGCCCGCCGCGACTCCGGCTCCTGCGACCTCCGCCTTGGAACAGGCCTACGGCCTCGCCACGGTTTTGGCCGAAAACTTCCTCTCCAGCGGCCTTTGGCGCAGCCTTCCCCCCGGAGCGGCGGTGGAGACGGAGAAGGCCTTCGTCCTCAGCCTCGGCGGCCTCTTTGCGGAAGGGAGGATGGACTTCTACTCCGAAACGGAGACCGGGATCCTCATCGTGGATTTCAAGACTGACATGGATCCCCAGCCCGGGCGCTACGCCATGCAGCTGGACCTCTACGCCGCCGCGGCCCGGGATTTCGCCCCGGGCAAGACGGTGCGCTGCGGTCTCTTCCTCCTGCGCTCCGGCTCCTTCCTGGCCAGGATCAGGCCCGCGGCCCGGGAGGACCTGGATGGCTTCGCCAAGGCCTATGCCCAGGCATTGGACAGGGATGCGGAAATCCGGCTATAGTGGCGCGAATATGGAACCCTTCGAACAAGGCATGAAAAAGGCGAAGGACCCCAGCCCCTGGGGGATTTTCCTCATGCTCGCCAGGATAAACGCCCTCACCTTGGGCGGCGGATATGTGATCGTCCCTGTCATGGCCGCGAGCCTGGACAAGAAGGGCTGGATGCAGGAGAAGGACTTCTACGACATCTTCGCCCGGGCCCAGGCCTTTCCCGGTCCCCTGGCCCTCAGTTCGGCCCTCCTCGTCGCCCGGAAGCTCTGCGGCCCCAAGGGGATGGCCGCCGCCTTCCTGGGCGTGCTGCTGCCTCCCTTCGCCGCCCTCATCCTGGTGGGGAGCTTCATCGGCGCCTACGGCTCCCTTCCTGCGGTCCAGCGCTTCCTCGAAGGAGCGGGAGCCGTGGTCCCCGGCATCGTGGGGGCATTGATCTACAGGAACGCGGCGAAGAGGAAATGGACCCTGTTCCGGGCCTTCCAGGTGGCCCTCCTCACCCTTCTCCTGGTCTTCCTTCCCGCCTTGAGCCTGCCCCTCCTCTTGGCGGGGATCGCCGCCTTCTACGGCGCGGAGTCGCTATGCAGATCCTCGAAATAATCTGGACATTCTTCAAGATAGGCATCATATCCTTCGGGGGGGGCTGGTCCACCGTGGGCATCATACGGAACGAGGTGGTCCCCCGTTGGATAGACGAGGCGCAGTTCTCCTCACTGATCGCCATTGCCCAGTCAACCCCCGGACCCATAGCCCTCAACGCCGCCACCATGATCGGCTGGTCCCACGGGGGTTTCGCGACCGCCCTGGCGGCCACCCTTTCGGTGGTGAGCTTTCCCGTGCTGGCCATAGTGGCCACCACCTACCTCGCAAGGTTCGTGCGCCTTGATCCCTTGGCGCTCAACGAATCCCTCAAGACCGGCTCCATGGCCATGATGCTCATGACCCTCTGGGTGCTGCGGCCCGAGAGCGCCGATCCCCTGCTCCTGGCCTTCTGCGCCGGAGCCTTCGCCCTCTCGGCCTTCACCAAGGTGAGCGCCCTCTGGGCGATCCTGGGCTCAGGGCTCGTGAACGCCGTTGCCGGACCCTTCATCCGCAAGATTTTGGGCATGTAGGAGACGGGCGAAGACTTCCCAGTCGTCCCGCACCCTGTCCAGGGCGGCCTCGAAATTCAAAAGCTCGTCGAAGCTCTTCGCGGGGGTGAGCTCATCCGGCAGGGCGATGGGGAAGATCCTCGCCCTCCCCTCCCCGGCGAGGTAGGAATCCACGTTGTCCAGGGCGAACTCCCGGCTTTCGGGATCGTTCCCCGGTATCGAGTACCCTTCCCGGGGATCCCACCAACGCCTGCGTATCTCCCCCATCGCCGAAAGCAGGTCCTTCGTTTTGTAGAGCCTTAATCCCACGTTTGCGAAGCCCGACCTCCTCAAGGACGAAGAGCCCGCCTTGCCGAAGGAATCTCCCAGCTTGTCGTGGCCGAAGGCCCGGGGCAGGCCCTGTGAATCGACGAAG
>JBFLXC010000067.1:0-12957 GCA_040757435.1 Spirochaetota bacterium | reverse complement strand
TCAAGCTCATGGAAACCTTCTCCGGGAAAGTCTCGAGCCTATCCCTTCGGCGCGACCTGCTCAGGGCCCTCGCCCGGGGCAAGGGCGTCTTCAAGGCATTCAGGCAGGTCCTGGCCGAGCATCCCCAGGAAGAAATCCAATTCCGGGAATACAAGAACAGGGCCCTGAGGCGCCGCGTGAACGAATGGCTCGACGAGATGCGGGAAGCCCTAGGGCTTGCGCGCCTGGGTCCGGAGCCGGAAGACTTCGAGGATCTGCTTGAGGAAGAGTGGATCGTCCGCGAAGGCTCGCCGGGTACCCTGCCCTTCGACCTCGGGGATTACATCGACAAAGCCGCCTCGGAGGCCATGGAATGGCTTCCCCCCGCCTTGGCGATCCAGGAGGCGGAGGAACTTAAGGAGATAGCCCGGTCGACAGACCCCGGGCCCATCGTCCTCTACATAGCCGACGAAGCAGAAGGCCCTCTGGCCGTCGCCCTCGGCTTCCCGGCCGCGGCGAAGGGCAGGGCAAGCCTTGAATTCCGTTTCTTCCATGTCCTGGGAGAGTTCCGTGCCCTGGGGCTTGGAATCCGCCTCGCCCGCAGCATCGAGGGCTGGAGGACGAAGAAAGACCTCCAGGCCGCCGTCCTCCGTAGCCTCCTCCTGCACCCCCGCATGGCTGAGGAACTCGCGGCCCATGGCCACCGGGCCCTCCCACCTCCTTTCCTCATCCTATAAGCCTTTTTTACGTATTCCGGCCTCCACGTCCCGCATAAACGCCGTGAACCGTCCGCTCTCTTCGTAGCAGGCGTTGTGGCCGGAGTTCTCGAACCAGAGGAATTCCTTTTCCGGAGCCTGGAGAGATGTGTACCACCGCTGGGCTATGGAGGAGACACAGGTCAGGTCATACCTACCCGCCACGATATGCACGGGGCAGTCGATCCTCTTCAGATCCCGTTCGAAGTCCAGGTCCCTGAGCTGGGGATAGACGCGCATGACCCCGTCCAATAGGCCGAGGCCCACGGCGATCCGGTCGAAGAAGGAATGCTGGGGCGCCTTGAAGAACCAGGTCGAGTCGAAGCTCGGAGCCCCGGGAGGATGGGGGCTGTACCGGTAGAGCCGGCTGAACAGGTAGAAGTAGTCGCTTCCCTTGGAATAGGGAGGCCTCCCCATGGCATCCAGGCGGCGCACCACGTCGGTATGGCCCGCCGCCTCGGCGCTGGACCTCACCATGTCCCATCCTATCCCGTCGTTTTCCGTGGCGTTCACCTGCTGGCCCACCCCGATGTAGGCGTGGTACAGCTCCGGCGCCGAGGCGGCGGCCATGGCGCCGATTATGGAACCCCAGGAATGCCCCACCAGGTATATTTTTTCGGTGCCGAATCGTTTTATGAGGAGGCGCGAAAGCTCCAGCACATCCTCCACGTAGCGTTCCACGGGAATGGGGGAAAAGGAAATGCTTGTCTTGCGGCTCCTTCCCGTGCCCCTCTGGTCCCAGCAGACAACGGTGAAATGCCTATGCAGCTCGCCTAGGTAGTGCCTTACCGGCCCCAGCTCCGAGCCTCCCGGGCCCCCGTCCAGCCAGAGGAGGACAGGGTTGTCCGCCTTGGCTCCCGCCAGGTAGATCCACTGTCGCGCTCCTCCCAGCTTCACCCTTTCCACTCCGTCCACTTCCAGCCTGATGCTTTCTCCCCGGGAATCCATGATCTCGATGCCGTGGGCGCAGGAGCCCAGGCCCATGGCCAGGGCCGCAACCAGCACCACCACCACGATCCACCCCTTCGTTTCCTTGGTTTCCTTCTTTTCCGTCTTCTCGCCTTTTTCTTCCACGACAGCATTCTCCTCGCAATTGAGCTGCGGCGAGGCTAATCCGGCTTGGAGGGGGATTCCTATCGAAAGATCTTCGTATTTTTCAGGATTCAGGCCTACGTAATTCGTCGTAGAGGCGGTTTATGAGCTCCACCCTCGAGCCCACCTCGGCCTTGCGGAACAGGTTGTAGATGTGCGTCCGCACCGTGGCCTCTGATATTTCCAACCGCGAGGCTATCATCTTGTTCGAAAGCCCCTGGGCTATGAGGGCGGCGATTTCCCTCTCCCTGCCCGTCAGACCAAGGGTAGCGGCGGCCTTATCCCCTTCCCGCCCCGCGGGGAGGAGGGAGGAAAGGGAGACGATGTTCCAGCCCAGGAAGAACAAAAAGTCCAGTGATAGGGGTTGAAGACCCTCCAATGCCTCGTTCAACAAGAGCTCCGCCGCGCCCAGGGGGGCGAAGGCGAAGGCGCAGGTTGCGTAGCCCGAAAGGAGGCGGCGCAGCCTGGAGAACCGCGGAAAAGAGGAAGCCCGCCTCAAGCCGAGGCCGAAAACCAAGATCGCCGCTGAGGTGAGGACATACCCCAGGACGCTCCAATAGGCCGGTTTCCATCGCAGGAAGTGAAAGGCAAGGGAGGCCGCCGTCTGGACGATAACCGCGGCGGGTAGGATCCTGAGCCCCGCCCGCAGTGTCGAATCCTTGGGATTTTCAAGCGTTCCCGGCGGAAAAAGCTCTTTGCCCAAGCCGAAAGCCGCCCCGTAGAGCAGGGCGTTGAGGACGGTGGAAAGCAGGGCGAACAGGCCGGACAGTGCCTTGGATCCCCCCTGGGCGAGAGCGAGGATGTTTTCCGTATAGAAGTAGGCCAGGACAAGGGCGAGGGCGAGGATCAGTGTGGCTTGGAAGGCTATGAGCCAGCCGAGGATCCTGTCCTTGGAGCGCACCCTGTGTATGGCCAAGGCGGCAACGCCGAGGAAACCTGTGGAGAAGAAGAGTATGTACGCCGCGAGTATGAGATGTCTCACCTGCCCTCACCCTATCCCGAATCGTTTCATGTCCACCCGGTCAGGCTCAAGGAATTCGACGCCCTCGGATTCCAGGAGCTGGCGCTGGAGGAGCCTCCCCTCCCCCTCGGGCAGGGCTATGCGGCCGTCCTTCCTCACCACCCTCCACCAGGGGATCCCGTAGGACCGGGACATGGAGGAGAGGATCCTGGCCACCTGGCGGGCTCCCCGGGCTCCGGGCAGCACTCCCGACATCTCCGCCGCCGCTCCGTAGCTGATGACCCTGCCCGGAGGAAGGGCTCGCAGGAGCTCCACTATGGCCATGGTCGATTCGCTTGGCATGGCCTCCAGTATAGCCTGCCTGGGTTCCTCGGACCAGCGGACATGGCCGCCTCTCCAGGGGGCACCTTTACATTTCTTCGAAATTTGTAAATTATGGACCCATGGAGCCGAAGGGATCCTTCGGCTATCCTTCTTGCGCGGGAGGCGGTCCTTTGAAAACCTGTTTCCTTTTTCCAGGCCAGGGGGCCCAGTACCCCGGAATGGCCAAGGATTTTTACGAAACCAGCGCGGCGGTGCGCCGCCGATTCCAGGAAGCGTCCGATGCCTCGGGCATGGACATGAGGGCCCTGCTCTTCGACAGCGACGAAGAGACCCTCAAGATCACCAAGAACACGCAGATCGCCGTAGCCTTGGCCGGGTCGGCGGCGGCGTTGAGCGCCGTAGAGCACGGCGTCCTCCCCGACGGCTTCGCCGGATTCTCGGTAGGCGAATGGCCCGCCCTCGCCGAGGCGGGAATAGTGTCCCACTTCGATATGTTCCGCCTGGTCGCGGAAAGAGGCAGGCTCATGGACCAGGCGGGCGTCCGGTCCGGCGGATCCACCATGAGCGCCGTCCTCTTCCTGGCGCCTGAAAAGATCGAAGCCGCCATCGCGGAGGCTGGCCTCACCCAAGTCTGGGTGGCCAACTACAACAGCCCGGTGCAGTGCGTCATCTCAGGCGCCGAAGCCGAGATAGCCGTGGCGGAGGAAAAGCTCAAGGCCGCGGGAGCCAAGCGCGTCGTGCGGCTCAAGGTTTCCGGCGCCTTCCATTCCCCCATCATGCGGCCCGCCAAGGAAGAATTCGAGGCGCTCCTCGGATCGGTGCGGTTCAACGACCCCGGCAAGCCCATCTATTCCAACGTCACAGGCAAGAAGATAGCCTCCGGCGCCGAAGCGAAGGCCTTGGCCTCTGCCCAGATCGTAAGCCCGGTACGGTGGATCGCCGAGGAGACGGCCATAGCCGCCGACGGCTTCGACCGATGCCTCGAAACAGGCCCCGGTACGGTCCTGGCCGGCCTTTGGAAGGCCTCGGGCTCGTCGATACCCTGCCATGCCGCGGGCACCTTGGACGCCCTGGTCAGCATCTCGCTCTAAGCCTAAGGAGAAGAAACAATGGAACACCTGCTCAAGGGCAAGATCGCCGTCGTAACCGGCGCCTCCAGGGGGATCGGAGCCGCCATAGCCGCCCGCTTCGCCGCCGAAGGAGCCTCGGTCTACGCCTTTTCCCGCAGCGCCCCCGAGGCTGGGGCGAACCTATCCTGGATCGCCTGCGACGTGGCCGACGAGACTTCCGTCGAGGCCGCCGTGGGCGCCGTCCTCGCGAAGGAAGGACGCATAGACATCCTGGTGAACAACGCGGGCATCACCAAGGACGGCCTGCTCATGCGGATGAAGACGGAAGACTGGGACGCCGTCCTGGACACCAATCTGAAGAGCGCCTTCCTCCTTTCCCGGGCCGCCCTGCGCCCCATGCTCAAGCAAAGGGATGGCTGCATCCTCAACGTCTCCTCCGTGGTGGGCATCATAGGCAATGGCGGCCAGACCAATTACTCGGCCTCCAAGGCCGGCCTCATCGGATTCACCAAGAGCCTGGCAAGGGAAGTAGCCTCCAGGAACCTAAGGGTCAACGCCCTCGCTCCCGGCTTTATCGAAACCTCCATGACTGATAAGATACCTGAGGATTTCAAGGCGAAGCTCAAGGAATCGATTCCCTTGGGCCGAGTGGGCACGGCGGAAGAGGCGGCCAACGCCGCCCTCTTCCTTTGTTCGCCCCTCTCCAGCTATTTGACCGGCGTCGTCCTCCAGGTCGACGGCGGAATGGGGATGTAAGATGGCACAAAGAAGAGTCGTCGTAACGGGCCTCGGTATCGTCAGCCCCCTGGGCAACGACATTCCTTCATTCTGGAGCGCCGTGCGCGCGGGCCGCTCTGGGATCGGCCCCATCACCCTGGTGGATACCTCGGACCTGGCGGCCAAGATAGCCGGAGAGGTCAAGGGTTTCGATCCCGGCCTCAGGCTGGACGCCAAGGAAGCGAAGAAGATGGACCGCTACGCCCAGTTCGCGGTCTACGCCGCCAAGGAAGCCCTCGACTCCTCGGGGCTCAACCTGGATGCCTTGGACAAGGAGCGGATCGGAGTATGCCTCGGCACCGGGCAGGGCGGCTCCCAAAGCATAGAGGACGCCGTCATCCGCCTCGCCGAGAGGGGCCCCGGCCGCGTCCCGCCCCTCACCGTGGCCAAGGGCCTCGCGAACTTCGGCCCCGCCCAGATAGCCATGAACTTCGGCCTCACCGGCCCCTGCCAGTGCATCGTCACAGCCTGCGCCGCCGCCACCGACGCCATCGGACAGGCCATGCGCCTCATCAGGGAAGGCCACGCGGACATAATATTCTCAGGCGGCGCCGAAGCCAGCATCGTGCGCATGTGCATGGCCAGCTTCATCAACATCCAGGCCTTGTCCACCCGCAACGAAGCGCCGGAGAAGGCTTCCCGCCCCTTCGACAGGGACAGGGACGGCTTTGTCATGGCCGAGGGCGCGGGGGTCCTCATCCTGGAGGAATACAACCACGCAAAGGCCAGGGGAGCCAAGATCTACGCCGAGGTGGCGGGGTTCGGCCAGACCTGCGACGCCCACCACGTGACCGCCCCTGATCCTGAAGGCCGCGGCGTCGCCAAGGCAATGGTCCTCGCCATGAAGGACGGCGGCCTGACTCCCCACGACATCGACTATGTCAGCGCCCACGGCACATCCACTCCCTTGAACGATCCCATCGAGACCAAGGCCATACGGGCCGCCTTCGGCGACAGGGCTGACAAGCTCAAGGTGTCGAGCCTGAAGTCCATGACAGGCCATTGCATCGGCGCGGCGGGAGCCGTCGAATCCATCGCCTCCATCCTGGGCATGAACGAAGAGTGGATCCACCCCACCATCAATTACGAGAACCCCGATCCGGCCTGCGACCTGGATTACGTGCCCAACACGGGGGTCCATGTTCCCGTCCGTGCCTTCCTGAAGAATTCCATGGGCTTCGGCGGGCAAAACGCCGTAGTCGCCTTCAAGAAAGCCTGATTCCCCGTGTCGCCCCAGCCCTCGGCTCCGGCCTCCGAAATCCGCAAGGAGGCCGGAAACCCCCTCCAGCTTGGGGCGACTGTCGCATTGTCCGGCGCCGGCGAGGAGGGAGTCAATTTCGCGATCTTCAGCCGCCACGCCACCAGCCTCAGGCTCTGCCTCTACGACAAGCCCAAGGCTTCCCGCCCCTTTCTGGAGATACCCCTCGAGCCCGCCAGCCACAAGACCGGGGACATCTGGCACTGCTTCCTCTCGGGCCCGGGCATCGGCAAGGACAGCCTGTACCTCTGGCGCGCCGAAGGACCTTTCGACCCATCCAAAGGCCATAGGTTCGATCCCCGCCTCCCCCTCCTGGATCCCTACGCCAAGGCCTTGACCGACGGCTCCTGGGATCTGGCCTCAAAGGAGCCCGACGACAGCCATTTCCCCAAATGCGTCGTGGTGGAGGACGATTTCGACTGGATGGGGGACGCTCCCTTGAATTACCCTCTCAAGGATTGCGTCATCTATGAAACCCACGTCCGAGGCCTGACAAAGCGCCATCCCAGGGTGGCCCATCCCGGAACCTACCGCGGCGTGGCCGAGATGATCGGCTACTTCAAGGACCTCGGCGTTACGAGCCTCGAACTCCTCCCCATCCACGAGTTCGACCCTTCCGAACGGTTCCGGCGCAATCCCTCCACAGGGGCCGTCTTGAGCAACTATTGGGGCTATTCCCCCCTGGCCTTCTTCGCACCCAAGGCGACCTACGCCTATGTCGACGGGGAAGACCACCCCGACAAGGATCCAGCCCGCCAGGTCCGTGAGTTCAAGTCCATGGTGAGGGAACTCCACGCCGCGGGAATCGAAGTGATCCTGGACGTAGTCTTCAACCATACGGCGGAGGGCAGCGAGCTGGGGCCCACCTTGAGCTTCCGCGGCCTGGACAACTCCATCTACTACATCCTGGACGAGGACAAGGGGAAATACCGCAACTACTCGGGCTGCGGCAACACCCTCAACTGCAACCACCCCGTCATGCGCGCGCTCATCATGGATTGCCTCCGCTACTGGGTGGTCCACATGCACGTGGACGGATTCCGCTTCGACCTGGGATCCATCCTGGGACGAGACGCCTCCGGGGCCTTGTTGGAGAATCCCCCCGTCATCGAGGCGATCGCCGAGGATCCTATCCTAAGGCAGACGAAGATCATCGCCGAAGCCTGGGACGCCGGCGGCGCCTACCAGGTGGGCTCCTTTCCCGGCGGACGCTGGGCCGAATGGAACGACAAGTACCGGGACGACGTGCGCCGGTTCTGGAAGGGGGAAAAGGGCTCCGCGGTCCACCTGGCCACGCGGATAACCGGCTCCTCGGACCTCTACCTCCGGGACGGCCGCAAGCCCTTCCATTCCATCAACTTCGTCACGGCGCACGACGGATTCACCCTGAACGACCTGGTGTCCTACTCCAGGAAGCACAACAGGGCAAACGGAGAGGAAAACCGCGACGGCTCCGACGCGAACTGGTCCATGAACTTCGGCGAGGAAGGCCCCAGCGAAGACCCGGCGGTGGAAGCCCGAAGGAACCGGCAGGCCAAGAACTTCCTGGCCACGCTCCTGCTCTCTGTGGGAACGCCCATGCTCCTGGGGGGGGATGAGTTCCGACGGAGCCAGGGCGGCAACAACAACGCCTATTGCCAAGACAACGAAATCTCCTGGTACGACTGGGAGCTTTTGGAGCGCCATGGCGGCCTGCGGCGCTTCTGCGCCGAACTCGTCAGGCTGCGGAAGACCCACCCGGTCTTCCGCAGGCCGGAGTTCTACACAGGCCTGGACAACGACGCCAACGACGTGCCCGACATAACCTGGTTCGACGAAAAGGGCCAAAATCCGGACTGGCCATCACTCCACCACACCCTGGCTGCCATGATGGACGGCTCCAAGGCCGAATCCCACGGCGAGAGCGCGGACGACGATTTCTACATCCTCTTCAACGCATCCCACCACAGCCTCAGCTTCTCAATCCCTTCCCATCCCCGGGGTTCTCCGTGGCGCAAGATGCTGGACACCAGCGCTCCCTCCCCAAGGGACATAGTCATCGAAGCTCCGTTCTTGGGAATGGTTGAAAACAACACCTGCCTCATCGCCCCCAGGTCCCTGGTCCTCCTGGTCGCCCCCCGTTCCTTGCCTGCCCTGTAAGGTATTGTTATATTCTTTCATGAAGAGCATACGACGATGCAGGAAAGAATAAACCACGAAGCCCTCGTGCAGAGGGGATTGAAAGCGCTAGCGCAGCACAGGCCTGACCTCGCCCTGGGAATCCTTAGATCCGCCGTGGACGCCATTCCCCCATCCTGCTCGGAGGAGCTTTCCAAGGCCCTTTACTGGCTTTCCGTGGCCCTGCGCCGCCTGGACCAGAAGGATTTGGCGGTGAAAAGCCTCGCCAGCGCCCAGAAGCTGCGCCGCAGGGGCTTCGCCCGCCGCCTCTACCTAAGGAGCGTGAACGAATACGGCATGCCGAAGCAGCCCACGGCGGAGTTGGACGACTTCTACGCCTATATGAGCATCCAGATGTCCACCTACCTGGTCAGGAGGCCGACGAGGAAATTCGAATCCTTCTCAGAACGCGAGGCGGTCATGAGGATCCTCCTTGACGGCTGGAAGCTCTTGAAGGAAATGGATGATTTCAAATCCGCGGACTGCGGGGAAAAGCTTTTTTCCTTCCGCGCCTACAGGCCCAGGTTCCCGGATTTCGGCCTTTCCGCTTCCTCCTCCCGGCTTTTAAGGCCCTCCTTCGGTTCCCGGGCAGCCTCCGGCTCCGCCCAGATGGGCGCGGCCCAGGCTTCGGATCCGCGGGGAATAAGCCGCCGATGCGCCTGCGGCTCGGGCCTTCCTTACTCCCAGTGTTGCGGCAGGGTACAGAGTTTGAGGGAAATCTGACCGCTTCGCCCATAAAGTCCGCATAATTGTTTCTTTTACACACAGTTTGATGGTAGTATTTTGCTTGCGGTTCATTTCCACACAACACAAGGCCTTCCCCTCTTGATGGAAGCATGCGATATACAGCCCAGAGCTCAAAACTGTAGTATATAACTTGTTATATTATATATAATAAACATTTATTATCAACCAAATCCCGTTTGTTTGCATTTTGGCATGCTCCTTGCATTAATACTGGCAACAAGGAGTTGTGAAATGAACAAACGACAGCTTGCCAGTTCCAACCTGACTGATTCCTCCGACGAAAACGTCCTTTCCATATATCTCAAGGAAATCAACCGCATTCCCCTCCTCACCAGGGAGCAGGAGAACGATTACGCCGAAAGGGCGGCGAAGGGTGAAAAGTTCGCCAAGGACATGCTGGTGAAGTCGAACCTCCGCTTCGTGGTGAATGTCGCGAAAAAGTACCAGAACCAGGGCGTCCCCCTCTCGGACCTCATCTCCGAAGGCAACATCGGCCTCATGAACGCCATCGAACGCTACGACGTCACCAAGGGCTACCATTTCATCTCCTACGCCGTCTGGTGGATACGCCAGGCCATCCTCAAGGCCATCTGCGAAAAGAGCAGGATGATCCGCCTTCCCCTCAACAGGGCGAATGAGCTTGTCCAGATCGAAAAGGCGAGGAAAAACTTCGAAGGGATCTCCGAGGATGCCGAAATCCGCGAAGTCGCGGCATACCTGAACATGGACCCCGACCACGTGGCGGACATCATCGCCGTCTCCAGGGATTTGGTTTCGCTGGACAGCCCCGTCTACGACGAAAGGAACGCCTCGGTCCTGGGCGATTTCCTTGAAAACACCGCCTACCAGAGTCCCGAGAACTACGCCTCGGAACTCAATTTGAAGGATGACCTGAATTCCGTCCTTTCCTCCTTGAGCGTCAAGGAACGCCAGGTCATCGAATACCGCTTCGGCATCAACGGAAGACGCCCCATGAGCCTCAAGGAAATCGGCGACAGGATGCACCTGACGAAGGAGAGGATCCGCCAGATCGAAAAAGCCGCGCTCAAGAAGATCTCCGTTCCCGAAGTGATGGAAAGGCTAGAAGCCTACGTAGCCTGAGGCTAGAAGCCTGAGGCCAAGGCAGCCAAGCTCCCCGCCCGGCACGTCCCGGGCGGTTTTTTTATGCCCAACCCGGATCCTCCATGGTATAGTCCTGGCATGGATGAGCTCAGCACTTTCTACGCCTATGTGGCGGAAACCCGGAATGCATTAAAAACCACCCTCAAAGAATATCTTGACGATGAAGCGAATAATTCTGCAAGTTTTTATGGAGAAACAAATTACATATTTTCAACCTTGGCATCCTACGCCTTGAACGGCAAGATGCTCCGCGGAGTCCTCTCCAGGTTGGGCTACGATCTCTTCAGCCCGGCCATGGCCTCCCCGGCGATGGCCCGGGACCAGGTCAGCCTTGCCTTGGCCTTGGAACTGTTCCAGGCCGGGCTTTTGGTCCACGACGACATCATGGATGAGGATGAAATCCGGCGCGGCCAGCCCACCATCCACAAGCAGATGGAAGCCAGGGAAAGAACGCGGAGCAAGGAAGGCACGCCAGAAGACGCGTATAGGAAGACAGGAACATCCCTGGCCATCTGCGCGGGAGACATCTGCTTTTTCGAAGCCTGGGGGCTCCTGGGCAGGTTGAAAACCCCATCGCCCGCCCTTTTATCCCTCTTTTCCCGGGAATTGGCCAACGTATGCCTCGCCCAGATGGCCGATGTGCGCCTGGGCTCCCATTCCTTCATGCCGGACAAGGAAGAAATACTGGAAGTCTACGCCTACAAGACAGCGCGCTACACCATAACCCTGCCCCTTTGCTCAGGCGCGATCTTGGCGGGAAGGGAAGACGCCCTCCCCCTCCTTGAGGACGTCGGCAAGCACCTTGGCATCCTGTTTCAGCTCCAGGACGATCTTTTGGGAATCTTCGGCGATGAGGCATCCCTGGGGAAGCCAATCGGATCGGATATCAGGGAAGGCAAGAAGACTCCCCTGGTCATAGCCCTATACCCAAGGCTTTCCGGCCAGGACAAGGCACTTTTCGACGGGATATTCGGCAAGGAAGAAATCAGCCGGGGGGATATCGAATATGTCCGCGGCCTTATGCGCAGCCACGGCATCGACAGCATGGTACGCGAAGAAGCCGAAGCCTATGCGGAGGGAGCGAGGAAAGGCATCGCCAGGCTGGAGACGGAAGGGAAGATCGAAAACCTGGAAGCCTTGGCCCTGCTGCGGGACTTTACCCTCTACTCCTTGGGAAGGACGAGATGAAGCCGACTGCTGAATGTTTCACGTGAAACAAAAAGGGCGCCACGCTGGGCGCCCTTTTTCCAAATTGACCGGAGCCGCATAGGCGGTGGATTTATGATTCCGTCGGCGATTGGTTCTCGATTTCCGGCTCCGAGTCGTTCCGCGGCTCTCCTTCGTTCTGCTGATCCAACGCATCCTTCTGTTCCACGACCTTCTCTTCCTTGACAACCTTGTCCAATCCTATGACCAGATCGGGGGGAGCTATATTGACGATCCGAACACCTCGGGCGTTCTTGCCCAGGACCCTCACAGTGTTGGCGTCGATCTTTATTGTTTTTCCCGTCGAAGTGATGATCATCGCCTCGTCATCCTCATGGATGGAGACGGCATCCACGACCTCCCCGGAGACATCGTCGGGAACATAGATCATCTGGCCGCGTGTTCCTCGGCCGTGGCAGGAGAAATTGTCGTATTCGACCCGCTTTCCATAGCCGTTGGTGGTGGAAATGAGCATGGCGAGCTGTGGGTTCACCCTCAGCATGGCGGCAAGCTCGTCGCTGTTGGAAAGGAGGATGCCCCGGACCCCCCTGGACGCCCTTCCCATCACCCGCACCTGCTCTTCGTGGATCCGCAAGGCTTGGCCCATCCTGGTGATAAGCATGACTTCGTCCGCGCCTCCCGTCAGGCAGGCCGATACCAACTTATCCCCTTCGTCCAGATGTATGGCGATGATCCCGCGGGTGCGGGCGTTGACGAAATCGGAAATCGCCACCTTCTTCACCACGCCGCGCAAGGTTCCCATGAGGAGGAATTGGGTGTCCGAGAAGGCCTTGAAATCGACGATAGTCGTGATTTCCTCGTTGGGGGATATGGCCAATAGGCTCTTGATGTGGGCTCCCCTGGCTTGGCGGGAGGATTCCGGGATTTCATGCACCTTGATCCAATACGCCTTCCCCGCTGTGGAAATGAAGAGCAGATAGTCGTGGGTGTTGGCCACGAAGAGCTGCTCGATGAAATCGTCTTCCAAGAGGTTTGAGGAATTGGAGCCCTTCCCTCCCCTGCCCTGGGATCGGTAGAGATGGACGGACACCCTCTTGATGAAGCCCTTGTTGGAGATGAGGATGGCCATCTCCTCGGGCTTGATGAGGTCTTCGATATTGATGGCCTCGACATTGTCCGCCACGATCTCGGTTCGGCGCGCATCGCCGTATTTCTTTGCCAGATCTAGGGTTTCAGTCCTCACCACCCCAAGGATCTTCGCATCGGAGGCAAGCAGGTCCTTGAGGTAGGCGATCCTCGCCTCGATTTCCGCCAACTCCGCCAGGAGCTTCTCGGTTTCAAGGCCGGTGAGGCGGCCGAGCCTCATGTCCACGATGGCCTGGGCCTGTACATCGGAAAGCTGGAACCTCCGCTCCAGGTTGAGCCTGGCTTCCTCGATGTTCTTGGAGGCCTTGATTATCGCCACAACCTCGTCGATGTTCTCCAGGGCTATGACCAATCCGCGCAGGATATGGGCCCTGTCCTCGGCTTTCTTCAGCTCGAAGGCCG
>JBFLXC010000066.1:0-13110 GCA_040757435.1 Spirochaetota bacterium | reverse complement strand
ATCATGTCGGGGCGGCCCCCCTTCAATTGGGAAAAGCTGAATGGAGGCTCAGGCCTCCTTGACAGCCCTCGCAAGCTCCCGGCCGCGCTCAAAAAGCAAGGATAGGGTGTCCTCGTCGGGGGCTCCGGCCCATTCCACGGATTCCAGGGATTCCCACTTCAAAGGGGCGATTTTATTGTCGTATTCCTTCTTCGCACCGCCAACCCAGCCGAAGCTGCCGATACGAAGGGCTTTCCTGTACCAGACATGCTTGCGCTCGAAGATGTCCAGCACATAAGCCATGGGGGGGAACATCTTGTACTCGTAGGTGGGCATGGCGACAAGGATGCCTTCGCTCTTGTAGGCGTCCGCCAGAACCCAGGAGACATCCTCGTTGGGCACGCGGTGGATGGAGTAGGGCACCCCCTCCGCCTCGATGCCTTCGATGACAGCGTCGAGGCCGCGTTCCGTGTTGCCGTACATGGACCCCCAGACTATCGCCACTTCCTTCTCCCTCGGTCCCTCCAGGTATCCGGCGTAGCGCAAGTAGCGGTCGATTATCTCGCCAGGGGATGTCCTCCACACCATGCCGTGGCTCGGGGCGACCACCTGGATGGGAAGGGCGCCGACCTTTTCCACGGCGCGCTTCACGAAGAGGCTGAAGCTGGACACTATGTTCGCGTAGTACCGAAGGGATTCGGACTCATAGAAGACATGCTCCTCCTCTGAAAATTGGTCGTCGAACACCCTGTCTCCCAAAGCGCCGAAGGATCCGAAGGCGTCGCAGGAGAAAAGCACCTGGCCGTCCGCCGCCCAGGTCATCATCGTCTCTGGCCAATGCACGTTCGGGGTTTCGAAGAAATCCAGGGCGACTCCTTCCCCAAGCTCAAGCCTGTCCCCGGTCTTCACAGCCCGGACTCCATCCTCGATCCCGTAGAAGCTTCTCACAAGGTCTATGCCCTTCTGGGTGGCGATGATCTCCGCATGGGGATTGATTGCCCGGAATTCAGACAGCCATCCCGAATGGTCCGGCTCAAGATGGTTCATGATGAGGTAGTCGACGTCGTCAAGGCCGATCCCTACGGAAGCCAGCTGGCCAGCCAGCTCCCCCGGGGCTCCGACCCAGTCCCGCACCAGGTCGATGAGGGCTATCTTCTCCGATTTCACCAAGTATGAATTCAAGGAGACGCCGTAGGGTATGGGCCAGATGCCTTCAAACAGGTCGTCGGATTTGATGTCCGCGTGGAGGGCGAAAATCTTGTCCGTGATGGGGTGGATTTTCATAGTCTTTCCTTTCTTCGCGGGACTTGGGTCCCGCGAGGGAGTGATGCTCCGATTAAACCATTTATGTCGCCGCAGGGCAACTGAGGCCGGAGGCCCAAATGCCTAGAAGGCTCCCGAAAGTTTCGCCCCGAGGGTGAATGTCGTCTTGGGTCCTCCTGCGAGGAACGAATATTCTCCGTCCTCCGGGCCGAACACGAAGGTAGGGCTTGCGTTGATAGAGAAGTTGTCCGATACGCTCCAGGTCGCGGAGGGTTTGATTATCCCGGAGAAGTCCGAGAGGTTGGCCAGCGCGAGAATGGAAACCGACAGGTCCTCCCAGATTGCCTCGCCTTTGGATAGATTAACCGCCGCATAATGCTGACCGGAGCCTAAAAGAAGCCCAGCTAAGGCGCTGCTCAAACCTTGTCCGATTAGTGATTCAGGTCCACCTGCATTGAATATTGCTGCTTTACCATCCGTGATGAGGGCTTCTCTTTTAAAAGGCCCATATCCCTCTCCGTTGAAAAAATATTGGGCCAAGAAAGAGGTTTTTTCGTTTGAGTTTGAATAAAGAAAGCCTACGCTAGCGGAGAAAAACAGATCCTCTCGATTGTCATCCTGGTTAGATAGTGTAATCGAATACGGCAAAGTAGTTTGAATCGATTCCACAAATGTCTTCGCCGTACCCCGGGAGATCATGGCTTCACCGAAGAAATCGAAGGGGCCCACGGGACCGGTGAGGGTGAGCATTCCGCGTTCCGCGGTGTCGTACCGGTAGTATCCGCCTATCCCAATCTCGTAGGCGCCCAAAAGGAACTCCGCCTTGGCCGCCAAGGCGGTGGTTTCAAAATCGACATTTGATTTGTCTAGTATTGCATACATGTAGAAGTTGTTCTGGCTTCCCAGCTGGGGGATGTGGATGCGGAGGCTTATCGGACCCTCCCTCTGGGCTTCCGCATCAAAAATATTGATGGGTTCAAGATTTATGACATCGGCGGGACTCCAGAAATACCCGACTCCCCATTTTACCGTGCTTTTACCGAACCGAATGAAGACCTTGTCGTCCAAGGCCACGTCGGCGAAAAGCTCGAAGATGTCGATGCTGGGCACTTCGATGGAACCGACGCTCCGGTAAAAAGGCCAGGAGGTCTTGGCGGAACCGTAGACCCTGAAATCCTCCCCCGGCCTGGCGTCGAAGAAAATTGTGGAGCCTAAGGCGGCGGAAAGAACGCGGGTCTCGGGATCGAGGATGCCGGAGCTACCGTCCCATAGGTTGTTCCACGTGAGGGCTGTGGCGAGGGAGCCCGAGAAGGAGCCGCCTATACGCACTCCTTCTGTTTTCACAAGGCTCGCGACAGGGTTGGGCAGTGGCTCCTTCGGGGCCTCCTGCTCCACCACCGTCTCATCGCCGAACAAGGCATCAAGGTCGATCTCCGAACCAGCGGACTGGGCGAATATGGTGGCGGGGGGGAGGAGGACGAAACCAAGAATTGCCAGGAGGACAACCGACGATGCGGTCTTCGGCGGCTTCATCGGTTCACCTGCTCCAGGAAAGCCTTTGTGAAAACCTTGTCCGGAAGCTTTTCCACAGACTGCTCCGCCATGGTTATCTGGCTTTTCTCTCCCTTGTTTATCTCATCCACGATGAGGATCTGGGAGGGCAGGAGCTTGCCTTCGAGCTCTACGTACTTGGGGAACAAGGTTGTCCTCATGAGCCTTCCGTTGACCGAATAGTCCTCTTGCTTGAGGATCATGTTCCTGTCCTTCCTCACATAGAGCACCATGCGCTCGTAGGGCACCTCGTTGTTCTTCGCCTTCAAGTCCAAAACCCATACCGGGAACTTTCCGATGGTAGATTCTGAAATCTTCTCGATCCCGTAGTCATCGGAAAGGGTGGAGCTTGTGAAGTCCGCGTTCTTCGCCTCGGAATTCTGGAGGTTTTCCTTTATTGAGGAATGGGAAAACTTTCTCCCCGTGGGATCGTAGAACCAGACGTTGTCCTCCTCCCTCAGATATCCCTGGCCCTTGTTCACCTCGGGAAGCATGATGAGGATGGTGAACTGCTTCTTTGAATCCCGCCTGAAGACCCTCACCTGGGTGACGGACTGCTTTTCCCCCGGCTTCTCGGAGACGATGGTGAATAGGGCGGTGTAGTCTTTCCCGGGGAAATTCCCCAGGTCGTCCAGGTCGGCCAGGATCTTCCTGGCCTGGGCCATGGTCAGGGAGGGCGCGGCTCCCGAGGCCTGGGCGAAGGCGGGGAAGGGAAACATAAGGCCCGCGGCGAGGGCCAGGGGTAATAAGGCTCTGGATAAGCGCTTGAAAGGGCTGTTCATGGGTGCTCCTGCGGATAGGTATTTCATTTCATTGTCCTCAATGCCTCCGCGGGAGTCATCTTCGCCGCGGACTTGGCCGGGAAATAGGCGGCCAGGATGGTGAGAAGGGATATGATTCCAATGTTGAAGAGAGCCCGGAAGGGGGGCAGGAAGAAGGACAGGTGGCCGTTCTTCATTATGAGGAAGGCCGGCGATTCCATGCCGAAGTCGATGAGGGAAAGACCTCCCATCGCCGCAAGGGCGAGGATGATGCCGGAGACGGCTCCCCCCAAGGCGAGGAAGAAGGCCTCGTACAGGAAGAGGGAGCGCACCTCGCCCCGTTGGACGCCTACGGCGCGCATGGTGCCTATTTCCCTGATCCTCTCGTACATCACCATGCGGAAGGTGTTGGTGATGCCGATCATCACTATGGCGAAGAGGACCAGGAGGATGATGAGACTCGCCGAATCAAGGGCCAGGACGATCTGTTTCGCCTGGGACAGAACATCGTCGATGGTGAAGACCCGGTATTTGACGCCTTCCCAGGTTTCCTTGTTCTGGGTCCGCAGCAGGGCCTGGAAGGGTGTGGCGCTCCCGGACTCGTCCTTCGCGCTTCTTTCGAAAAGCTGCATCTTGGAAGCGTCCATGGCCTTGTAGAGGGCGTCCGCGAAGGCGGCTGAATCCTTGAGATTGGGAAGCATGAATCCCAAGGACATGTATTCCCCAGGGCCGAGGCCGAGGGCGTCGTTGAGGTAGCCGAGGTTCACGTAGGTCATCACCGACCCGATGATCGAGGCGTCCACGCTGATGGCGGCGACGGTGAAATCCGCCACGTTGTTTTGGCCGGTTATGGTCTGGAAGCTGGCGGTCACCCTATCGCCGGGAAGGACGTTCAGCTTTCCGGCGACCTTCTCCGACAGGATAAGGGCATCGGGCGCCAATGCCTGTTCCCAGCTCCCCTGCTTGAGCACCAGGCGCTCCTTTAGGAAGGGGGAGCCTGTCAGGTCGAGGCCAGTGAGGTTTTGTCGAATGCTCCGGCCTTCGAAGACGATCATGGCCGTCACTTCGCTTGATCGGGTGGCGAAGGAATAGGGGAGGGAGATTCCCTCCACCGCCTTGAACATCGACGAATCGTCGCGGATGACATTGAGCCTACGGCCGGATTCCGTCTTCTCGGAACCTTGGACGAAGACATGGCCGGCCATGAGGTAGGCGAAGTTCTCCGAGACGTTCTCGATGAACGCCCCGGCGAAGCCGTTGATCAAGGTTACGATCATTATTCCGAAGGCTATGGCTCCGCCAAGGAGGAAGCTTCTTTTCTTCTGCCGCGACAGGTTCCGCAGCGCAATCTTAGGCAGTATTTTGTTCATTCCGATGCTCCTAATCGTTGCGCATGGCTTGGACTGGCCTGATGCGCAAGGCCACCGAGACAGGGTACAGGTGCGCCAGATAGCCTACAGCCACCATGCTCAGGATACCGCCTAGGAAATTGAGGACAGTGACATAGGGTGAAAGGTACTTGCCCCCGAAGAGGACTTCCAAGAATGGATTGCCCGCCTCGATCTTGAGGTATCTGAGCAATGCCACGACCCCTATGGCAAGGAGGGCTCCAATAAAGGAAAAGACTGTGGACAGGACCACGGATTCGGCGGCGAAAAGCTTCCTGACGAAGGACCTTTGGGCGCCTATGGCCCTCATGGTTCCTATCTCTCCGGTACGCTCGATGACCGAGATGACGAAGGTATTCATGATGATGATGATGGCGACGATGGAGAGGACGATTATGGCGACGGTGAAGACGATGCGGATCACGTCCACAGACTGTCCGTAGGGGCCGGCGGCCTTCTGCCAGTCTCCGGCCGAGGCTTGGATGCCCTGGTCGCCGAAGCTTTGGTTCAACTCCTTTATGAGAACCTGGGCCTTATCGGGATTCTTGGCCTGGAGGACTATGAACTGCCAGGCGCCCGTGTCGGCGGTATTGGCCAGCTCTCGGGCCTTTGTGTCAGCCAGCTGGGCCTGGATCTTGGCTTCGTCGAAGCTTCCCTTGGCGGGCGCATCCCCGATCATTTCATCGCCGAACAGATCGTCCCCGAAAAGGGCGTCCGGATCTTCGGCGGAAAGGAGTGAGTACTGGTCCTCCGAGAGCTCGATGTCTTCGTTCGCACCCACGGTCATGCCCGCGAGGATCCTCAGGGTATCTATGTCGACGAAGGTCATCTGCTCCGGGGCGGAGCCTTCGCCTTGCTGCTCGTAGGTTCCAAGGATGGGAAGCTCCCGTATCTTCATTCCAGAGGCGGAAAACCCCTGGATGACCAGGGTGTCCCCCACGCCCAAGGGCTTGTTCATCCACTTGGAAATTTTCTCCAATTGCTTTTCATTGACCACCAACCCCTTGGAGCCTGGCTCGATGAGGGTTCCAGAGGTCGGCCGGACGGAGTCGAACATTTTCCAATAGCTGGAAGGATCAACCCCGAAGAGGAAGAAGAAGCGGAAGGAGGGGTCCGAATCGGATTCCGAAGAGTCCGATTCCTCATGGGCCTCCTGCATGGTCTGGTCCAGGGACAGCTCAGGGTTCTTGGTCACAATTCCGTATCCCGTGGCCAAACCTGAGTAAGCCTCGACGCCGGGATTGTCCTTGAGGATCCCAAGCACCTTCTCATAGTCCGGGATGGTGGGCGTGGCGGCCAATCCTCCCACGGAAGTGACGCCGAAGAGGGAGACAGGGCCCTCCGGAGAGACGCCGGAGATGAAGACATCGCCTGTGTAATTGTCCGCGAAGGTGATCTCAATGCCTGTCTTGGACGCGTCGATGAAGCTGTTTCCGACGATGAGGATGAGGGAGCCCATGGCCAGGAGAATCCCAATGATGAGGCTCTTCGACTTGTGTTCGAAGATGTTGCGGAACGCCATTCTCAATGTGACGGGCATGGCTTTACTCCCGGCCCGCGGGAACGGACTCATCCGCCTTGTCTACGCAGCGCCTGTTTTCGGTGACCAGCCCGTCCCTGAGCCGAATGATGTGGTCGGCTATCTCGACGATCTTGGCGTCGTGGGTGGAAAAGATGAAGGTTGTGTCCAATTCGCGGTTGATCTTCTTCATGAGCTCTATGATCTGTTCTCCTGTCGCGGAGTCCAGGTTAGCCGTGGGCTCGTCGGCCAGGACGATCTGGGGCTTTGTGACCAGGGCGCGGGCGATGGCCACGCGCTGCCGCTGGCCGCCGGACAATTCGTTGGGCTTATGTGTCTTCCATTCCGTAAGACCTACTTCCTCGATGAGCCAGTCTATCCAGCCTTTCTTATCCTGGGGGGAAATGGCTGTCTTGCCTAGGAGAAGCGGAAACTCGATGTTTTCCCAAACGTTCAGCACGGGAATGAGGTTGAAGGATTGGAAGATGAATCCTAGGATCTCATGCCGGAAGCGGGTCAGTTCCTTGTCCGACAGGCCGGAGGTTTTCTTGCCTCCGATTTCGACTTCTCCGGCGCTGGGGGAGTCGATGAGGCCGATCATGTTGAGGATGGTCGTCTTGCCCGAGCCCGAGGGGCCCGCTATGGAAATGAAGTCTCCCTTCTCTATGGCGAAGCTCACGCCTTTCACTGCGTGCACTTCAACTTTTCCTAAGGGGTAGATCTTCCTGACATCCTTAAGTTCGATGATGGGCATTTTTTCTCCTTGCCGCCCTTCCTTTCCGGTTGCGTCCGGAAGGCCTCGCGCAAAGCGCCGCCCGGTCGCACCGGCGCCTTTCTAGGCCCGGAATCGGCTTTCAGGATAAAGTACTCCTATCGAACTGGGACAATCAATAAAAATGGAGACAAAACCTCAAATTTTCGCCCCCGGGGCTCAAGCAAGCTCCTGGTCGATCACCTCCGCGAGCCTGCGTATGCCTTCCTCGATCTGGTCCATGGTGGCGTAGGAGAAGTTGATCCTCATGGAATTGTGCTCGGGTTCGTCGAAGTAGAAGGCCGATCCGACGACATACGCCACCTTCTTCTCCACGGCCTTCAGGAGCAGCTTCTCCGAATCGATGCCAGCCGGGAGGCTTATCCATAGGAAGAGCCCGCCTTCCGGCTTTGTCCACCTCAGGTCTTGGCGCTTGGGCATGTAGCGGTCCATCATCTCCAGCATATAGTTACGCTTGGCCCTGTAGTTGGCGCAGGTGTTGGCTATGGTCTCTTCGATCTTACCCTTCTTCATGTAGGCCGCGAGCCACATCTGGGTGAAGGGGCTGGTGCAGAGGTCCATAGCCTGCTTAGCCGTGACCAGCTTGTCGATGATGTCCTCCCTGGCCATGATCCAGCCTATGCGGGTCCCCGGCGCCAGGATCTTGGAGAAGGTCTTGAGCATGATGACGTTGCCCTCGTTCCTTCCCCTCTGGTCCAGCTGGTATATAGACGGCACCTGTTCGCCGATGAATCGGATCTCCCTATAGGGGGCGTCCTCCACGATGAAGAGCTTCTCGCGGTAGGAGAACTCCAGGAGGGATTGCCTTTTTTCCCTGCTCCAGCATATCCCCGAGGGGTTCTGGAAATCCGGTATCACATAGATATACTTGATCCGCTCCCCTGCCGCTTTAGCCTTGGCGTACCGGGTTTCAAGCTCCTTCATGTCGAAGCCCGAATCGTCTGGGCTGAAGGGAATGCCCAGCATCTTGCCCCGGTAGGACTGGATGGCCTGGATGGCGCCGACATAGGTGGGGCGGCCGGAGATCACTGTGTCGCCCGGGTCGAGGAAGATTTTGGGCAGCATGTCCAAGGCTTGCTGGCTCGAGGATGTGACAAGGAGATTCTTCGAGCCTATGGTTGTCCCGTGGCGGGCTTCGTAGGCGATGAGCTCCGCCACAAGGGAAACTTCCCCTTCCGTGGTTCCATACTGGAGCGCCCTGGCGGGATTGGTGGTCAGGACTTCCTCGGCGGCGGCCTTGAGGTCCTGGGCGGGGAAGGTCTCCGGGGCGGGAAGCCCTCCGCCGAAGGAAATTATGTCCGGCCTCTGGGTCAGCTTCAAAAGCTCCCGGATCACCGACTTGTGCATGTTGTTGGCGTTGCTTGAAAACTCAGCGTGGATAGCGGGCATTCTATTTCTTCCTCCATGGGGTGGAATCCCTTACGTCTCATCCTATCCGCAGCAGTCTCGGCAGTAAAGCGGTGCCGGATCCCCGGAGATCCTTCTCCATTGCCAAAGAGCCCTGTTTCTTCGATAATGATCCACAGCACCATTGAAGCGAGGAATCAGATGGCTTTGAATTGCGGGATCGTCGGTCTTCCAAACGTAGGGAAGTCGACAATTTTTTCGGCCCTCACAAGCGCCAAGGCCGAGGCGGCCAACTATCCTTTCTGCACCATCGATCCCAACGTAGGCATCGTCGCCGTGCCGGATCCAAGGCTCGATTTCCTCGTGGACATGTTCAAGCCCAGGAAACGGGTGCCGGCGGTCGTGGAATTCGTGGACATAGCGGGGCTTGTTCGGGGGGCGTCCAAGGGCGAGGGCTTGGGGAACCAGTTCCTCTCCCACATTAGGGAAGTGGGCATGATTGCCCATGTGGTGCGATGCTTCGACGATCCCGACGTCATCCACGTGGCCAACAAGGTGGATCCCCTTGACGACATCGCCGTCATCCACACGGAGCTCGCCTTGGCGGACCTGGATACCCTGGACAGGAGGATGGACAAGCTTTCCAAGCAGCTGAAGGTCCAGGATCCCGGGTTGAGGAAGGAAACTGAAAAGGAAATGGCTGTCCTTTCCAAGCTGAGACCCTTTCTCCAGGAGGGAAGGCCCGCCCGCGCCGCCGAATTGGAGCCCGAGGAACTCGAGGCCGTAAGGTCGGCCTTCCTCATCACCCTCAAGAAGGAAGTTTTCGTCTGCAACGTGGATGAGTCGGGAGTAGGGGGGAACGGCTACGTCTCGGCGGTGCGGGACGCGGCGGCGGCGATGGGCTCGGAGGCGGTGGTCATCTGCGGCAAGTTCGAAGCCGAGCTCGCCGACATAGAGGACCCTGAGGAAAAAAAGGAATTCCTGAGCGGGGTCGGGCTCGGGGAGTCCGGGCTGTCCAGCCTCATCCATTCGGCCTACAGACAGCTTGGCCTAAGGACTTTCTTCACGGCGGGAGAGGATGAGTGCAGGGCCTGGACCATAAAGGCCGGCTCGAAGGCTCCCCAAGCCGCCGGCGTGATCCATACGGATTTCGAGAGGGGATTCATAAAAGCCGAAGTCTACGGCTTCTCCGACCTTGTCGCCTTGGGATCCGAGCAGGCGATCCGGGCTTCGGGGAAATTGCGCCAGGAAGGCAAGGAATACATAGTCCAGGACGGAGACGTGGTGTTCTTCAAGTTCAACGTCTAGCCAGGAAGGAATTTTACTATACGGATGTTAGCCGGCCCTTGCCATTGTCCGCCGAACTCCATATCCTAATGGGCATAGTATGGACAAGCTCATAATCAAAGGCGCCAGGGTCCACAACCTGAAGAACATAGACCTTGAGCTGCCCAGGGACAAGCTCATCGTCATCTCCGGACTTTCCGGGTCCGGGAAGAGTTCCCTGGCCTTCGACACCATTTTCGCCGAGGGGCAGAGAAGGTACGTGGAATCCCTCTCGGCATATGCGCGCCAATTCCTGGGCCGGATGGACAAGCCCGACGTGGACTACATAGAGGGCTTATCTCCCGCGATTTCCATCGAACAGAAGACTACCCACAGGAATCCCCGCTCCACCGTGGGTACGGTGACGGAAATCTACGACTACTTCCGCCTCCTCTACGCCAGGATAGGCACACCCCATTGTCCGTCCTGCGGCCGGATCATTAAGGAGCAGAGCGTGGATCAGATCCTCGATACCATCCTCTCCTGGCCGAAGGGGTCGAAGCTCCAGGTGCTGGCGCCGGTGGTCAGGGGCATGAAAGGCGAGCATAGGAAGTGGTTCGAGGACGCGCGCAAGCAGGGTTTCACCCGGGTCAGGGTGGATGGGGAATTCAAGGACCTCGAATCGGAAATCAGCCTGGAGAAACAAAGGAAGCATACCATCGAGATGGTGGTCGACCGGATCCGCCTCGGCCCCGATTCAAGGCGCAGGGTTGCCGAGGCTGTCGAGGCTTCCCTTCACATCGCCGACGGTGTCGCGGTGGTGATACGGGAGGACGAGGCCGGTAGCAGCGAAGAGTTCTTCAGCCAGAAAGGCGCATGCCCCGAATGCGGCATCTCTCTGCCGGAGATGGAGCCGAGGCTGTTTTCCTTCAACGCCCCCCAGGGAGCCTGCCCGGCCTGCACTGGCCTTGGAGTCAACCACGAGTTCGACCCTGAGCTCATCATCCCCGACAAGAGCCTATCCTTCAACGAGGGTGGATGCGTTCCGTACAATCCCTCCTCTGCATGGAACAGGTCCAGATTCGAAGCATTGGCCAAACATTTCAAGTTCAGCCTGGACACGCCCTTCGGAGACCTGTCCCAGGAAATCATGGACGCCATCCTCCACGGTACAAAGGAGGAGATAAAGGTCCGCTACGACAACAAGGAAAACACAGGGCACTTCGAGTACCAGACGCGGTTCCCGGGCATCCTGGCGGACCTCAAGCGCCGATACCTGGAGAGCACAAGCGACGGCGTGAAGGAGTGGATGGAAGGATTCATGACCGAAAAGCCCTGCACAAGCTGCATGGGCAAGCGGCTTAGGCCGGAAGCCCTGGCTGTCACCGTGGCAGGGGCGAACATCCATGAAGTATCCTCCATGTCGGTGGAGGCGGCCCATAAGTTCTTTTCCTCACTTCCCCTCACCGAGGTGGAGAAGCAGATATCAAAGCAGATAGTAAAGGAAATCAAGGCAAGGCTGAGCTTCATGAAGAACGTGGGCCTGGAATACCTGAGCCTGGAGCGGAAGGCCGCCACCCTTTCCGGAGGCGAGGCCCAGAGGATACGCCTCGCCACCCAGATAGGAAGCTCCCTCGTGGGGGTCCTGTATATCCTGGACGAGCCATCCATAGGCCTGCATCAACGGGACAACCAAAAGCTCATCGACACCCTCGTCTACCTCAGGGACATAGGGAACACCCTCATCGTGGTGGAACACGACGAGCAGACCCTGCGAACCGCGGACTACATAGTGGACCTCGGCCCCGGAGCGGGGGTGCATGGGGGGAAGGTGGTCGCCCAGGGAAGCCCGGAGGAAGTCATGCGCTCCGCGAAGAGCGTCACGGGACAATATCTCTCAGGAGCCCTCACGATAGACGTCCCTCCGGCCCGCAGGCCCCTCGACAAGGGGTCGATTCTCCTTAAGGGCGCGAGGGAGCACAATCTGAAGGACCTGGAGGTGGAAATACCCCTGGGAATGTTCGTGTGCATCACCGGCGTGTCAGGCTCGGGGAAAAGCACCCTGCTATCGGACCTGTTGTATCCCGCTATCTCAAACCGCGTCATGCGCTCCTCCCGGAGGGAAGGGGAGTACGATTCCATCCAGGGCCTTGAGAACATCGACAAGATCATCAACATCGACCAGAGCCCCATAGGGAGGACGCCGCGCTCCAACCCCGCCACCTATGTCGAGGTGTTCACGCCCATACGCGAGCTTTTCGCCAGCCTGCCTGAATCGAAGGCCCGTGGGTGGAAGGCGGGAAGGTACAGCTTCAACGTGAAGGGAGGGCGCTGCGAGCACTGCCAAGGCGACGGCACGATCAAGATTGAGATGAACTTCCTTCCCGACGTCTACATTACCTGCGACGTCTGCCACGGGAGGAGGTTCAACGCCGACACCCTGGACCTGCGCTACAAAGGGAAAAACATCGCCGATGTGTTGGACATGACCATAGAGGACGCGGCGAAGTTCTTCGAAAACATCCCCTCCATCTCCAATAAGTTCAGGACCCTCCTTTCCGTGGGGCTTGGTTACATACGGGTAGGCCAGTCCGCCCTCACCCTCTCAGGCGGGGAGGCCCAGCGGGTCAAGCTTGCCTTCGAACTCTCCAAGCGTTCCACGGGGAAGACCCTGTATTTCATGGACGAGCCAACGACGGGCCTGCATTTCGCCGATGTGAAGCAGCTCATGGAAGTGATTCAACGCCTGGTTGACATGGGGAATTCCGTGGTCATGATCGAACACAACCTGGATGTGATCAAGCAGGCGGACTGGATCATCGACCTGGGACCCGAAGGCGGGACCAAGGGAGGGAGCATCGTCGCCCAGGGAAGGCCTGAGGAGGTCGCCGCCGCCAAGCAATCCTATACGGGCCGCTACCTCAAGGATGTACTCAAGCATTCCAGGCTCAGGTAGCCTTAAAGTCTTTGTCCGAAGCCCAGGGGCAGCCTGATACTCGATTGCGCCTGCCGGCTTCCTAAGTGTAGTATCCACCTGATGCGACGAGGAACAGCCCTGCCCTGCCTGATCCTGGCCTTGAGCCTTGCCATGGCCGGAAGGATCGAAGCCCAATCCGCAGCGGACCTCTCCGAGTCCGCCGCCCGGGCCTTGTCGGCCATGAGTGAACTGGAACGCTCCACCTTGGCCTATTCCATCGCCGTGTCCACCTACGCTGAGTTGTCAACCTTGGCTAGGAAGCACGGGCTACCCCACGAGGTCGACAT
>JBFLXC010000065.1:0-13156 GCA_040757435.1 Spirochaetota bacterium | reverse complement strand
CCCCCTGGGGGAGCGGATCCGCGCCATGGCCGGCGGGGCGCCTACGACGGTGAGGAATGACGGCAACATAGCGGCCTACGCTGAATGGGCGGTCCGGCGGGAAAAAGGTAAGATCCTGCTTTTCATAGGGTTGGGGACGGGGATCGGGGGGGGCTATGTCGTGGACGGGGACCTCCTTGGGGGAAGGAACGACAGGGCCGTGGAGATTGGCCATTTTGTCGTTGAGCCGGGGGGAAGGAAATGCGTCTGCGGGGCGGAAGGCTGCGCCGAGGCTTACGCCTCGGGGCCTTCCATGGGAAGGATCGCCATGGACATAGGTCTCGGCCGGGAGGCAGGATTGGGAAGTCTCGCCGCGCCGATCGCGGAAGAGGAATTGAATGTGTCAGCCCTAGCCCGGGATGTGCGGCAGGGCTCTGTGGTCAACGCCAGGGAAGTGTACGCTGCCTTTGAAAACGGCGATCCCTTGGCGGCGAAGGTGGACGAGGTGGCGACCAAGGCATTGGCGAGGATGACGGCCACCGCCCTGGCCATGCTTGCGCCTGACACGGTGGTGCTGGGCGGAGGCGTAGTCCAGGGAGCCTCCCACCTCCTTACGGCCCTGTCATCCCTTGTTCAGGCCTTGGTGTACCGCGACGCCTGGACGGATTGCGCCTTCGAGGAGGCGAGGTTGGGAAGCCGGGCGGGTCTCATGGGTGCGGCTTGGTACGGAGCCTCCCGCGTCATGCCGCAGGAGGCCCTCTTCGATCTTATTGGGGGGGCGGGGCTTAGGTGAGGGTGTCCAGCTTGGCCACCCTCTGCTCGTGCCTGCCTCCCTGGAAGGAGGCGGAGAGGAAGGTGGCCAGGATTTCCTCAGGCGCCTGTGGATAGTCGACCCTCCCGCCGAAGGCCAGGAAATTGGCGTCGTTGTGCTCCTTGGCCATCAGGGCCGTGAAGGCATCGTGGACCAATGCACAGCGGATGCCCTTGTGCCGGTTGGCGGCGATGGAGATGCCAATGCCTGTGCCGCAGAGAAGGATTCCCAGGCCGTATCCACCCTTCCTGTATTCGTCTATGGCCGCCTCGGCCATGTCCGGGTAGTCCACCCGCTCTTCGGAATCGACGCCTAGGTTGGTCACCAGGTGCCCCTGGTCCTTGAGCCATGCGAGGAGCCTGAGCTTGAGCTCTACGGCGCCATGGTCGTTCGCGATCACGATGTTCATGGGCGGAGTGTACTTCTTTTGGGGTTTCTTGCACAAGATTGAATCAATAGGCTTTGGAAAGGGCGTTACTCCAATGGAGGAGAGCCATGGAACCGCGAGCCCCAAAACCCAAGCCTCTGGAAATCGCGCATCTATTTGCCGCCATCCTGCGTGTCTTCCTGCTCGCCCCCCTTGCCGCGTGCACCCCCGATCCGGGACGGCTCTTCCTTCCCGCCGGGGACATCCGCCCTCCGACCCTTCTTTCCGCATCCCAGGCAAATCCGTCGGAATTCCTTGCCCGCTTCGACGAGGATATCGATGCCGTGGAGGGCAGCTTTTCCTTCTCTCCCCCAGGCTCAGAGGTAGAGCCTGAAAGTGCAGGCCAGGAGCTGAAAGTCCGGTTTTCTCCTCCCCTCTCCCCCGGGGTGGCGTGCAGCCTTTCGGGAGAAGTGCAGGACAGGTCGGGCAATTCGCTTCGGTTCATCTTTTCCTTCATAGGATTCAATGGAAGGCCGGCGCTCTTGAGGATAACGGAGGTCCAGACCGGGAAAAACAGCTCCGCCAGCAACAACCATAGGGATTACCTTGAATTTTCAGTCCTGGAAGCGGGGAACCTGGGTGGCATCCAGGTCAAATGGTGTAGCACCGTGAAAGAGATGGAATATGTCTTTCCTCCCTGCGAGGTCGCCAAGGGGGAATTCTTGGTCCTCCACTGCGCTCCGGAGGGGATTCCGGAGGAGAAGGACGAGCTTGGACAAGATCTTGCCCTTTCGGGGGGCGTGGATTCCAATCCCGGGGCGCGGGATTTTTGGACAAAGGCGGGGGGGCTTCCCGACGAGACGGGGTTAGTCGCCCTGAGCCCCAGGGAAGGAGATCCTTTCGAGGACGGCCTTCTGTATGTCGCGGCGGATAAGGCGGGAGGGATTGATTCCCCAAGGCTCAAGACCCTGGCCTCGCAGTTGGGCTCGGAGGGCCTGTGGGTTTTCTCCCCGGTTCCATCCTGGGAGGATGGTTTCCAATGGAAGCCGAGCACTTCCAGGTCTCTGTTCCGCAAGGCGGGGAATGTATCTGGGAAGGAAGCGTGGGAGGTGGGGGAGCCGGGCTCCCAAAGCCCAGGCTCCCTGGCTTCTCAACCGCCTTTGCCTTCCAGGAAGAAGACCAAGCGGAGTTCGACACTGCCGAAATAAAGGGACGGGATCAGATAAAATCCTTGACCAGGTTTTCTATCTCGTGCTTGGGCAGGGCGCCGACTTTTTGTTTGACCACCTTTCCGTCCTTGAAGACCATGAGGGTGGGGATGGAGATGATGCCGTACTGGGAGGCTATGTCTCCCTCGTCGTCCACGTTCACCTTGCCGACCTTGAGCTTCCCCTTGTAGCTTTCCGCAACCTGGGCCACCGCGGGGGCTATCATCCTGCAGGGCATGCACCATTCCGCCCAAAAGTCCACCAGGACCGGTTCGGATGATTGCAAGACTTCGGCGGGAAAATTCTCTGCGGTGAGGGTCAGCTCTGTGCTCATGGGGTGCTCCTTATCGATATGAACGGTACGCGCGCTCTTTCTGTGTGATTTAGAATATAGCCACTGCCGGGCGCCCGCGTCAAATCCCTTTCGCCGGCCCCGGCTGATTCCCAAGGAGGAAGAGGCCTCCAAACCGCCTTGCGGAACCGATGGAACGAAGCGATACTGTTTCTGTACTTCCTCGGCGGGGCAAAACAATATGGATAAATGGTAAAGGAGCGCGAATAATGGGCAGCGACGACAAGCGATGGACCTTTTCAAGAGTAGGCGGAGTCGACCAGGTGGTGCTCAAGGATGGGACGGACATCCTGCGCCTCAAGGACCTGGACCAGAAACTATGGGCCGTGCTGGCAATGCCGAGCTCCCAGCCCGAGCTTGGGGAGTGCCTCGCCTATCTGGATTCGGACAAGGATGGGAAAGTCCGGGTTCCTGATATCCTGAACACCGTGGAGTACCTTTCCGGGACCTTGAAGTCCCTGGATCTTCTTTTCGATGAATCATCGTCCCTCGCCTTGGGGGACCTGAAGGACAAGGGCCTCCAGGAGGGCTTTGAAGAGACAGCCAAATCCTTGGGAGCCGAGTCGAATTCGAAGAGCATCGAGCTTGACTTGGCGGCGATGGACAGAGCGATTGCGAGCTTTTCATCCTTGCCCTTCAATGGGGACGGCGTGGTTACACCCGCCTCCGCCGACGCATGGAAGGGCATGGAGGAATCCCGAGCCTTCATCGAAGCCTGTCTCGGCGCCGGATTTTCAGCCTTGGACGCAAGCGGGTCTCCCGGGGTAGGCCTCAAAGAGGCCGAAGCCTTCGTCGCCGCCGCCAAGGCCACCTTGGAATGGAGGGCGTCGGAACCCCAAGGGCTCCTTCCTGTACCGTCCGAAGAGGGGGCCAGGGCCCTGGGTCTTTACCAGGAGCTGAAGCCTCTGATGGATGACTATTTCCGCCGTTGCCAAGTCCTTGCCATGGCGGACTCCCCCGCAGCGGCATCGGAAATCCATCGCCTTATATCCTCCGTGCTCTCCAGGAACCTGAACCCCGAAGACCCGGAACTGGCCAAGCTTCCCATCGCCATGCCTGAAACAGCCCTAAGGCTTAGGATGGATGGATCCTTCCATCCCCTTCACTCCCAGAACCTCAAGACCTTCCTAGGGTATGTAAGGGCATTCGAGGGTTGCGCCACGGAGTTGGGTATCGACGCCTGGGGCAAGGTCTCGGCGGCCTTCGACTCCTACGCGGCGTGGAAAGCTTCGGAACCCCTGCCCGGCATGCCATTGCCCCCGCCTGAAGCCCTAGTCGGACTCCTGGCGGATGCTGCGCTCCAGAACCTGCGCTCCCTGGTTTCCGCGGACGAGGCGATGGCGGCTCAGGCGAAGGCCTTGGCTGAGCTGAGGACATTGTCTTTGGTAAAGAGGGATTTCCTCAGGGTTCTCAGGAATTTCGTCAACCTGGACGACTTCTACCTGAAGAAAAAGGGCATTTTCCGCTCCGGCCGCCTTTATCTGGACGGACGCGAGATGAGCCTCTGTCTCGAAGTCCTCAATCCCGCCGCACATGGATCGATGGCCGCCCTCTCGTCCATGTATCTTGTCTATTGCAGCCTCTCCCGAAGGGATGGAAACAAGAAATCCATCGTTGCCGCCCTGACAACGGGAGACGCGGATTCGATTTTCGTAGGCCGGAACGGAGTCTTCTACGACAGCGAAGGGAGGGATTGGGACGCATCGATCACAAAAGTCGTCGTGCAGCCCATCAGCATCCGCGAAGCCTTCTTCAGTCCCTACAAGTGGTTCGCAAAGACTTTGGAGGAAATGGCCATGAAGCGCGCCGCCAACGCCGAAGCCGCCTCCATGGATAAGATGAAATCCGCCGCCGCCGCCACGGCCCAGATCGACAAGGGCGCTCCCAAGCCCGAAGTCCCCTTGGCGGCGAAGAAGATGGACGTGGGGACTGTGGCGGCCATCGGAGTCGCCTTGGGAAGCATAGGAGCCATGGTCACGGGTATCCTGGGCATTTTCTTCGGCCTTGGGGCCTGGATGCCCCTGGGAATCTTGGGAGTCCTCCTCCTCATCTCCGGACCTTCCATGATCCTGGCCTACATGAAGCTGCGGAAGCGGAACCTCGGTCCCCTGCTCAACGCCGAAGGCTGGGCGGTGAACGGCAAGCTCAAGATCAACGTGCCCTTCGGCGCCACCTTGAGCCATCTGGCTTCCCTTCCCCCGGGATCGAACCGCCAGCTCGTGGATCCCTTCGCGGAGAAGAAAAGGCCCTGGGGGCTGTATCTCGCGATTCTCCTCGTGCTAGGCGCCCTTGCCGCGGCTTTCTTCCTAGGTTGGCTCGATCCCCTGCTGGGCCGCTGATCCTACCCGCCCGACCATGACTCCTGGTGCTACCCAGGCCAGGTTTCGCTTGGACGCGACGGCCGACTGCCTTTGGGCGATGAGGACATTGACTGGACCGATTCCCAAGGCTGTTTCGAAAGCTTGCGTCGCTCTACCAAGGCCTTGATCTTGCCTTAGGCACAGGGATGGTAGTATTGCGCATCGACATCATTTCCGACGTGGGCGCGCACCCTCTAGGGGGATTCTTCATGTGAGGGAGGGCGGGATCGAAGCCCTAGGACCCGTTATCCGACGAAAAAAGGGGCGCCCGATCGGGCGCCCCTTTCTATTGATCATTGAATGCCGTGGGTGTTCCGCGGCCTCGCGGCTTCAGTAGTCCATGCCGCCCATTCCGCCCATTCCGCCGCCGGCGGGCATGGCGGGCTTCTCCTTCTCGGGGATGTCCGTGATGGCGCATTCGGTGGTGAGGAGGAGGGCCGCGACGGAGGCCGCGTTCTGGAGGGCGCTGCGGGTCACCTTGGCGGGGTCGATGATGCCCACCTTGACCATGTCGACCCACTCGCCCTTGTAGGCGTCGAAGCCGATTCCCTTCTTGGAGGCCTTGGCCTTGTCGGCGATGATCGATCCGTCCACCCCGCCGTTCTCGGCGATCTGGCGGATGGGCTCCTCAAGGGCGCGCTTGACGATCTTGAATCCTACCTTCTCGTCGTCCGTCATCTTGGCGGTGTTGACCTTCTCGAGGGCCACGGCCGCCTGGATGAGGGCGATGCCGCCGCCGGGTACGATGCCTTCCTCGATGGCCGCGCGGGTTGCGGAGAGGGCGTCCTCGACCCTGTGCTTCTTTTCCTTCATCTCCACTTCGGTGGCCGCGCCCACGTTGATCACGGCGACGCCGCCGGCGAGCTTGGCCAGTCGCTCCTGGAGCTTCTCGCGGTCGTAGTCCGAGGAGGTCTCCTCGATCTGCTTCTTGATCTGGCCGATGCGGTCCTGGATGTCCTTCTGCTTGCCCGCTCCGTTGATGATGGTGGTGTTCTCTTTGTCGATCTTGACGGTCTTGGCGGTTCCAAGCTGGGACATGGAGGTGTTCTCGAGCTTGAGGCCGAGCTCCTCGGACACCACTTCGCCGCCCGTGAGGATCGCGATGTCCTCGAGCATGGCCTTGCGGCGGTCGCCGAAGCCGGGGGCCTTGACGGCGCAGACATTGATGGTGCCGCGCAGGTGGTTGACGATGAGGGTGGCCAGGGCCTCGCCCTCGATGTCCTCGGCGATGATGAGGAGGGGCTTGCCCTGCTGGGCTACCTTCTCAAGCACGGGGAGGAGGTCCTTCATGTTGGAGATCTTCTTGTCGTGGATGAGGATGAAGGGGCTCTCGAGGACGGCGGTCATGGAATCGCGGTTGGTGGCGAAATAGGCGGAGACATAGCCGCGGTCGAACTGCATGCCTTCCACGAAATCGATGGTGGTCTCCATGGTCTTGGACTCTTCGACGGTGATGACGCCGTCCTTGCCCACCTTTTCCATGGCGTCGGCGATCTGGCCGCCGATGGAGGTGTCGTTGTTCGCGGAGACGGAAGCCACGTTTGCGATCTCTTCCTTCTCCTTGATTTCCTTGGAGTTCTTCTTGATCTCGTCCACGGCGAGGCTCACGGCCTGGTCGATGCCCCGCTTGAGTCCCATGGGATCCATGCCCGCGGCGACGGCCTTGAGGCCTTCCTTGACGATGGAATAGGCGAGCACCGTGGCGGTTGTGGTTCCGTCTCCGGCGATGTCGTTGGTCTTGGTCGCAACTTCCTTGAGAAGCTGGGCTCCCATGTTCTCATAGGGGTCTTCGAGTTCCACTTCCTTGGCTACGGACACGCCGTCCTTGGTAACCGTAGGCGCGCCGAATTTCTTGTCCAGAAGAACGTTGCGTCCCTTCGGACCCAGGGTCACCTTTACGGCCTTGGAAATGACTTCCACTCCGACGAGAAGCTTGCGCCGCGCATCTTCACTGAACAAAAGCTGCTTTGCCATACCTTCGTTCTCCCTCTATCGTTTGATTTTCCGACGAACACAATCCCTTTGGAAGTTTCGCGCTTCGAGGGATCTTGTTCGCGTGGATTGTTTGTAGCCACATCGGCCGTAGACAAAGATAGTGAAAAGGCGCGGAATCGACAAGGGGCAAAAAAGCGGCGGAAGGGCCCGAAAAGAGGAATTCGAGCCGTTTTATGGTCCAATTCACAAAAAAAACGCCCCGTGCTATACTTTTTTTGTGGATAAAGCCCTAAAAATCGTCCATTTGGACGAATTCCTCCTCATAATCGACAAGACGCCGGGACTCCTGGCAATACCCGACCGCTACGATCCCGCCGCCCCGGTGGCCCAAGCCATCTTGGAGGCGGAGCATGGAAAGCTGTGGGTGGTGCACAGGATAGACAAAGATACAAGCGGGATCCTGGCATACGCCCGGACCGAGGAAGCCCACAGGACCCTGAGCATCCAATTCGCCTCCCGGGAGGTGGAAAAGTCCTACCTCGCCTTGGTACGGGGGGAGGCCGAGAGGGATGAGTGGGAATGCGACAGCCCCATCCTGGCGGACGCGGACAAGCTGCATCGGAGCTTCGCGGACCGAAGGCGGGGCAAGGAAGCCTTCACCCGCTTCGTGGTGGTGGAGAGGTTTTCGGGCTACACCTTGGTGAGGGCCTTGCCCGAGACGGGAAGGACCCACCAGATCCGTGTCCACCTTTCGGCAACGGGTTATCCGATCGTCGCCGACCCTCTTTACGGGGACGGTGAGGCGGTCAAGCTTTCGGAGCTAAAAAGAAGGTGGAAGGGAGACCCCTTCGAGGAAAAGCCCCTTTTGGCCAGGACGGCCCTCCACGCCGAGAGGATAGCCTTCGTCCACCCGGGAAGCGGACAAAGGGCAAGCTTCGAGACGCCGCCGCCCAAGGACATGGCGGCGACGCTTTCCCAGCTGCGGAAGCTCGCCCGGCCCCGGGACCTTCCTAGCGGCGCCCCGTCAGCTTGATGAGGTGATACCCGAACTGGGTTTGGACGACGTCGGACAGGGATCCCACTCCCAAGCCTTTGCAGGCAAACTCGAAGGCCGGAACCATCTTTCCGGGCCCGAACCAGCCCAGGTCGCCGCCCGAGCTTTTGGATGGGCAGGTGGAATGTTCCCTGGCCAGGCTTTCGAAATTGGCCCCTTGCTTCAGGCGCTTCAAGAGCTCCTGGGCGAGGCTTCGATCCTTGACGAGGATATGGCTTGCTCTCCACTCCATGGCGTTCTCCTCACTTCCACGACGCGTGGAAGGCTTTTATTTTTTCCACGACCTCCAGGATCTGGTTCCTGGGCGGCAGGATGGTGGTCCTGAAATGGGCGGTGCCCTCCGCCTGGCCGAAGCCTGTTCCGGGGACGACGCAGATTCCCGTGGCTTCAAGCAGCGCAAGGCAATACTCCTCGTCGGTCCTGCCGGGAGGAAGGCGTATGGAGGGGAAGGCGTACATGGCCCCGGTTATGGGCTGGCATGATACGCCGGGAATCCCGGACAGGCCCTCCGCCAGTATCCGGGCCCTTTCGGCCAGTTCTCCCAGCACGGAAGCCCTTTCCGCTTGGAAGGCTTCCCTCGAGGCTTCCCCGGCCTCAGGCGGCCTCGCCATGAGGTAGACCAGGACTTGGCCTGTGAGATTGGCGCAGAGGGAAACGGACTGGAGCTTGGTCAGCTGGGCGAGGACCTCGGGAGCGACGTTCCTGACCTCCATGTATCCCCCGCGCTGGCCGCATTCACCCAGGTAGCCCTTGGAGCAGGAATGGAAGCTGAAAAGGCTGGTTTCCCTATCCCCAAGCTCCGTTAGCACGCGGGCGAAGGAGACGAAGCGGTCGCCCTCGCGGTAGATGTTCTCCTGGTATACTTCGTCCGCCAGGATGGAAAGCCCGTGTTCCCTGGCGAAGCCGATCACCATCCCTATGTTGTCCTTGGTCAGCACTGATCCCGTGGGGTTGCCGGGGTTGATCACGCAGATCGCCCTGACCCTGGTTCCCTCTCCCCGGGCCCTGAGATAGGCCTTCTCCAGCATGGCCTTGGAAAGGCTCCATCCCGAAGCTTCGTCAAGGTGGTATCCCACCTGCCGGCCCCCGTAAAGAGCGATGGTGGCCGAATAGAGCGGATACTGGGGTATGGGCGTCATGATGCCGTCCTCGGGACCGGCGATGAGGAGGCGGAGTGCGGCCTGCACAGCCTTGGAGGCCCCGTCGGTCAAGTAAACGTGCTCAGGGTCGGAGCGCACCGCGCAGGAGGCGTCCGAATCCCTCCGCTCTATGAAGCGCGAAACCGCCTGGCGGACGAAGGGCATGCCCTTTGAATCCGAGTAGGCTCCCAGGCCGTACCCTGATTTTTCCAGGATCTCCCGGGCTCGGGCCGCTGCGTCCGGGGGAAAGGCCTGCGGCGCCCTTTCCAGGAGCTCAGGCCATTGGGCCAAGGCCAGGACCTGGCGGACGTAGGTCAAGGGCTTCTGCCCCAAGGCCTGGGGGTTGCCGATGTTGCAGTAGATGACCTTCCTGCCCTGGCCTTCCAATTCCTTCGCTCTGGCGACTATGGGGCCGCGGACTGCGTAATGGGTGCCGAGCACCTCCTTGCCTATATCCGAGATGTCGAGGGCCATGGTCTCTCCTTTCCCCTGGGGCTGGGAGGGAGTATAGCCTCGACAAACGCCCTTGGTCAAAGGCGGCGCGGGGACCCGATGAGGGGCCGGAAGGAGCCTTGAAATACCTTATTGCCTTTTATAAAACCATTTATCATAAGCCGCCAGGGCGTCGTACTTGACCCTCCCCGCGGCCAGGGTATATACAGGAGCCTGGTCCGCATCGAAGCATAGGACTAGGGCGGACGCTTACGCCCGTACATAACCCCAAGGAACCCGGAGGATCCCATGCCCCTCAACCTCAAAGGAAGAAGCTTTCTCACCCTCAAGGATTTTTCGCCCGAAGAAATCCGTTATCTTTTGGATCTCTCCCGGGACCTGAAGGCCAAGAAGAGGGCGGGGATCAAGGGCAACGCCCTCTTCAGGAAAAACATCGTCCTCATCTTCGACAAGGCATCCACGCGCACACGGTGCGCCTTCGAGACGGCCTGCTGGGACGAGGGAGGCAACGCCACCTTCCTCACCAATTCCCAGATGGGCAAGAAGGAATCGGTTGAGGATACCGCCAAGGTCCTGGGCAGGATGTACGACGGCATCCAGTACAGGGGCTTCTCCCAGAAGCTCGTCGAGGATCTCGCCCGCCACTCGGGCATTCCAGTCTGGAACGGCCTCACGGACGAAGACCATCCAACCCAGATCCTCGCGGACCTGCTCACGATAGAGGAGCACGTCCACAAGCCGCTCAACAATGTGAAGATGGTGTACTGCGGCGATGCGAGGAACAACATGGGGAACGCCCTCATGATAGGAAGCGCGAAGATGGGACTGTCCTTCGCCGCCTTGGCTCCCAAGGAACTCTGGCCCAACGAGGAACTGGCCGCGCAGATGAAGGATGTGGCCCGCTCCACAGGGGGAAAGATCGAGTTCTTCGACATAAGCCAGGCGGACAAGGCCTTGGAGGGCGCAGACGTCCTTTACACAGACGTCTGGGTCTCCATGGGTGAGGAGGGCAAGTTCGCCGAGAGGATCGCCCAGCTTGAAAAATACAGGGTGACCATGGATTTCGTGAGGAAGACGGGCAATCCGGATTGCATCTTCCTGCACTGCCTGCCCGCCTTCCACGACACGGAGACCGCCGTGGGCTTGGAGATCGCGCAGAAGCACGGGATCAAGGAAATGGAAGTATCGGATGAAGTCTTCCGGTCCCGCCATTCGGTCGTCTTCGACCAGGCGGAGAACAGGCTCCACACCATCAAGGCGGTGATGGTCGCCACCATAGGCGACGTATAAGCAAGGTACGATGAACGAATATTTCGATCCTCGCCTCAAGACCGAACGGAGTTTCCTGGTCGGCGTCGAGACCGAGAAGGTTAGGAAGGAAGAGGCGGCGAGCCTCTTGAGGGAGCTCGGGGGCTTGGCGGAAAGCCTTGGCCTGGAGATAGCGGGCTCGATGCAGGTGAAGCTCAGGGAAAAGACGGCTAGCCTACTCTTGGGGACGGGCAAGTCCGACGAGGTGGCGGCGGCCGCAAAGGCCGAAGGCGCGGACGCAATCGTCTTCGACCATGCCCTCACGCCCATACAGCAAAGGAACTGGGAAACCCTTTCGGGGCTCAAGGTCTACGACCGCTCGGAGCTCATCATCAAGATTTTTTCCTCCCGCGCCCTCACCAAGGAGGCGAGCCTCCAGGTGGAGCTGGCGCGCCTCGAGTACTCCCTTCCCAGGCTGGCCCATTCCTACGAGGACCTGTCCCGCCAGAGAGGCGGCCGATACGGAACCAAGGGTTCGGGGGAACAGAAGATCGAACTGGACCGCAGGGCCATCGAGAGGCGGATCCATGAGATCAAGGAAGAGCTCAAGGACGTGAGAAAGTCCCGGGACGTACAAAGGAAGCGCCGGGAAAAGATAGCCCTGCCCAGGGCGGCGATCGTGGGATACACCAACGCCGGGAAGTCGAGTCTCCTCAACGCCCTGACGGCGGCCCAGGTGGCCGCGGAGGACAAGCTCTTCGCGACCCTCGATCCCACCACCCGGAAACTCATCCTAGCTTCCGGCGCCACCCTCCTCGTCACGGACACCGTCGGCTTCGTGCGCAACCTTCCCCACGGCCTGGTGGAAGCCTTCAAGGCTACCTTGGAGGAGGCTTCGACCTCGGACCTCCTGATCCACGTGGCGGACGCCAGCGATCCCGAAGTGGAAGCCCACATGAAGACGACGGAGAAGGTCCTGGACGAGATAGGCTCGGGTTCGCTTCCCAGGCTCCTGGTGCTCAACAAGGTAGATCTCGCGACGGAAGAGACGAGGACCCATTGGTCCGTCCTCCATCCCGAAGGCATCGAGATATCCGCAAAGACTGGCTTCGGCTTGGACAGGCTCGCAAAGGAGATCGAGAAAGCCCTCACATCCTCGATGGAGGAGCTTCTGCTCATGGTTCCCCACGACCAGTACGCCTTGGTTTCCCTCCTCCATAGGGAAGGATCGGTGACCGAGGAGCTGCCGGGCGAGGAAGGAACCCGCCTCCGCTGCCGGGTGCCCGCCAAGCTGTTGGAAAAAGTCAAAGCCTACACAATCAAGGATGAGGCATGAAGGAAATAAAGGATGCCTTGGTCATTGGGGCGGGAGCCATCGGAGCCGCCGTGGCCTCGAGGATATACGACAGCGATCCTGAGGCGGTCGCCATCGCCGCTAATGGAGAGAGAAGGGAACGCTATGCCCGCGAGGGCATCGTCGTGAACGGCCGGAGATACATGTTCAAGCTGGCCGATCCCGACGCTGGCCATTTCTACGATCTGGTCCTCGTGGCGGTCAAGGATTACCACCTCGCCCAAGCGGCGGAGGAACTGAAGCCCTTCGTCGGACCTAAAACCTTGGTCCTTTCCCTCCTCAACGGAATCACCAGCGAGGAGGTCCTTCGCGCCGGCCTCGGCGGTTCCCTTGGCAAGGAAAGGAATCCCCTGGCCTTCATGATCGGCATCGACGCCCTCAGGGAAAAGGGGGAAGTCTCCTTCCTCAGCATCGGGGAGATCCGCTTCGGTGACGAGAAGAACGATCTTGCGGCCCTCTCGGCTCCTGTGGCGGCCATTTCACGGTTCTTTACCGCCCACGGGGTACCCTATTCGATTCCCTCCGACATGGTGAGGGCTATGTGGTACAAGTTCATGCTCAACGTAGCCCTCAACCAATGGTCCGCCGTATTGAGGGGCGGCTACGGATTCTTCCAGAGAAGCGAGTCCGCGAGACGTCTTCTTTCCTCCACCATGGAGGAGGTGGTGCGCCTCTCCCAGGCCTGCGGCACCGGGCTGGAACGGAAGGACATCGACGCGGTCTTCTCCACCCTGGAAAAGCTAGATCCAGAAGGGAAGACTTCAATGCTGCAAGACATCGAGGCCGGGAGGCAGACGGAGGTGGAGATTTTCGCCAAGGTCGTGGCGGAAAAGTCCTTAGCCCTCGGCCTTGAGGCGCCGGTCAACCAGGCCCTTTACCTGGCTATCAGGGCTATG
>JBFLXC010000064.1:9176-13400 GCA_040757435.1 Spirochaetota bacterium | reverse complement strand
GGCTTCCAGATAGGCCGCTTGGGCCAGGGCCAGGTGCCGGCAACGAAGGAGGGAGGGAAGGTCCTTCCGTTCCGAGACCCCCAGGACGCCGAAAGCCTTGAATTGGGCCAGGCCCTCTTCCGCCGCCTGCCGCGCCCGTCCCTTCTCCCTGAGGATCCCCGCCGCGCCGTCCATCCTTTCCCGCAATGCCGCCAGGTACGCTTCGGGAGAGGGGCGGGATTCCCCTTCCGGGGCGGGCTCCAAGGCCCTCCTCGCCATGGCCAGGATGCGTCCGGCCTCCTTCGCCGCCTCCCCAAGGCCCAATGCCTGGGTCCGGCCGCCGCCTTGGGCACGGTCTTCCTGGAGGGAGGCAAGGATCTTCCGCGCCGCCCTGATAGCCCCCACCTGCCCTGCGTTGAGCGCCGAGCCCCCGGGTCGGTAGACGCCGTGGGAGCCGTTGACCTCCCCCACGGGGAACAGGCCCTCGATGTTGGCTGATTCCCACCAGATGTCGCCGTCCAGGCCGCCGTTGTTGTGCTGCGCAGCCACGGCGATCTCCAAGGGCTCCTTCGCAAGGTCTATGCCGTGGTCCAGGTAGAAGGCGTAGGCGGGGGCGTTCATGGCCAGGAGACGCTCCAGGGGGGAGGCTGGGGCCCCGCCTTTCGAAAGCGCGCCGGATTTCTCCAGGTAGGAGCGGGCTTCCTCGGACAGGGAGTCCGGATTCCATCCCTCGGGATCGCGCCTGAAGTCCATGAAGACCCTGCGCCCGAAGTGGCGGATTTCCCGGTAGACCAGGAGGTCCACCAGGGAAGACCCTCCGTTTCCCACCTTCCTGGGATCGAAGGGCCATTGGTATCCCTTCAGGAAGACCGCCGAATCCCGGGCGCCACAGTCGGCGAAGGCGGGGCTGAGGAAGTCCCTTTCCACCCCCTCGCCGTCCAGGGAGAAATACCGCGGCACGGCCTGCTGGTAGGTGCCCGACACGTTCCAGCGGATCTTCACCGAGGCGAGGCCGAATTGGCTCTCCGTCAGGTTGGCGCACCAGGCGCCCTTCTCTATGGCCAAGCCTATGGATCCGTATTGGCTCTTGGGATAGACCGAAGCCTTGTAGAGGCCGGCCGGCCCTCCGGTGCCGAAGATCACCTTGGGCGCCAGCACCGCCGTCAGCCCGAAGGCGGGATCGGATTCAAGCTTTCCATGGTCAAGGAAGAGGGCGCCCAGGGCCTTGCCCTCCCCGGAGACGATGAGGGATACGGCCTGCCAGCCTTCCCTGATCTCGATCCCCCTGCGCCTTGTCTCGGACAGAAGCCTCTCCACCATGACCTTGGAGGTGTAGGGCCCCAGGCTCGTGCCCCTCTGCCTGGGATCGTGGTCGGTCTTGTAGCCCACGAAGCCCCCCAGTTCGTCCTGCGGAAAGGGCACGCCTATGGACACGAGGGAATAGAAAGCCTCGGCGGAGCCAAGGGCCTCGGCCAGGGCGAGGTCGCCGTGCATGGATCCCCCGCCGTACAGGGCCTTGGCCATCTCGTAGGCCGAATCCCCCTCCCGCCCTGAAAGGGAGAGGCGGTAATATGTCTGCTTGTCCGAACCGCTGAGATAGGAGGTTGAATCCCTGGCATGCTCAGTGGCGATGAGAATGTCCGGCCTCTCTTCCTGGGCCAGGGCGGATATCCTCTCGGCCGCCGCCAGGGAGGCGGCGCCGGATCCTATGGCAAGGACATCCCGGAAATGGACGGGGATGCTAAGGCCTTCAACGTCGACGGCATCGGTGCTTCGCATGTCTGTCTTCCTTGTTCAGGGCTTTGTGGCGAGGATCACGTAGCTCCAGTTCCTGATCATCACCGAGAGCCCGGCCTCCTCCAGGTTCAATTCCCTGTTGAGGCGGGAGACTGCGGCGGAGGAGGGGGGCAGGGAGGGATGGATTATATAGTCGTACTCCCTGACGGAGCCGAAGGGCAGGTTGTCCGACGGAGGGCGGGCGGCAGCCTCGTGGCCTGTGAGCAGGAGGATCTTCCTGCCCCGGCACTGTCTGAGGATGAGGGATTTGATCTTCGTCTCCTCGCTGCGCTCCACGTAGAGCTCCCCTCCGGAGAGGAAGGATGTGCCTTGGACGATGAAGTCGAAGGCGCAGTCAGTATAGAGGGAGAGGTCGTCGCCGAGCAGAAGGTGGGTGGCGGGATCGAAGCGTCCCCCGGGGACGATGATCCGCACCTTGTCGCCGGGCTTGCCCGCCTTCCCCAGGGCCTCCACCACGCCCAGGTTGTGGGTGCGGATTTCCCAGCGGAGGCTCGATCCGGCGAGGTTCTGGGCGATTATCTCCGCTACCCGGGTGACGGTGCTTCCCGCTCCCAGGAGGACCCGCAGGGGTTCGGCCCTCCCTTCCTCCCCCACGGAGTTGAGGAAGAGATCGTAGGCGCCGTTCGCGGCCCGTATTTTCTGGGTTACATAGAGGTGGCGCTTCTGGAGGTAGGTCTCCAGGTCGCGGCAAAGGCTCAAGGCCGGGCCTTCCGGCAGGTTGGTCTTCCTGAAAAGCACCATCCCTATGTCGTCCTCGTACTTGTGGATCTGGGTGACGATCCAGGTGTCGCTGGAATAGGAGATCCCCACCTTCCTGGTCAGGTAGTCCCTGATCCGGGCCATGGGCAGGACGATGTCGGCTATGAAATTCGCCTCGGTCCGCTCGTATTCCTCGGAAAACAGGACGAGGATCTGCGCCACCAGGTCGCTTTGCCTGAGCCTCCTCCTTGCGCCCGGATCTCCCGATGATTCCATGCTGGTCCCCTTTTCTGTCATTTTTGCTTAATATGCAAAATTCGGCTTCTAAGCAAAAATTGCGACATATTCGTATGCGCTATCGCAAGTATAGCAAAGAAATTTTTTGTGCGCATCCGGGAAAGGCACTACAATGCCTAAGAAACCCTAGGAGGTAGGAAAATGAAGAAACTCATCCTTTTCGTCCTGGCCATCGCCGTGGCCTTCGGATCCGCCTTCGCCCAGAAGCCGGTCAAGCTCGTAATCGCCGGCCGGGACGGCGACTACGGCAACGCAATGCAGGTGGCCGTTGACGCCTATGTGGCGAAAAACCCCAATGTCAGCGTTGAGCTCCTCAAGCTCTCCGGGGACGACATCTACCAGAAGACGGTCATAGACCTCAAGTCCGGCACCGGGACCTACGACCTCATCCTCATCGACGATCCCAAGGCCATGCAGTACCAGCAGGCAGGCTGGCTCGAGGACCTGGACGCCCAGCTCAAGAAGGCCGGCAAGACCTTGGACGCGGACTTCATAGCCGAGACCATCGACCTCTGCCGCTATCCCAACGGTCCCAAGGGCAAGCTCTACGCCCTTCCCTTCGTGGGCAACGTGAGCCTCTTCGCCTACAGGTCAGACCTCTTCGCTAAATATGGCCTTCCCGCCCCCAAGACCTGGAACGACGTCCTCGCCGCCGCGAAGAAGATCGCGGAGAGCGAACCCGGAGTCGCGGGAATATCCTTCCGCGGCGTCAAGGGAAACCCCATCCTCACCGCCTTCCTTCCCATATTCTGGTCCTTCGGCGCCGATTTCCTGGACGCCTCGGGCAAGCCCATCGTCAATTCCGCCGAAGCCGTCCGGGCCCTCAAGTTCTTCCTTGAGCTCGCCAAGTACGCCCCCAAGAGCGTTCCGATGAACAACACCGCCCAGGTGAGGGACGGGCTCCTGGCGGGGACCGTGGGCATCGCTCCGGAAGTCTGGCCCGCCTGGCTGGGCAAGATCGACAGTCCCGCGGATTCCAAGGTGGTGGGAAAGGTCGCCGTGACGAAGCACCCCTCTGACGTGAAAAAATCCTCCCCCATGAACGGGATCTGGCACGCGGCCATCCCCGCCGCCTCCAAGAACAAGCAGGCGGCCTTCGATTTCCTCATGTTCCTGACGAGCGCCGAAACCCAGAAGCTCATGGTCATGAAGGCCGGCCTTCCCCCGTCCCGCAAGTCCCTCTTCGAAGACGCGGAAATCCTGGCCAAGTATCCCTGGTACCCCGCGATCCGCGACGCCCTTGAGTCCTCCGTCGCCCGTCCCAGGACCCTTTTCTGGTCAGAGATCGAGAACATCATGGGCGGCCTTGTGCAGGAAGCGTTGATCGGACAGAAGACGCCCGAGCAGGCCTTGAACGAGGCCAACGCGAAGATCGCCCAGATCCTGAAATGAAAAGGCCGGCGCCGAAGGCTGCGTAAGGCGCGCCGAGTAAAGCGAAGCGGGGGCCGTCCG
>JBFLXC010000064.1:0-9166 GCA_040757435.1 Spirochaetota bacterium | reverse complement strand
GCCTCGGCCTTCCCCAAAATCACCACGATCGGAGAAAGGCATGAAATCCCCGGGACTCGCAAAAGGAAAGGCCCTGTTCTTCTGGTGCATCTTCGCCCCAGCGCTGGCGGTCATGCTGTGGCTGACGGTCTATCCCATGATCACCGTCCTCGCCACGTCCTTCCAGAACTACAACTACATCTCCGGCGCGCGGAGCTGGGCGGGCCTCGCCAACTACCTGGACATCCTGGGCGACGACCTCTTCCTCGACTCCTTCAGGAACACCCTGGTGTACAGCCTTTCGGCCACGGCGATAGAAGTGGCCCTGGGCATCCTCCTGGCCTTGCTGTTCTATGGGAATTTCCGGGGAAAGAGCCTCTTCATGATCCTTGCCATCATGCCCATGATGCTCTCCACCATGGTCGTATCCTCGGTGTGGAAGACGCTCTACCATTACGACATAGGATTGCTCAACCACATCCTCCAGGCCCTGGGCCTGGAACGGAACGGCTGGCTCATCGACCCGAAGACCGCCCTCTTTTCCCTCATCCTTGTGGATGTATGGCAATGGACACCCTTCGCCTTCATCGTCGTCCAGGCGGGGCTCGCCTCGGTGCCCCAGGAGATCTTCGAGGCCGCGGTGGTGGACGGGGCGAGCTACAGGCAGACTTTGTTCCGGGTGACCCTGCCCATGCTCAAGGACCAGATCCTCCTCCTATGCCTTCTCCGCACAATCGACACCTTCAAGATCTTCGCCAAGGTCTTCGCCCTGACCAGGGGAGGTCCGGGAAACTCCACGGAGACCACATCCCTCTTCATCTATCGGGAAGCCTTCCAGTACTTCAAGCTGGGCCGGTCCTCCGCCGCTTCGGTCATGGCGCTTCTGGCTGTGGCCCTGCTCTCGGTCTTCTACCTGCGCAAGATGCTCGGAAAAGGGGAGGCTTGACATGGCATCCTTCGTGACTTCAAAGAAATCCCCTCTCTTTCCCCTGGCCATGGCCGCCGTCCTTGTCCTGGCCCTCTTCCCCATCTACTGGATCCTCTCCACCTCCTTCAAGACCCCGGTGGAGAACATCCTTCCGGCGCCCACCCTGTTCCCCAAGGACTTCACCTTTGAGAACTACGCGAAGGTGCTTTCCGGCGGACCAATGAGAAGCCTCGCGAACTCCGTCCTCGTGACCGGCGCCTCCACCCTGGTTTCCCTCGCCTTGGGATTCCTGGCCGCCTACGCCCTCGTGAGGTTCAAGTTCCCCGCCAAGCTCAACGCGCTCTTCCTGGTATGGATCATCTTGGCCAAGATGCTGCCCCCCGTGGTCCTGGCGGTGCCCCTCTACGACATGTTCGCCTCGATGAAGATGCTGAACAAGCTGGGGGGCCTCATCCTGGTCTTCCAGGTCTACACCCTGCCGTACTGCATCTGGATGCTCTACGGATTCGTCAAATCCCTTCCCTTGGAATTCGAGGAGGCGGCGGAGATCGACGGGGCGTCAAGGCTGCAGATCCTGCGCCTGGTGGCCCTGCCCCTGGTCAGAACCGGCCTGGCCGCCACGGCGATCTTCTGCATCATCGTTGCCTGGGACGAGTTCCTCTTCACCATGCTCTTCATCCGGAGCCCGGACCTGCTGACCCTGCCTCTCCTCATCTCGAACTACATAGGCGAATTCGAAACCCTCTGGGGCCAGCTCATGGCCATAGGCATGCTCGCGACCCTCCCCATAGTGGCTTTCGCCCGGGTGGTGTACAGGCAGATGACAAGCGCCTATTCGCTGGGGCTGAAATGAGCGGCCATCCCATCCTCGTCACGGCCCACGCGGGCTGCATGGGCACAAGGCCCAACAGCGAGGCTTCCTTCAGGGCGGCCTTTCGTTCTCCTGCCGACATCATAGAGGCGGACCTGCGCCTCTCCGCCGACGGGACCGTCGTCCTCGCCCACGACGAGGCGCTGCCGCTTCCCGCCAAGGGGGGCGACCCTCGGAGCGCCAGGGTGGCGGAGCTGGATTGGTGGGGCGACAGGGCGGCCTTCGCCGCCCAGGGCATCATGGACCTGGAAGCCTTCCTGGACCTGGCCGCGGCCTTGGATGAGGAGCGCCGCGCCCAGGGCAAATCGCCGGGCACGCTCAACCTTGACATGAAGGACCCCGGGGCCGTGGCTCCCGCGCTCAAAGCCCTGCGCCGCCGCGGCGCGGCTTCCAGGGTCATCCTATCCGGCCTCTATCCCGAAGACCTGGGTGAAGTCCGAATCCTTTCTCCCGACGTCCCATTCCTGCTCAACGCCGAACGCCTCGCCGCAAGGGGAGGGGAGGACATGTTCGCCATTGCGGAACGCTTCGGTTGCGCGGGAATCAACCTGGAATGGAGGCTTGCCTTTCCCGGGACCATGGAGGAGGCGCGCAGGCGCGGCCTTCCCGTCTACCTGTGGACTGTCGACGAGGAGGCGGCCATGGCCGCCGTGGTCGCCAGCTCGCCAGCGTCAATCACCACGAATTTTCCGGAAATCCTCGCCCGGGTCATCAGACGGGAACGCGGGGAGCGGTGACTTCCCAGGGAGCCCTGTAGTATCATCCCGGCATGATGAGACTGCCTTTCGATGAAATCGTACAAACCTTCGAAGATATCCTTCTATCCCGAGACGCTCCCCATGCCCACGCCGCGAAGGTGGCCCGGGAAGTGGCGCGGAACTCCCTTGAGGGTACCTACACCCATGGCGTGAACCGCTTCGCCCGGCTCGTGAGGAACATAGACCAGGGACTCATCGACACCCGCGCCGTTCCCTCCCTGGGGAATGCCTTTGGAGCCCTGGAGAATTACGACGGGAACAGAGGCTTCGGGATAACCAACGCCTGGTTCGCCATGGGAAGGGCGATGGAACTGGCGAAAGCCCATGGGATCGGCTGCGTGGCATTGCGCAACACGAACCATTGGCTCAGGGCGGCGACCTACGGGTACCAGGCCTGCGACCAAGGCATGGCGGGCATCTGCTTCACCAACACCATGCCCAACATGCCCACCTGGGGGGCGGTGGACGCCCATCTGGGGAACAACCCCCTGGTGATGGGCTTCCCGTGGAAGGAAGGCCACATCCTGGTGGACATGGCCATGTCCCAGTATTCATACGGGGCCTTGGAGCTGGCCATGCTGGAAGGGGAGCAGATGCCCACCGTCGCGGGCTTCGACGAGGCGGGGAACCTCACCACCGATCCGGCGGCGGTGCACAAGACCAAGCGGGTACTTCCCATGGGCTACTGGAAGGGCGCCGCCCTCTCCTTCGTCCTCGACATCTTCGCAGGCGGCCTCTCCCTGGGCAGGACCACCTCGGAGATCGGCAAGCTCCCCGGGGAGTACGGCCTCTCCCAGACCTTCATCGCCATCGATTTCGCCAGGATAGCTCCCCCGGATGAGGTGGAGGATATAATCCGATCCGCCGTGGCCGACCTGCTTTCCTCGACGCCCGACGGCTCATCGCGGCCCGTCGTCTACGCCGGCCAACGCCTTGGGGCGACGAAGGCGCGCAACGAAAAGGACGGGATTCCCGTGGACGAAAGGGTCTGGAAGGAGATTCTGGAGCTTTGTCCCAAGGTGTGAGAACCGGAGGGAACTTCTCTTGACGCCGCTAATTGGGCCATCTACACTTGGGGGCATGAAACCGGCTGTCTGCATCGAAATGCTCTATCCGGGGCTCCCCGCGGAGGAAAAGATCCGGAAGGTTGCCAGGCACGGATTCTCATATGTCGAATTCTGGGGGCACAAGGACAAGGACCTGGAAGCCGTCGCCAGGGCTTGCGCGGAAACAGGGACGAAGGTGGTCAACTTCAGCGCCCACCGCAGGGGCGACCTCATAGACAGGGCGACCCACGGCCTCATCCTCGAGGATTTCGAGGATAGCCTCAAGGCCGCGAGAGTGCTGGGCGCCACGACCCTCATGGTCCTGTCCAACGAATTGGGGGAGGGGGGCCGCGTAGTCCACCGCCTTGACCTTATCAAGGACGAGGAGAAGGAGACCAACGCGATAGAGGGGCTCAAGGCCCTCATGGCCCTGGCGCCCCGGGACATGGCCATCGTCCTCGAACCCCTGAACACGAAGATAGACCACGCGGGCAACTACCTAGCCTCCACATCCCTTGCGAGGGACCTCATAGGCGAGGTGGGGGATCCGCGTCTCAAGATACTCTGCGACTTCTACCACATGGGGATCATGGGCGAGTTCCCTCCCGAAACGGCGAGGAAGTACGCCTCCCGCATAGGCCACGTCCACATCGCGGACTACCCCGGGCGCCACGAGCCCGGAACCGGCAGAGGTCCATGGAAGGAGACCCTGGCGGCCCTCAAGGAGTCTGGCTACAACGGCTATGTGGGATTCGAATTTGCTCCCGCCGGAGACTCGGGGGTGGCGCTGGAGGCGGTGAAGAGGCTTTGGAAATCCGCGGCCGGGGAGGAAATTCCCGGCTGATCCTATACCTGGGGAGTGCCTATGTCGAAATTGGTGCTCGAGGATCTCACGAAGCGCTTCGACAACGTCGTGGCGGTGGACAGGATAAGCCTCGAAGTGGCGGAGGGCGAGTTCGTCACCCTCCTCGGGCCCTCGGGCTGCGGCAAGACCACCACCTTGAGGACCGTGGCGGGGTTCTACAAGCCCGACGAGGGCCGGGTGAAGTTCAACGACCGGGTGATGAACGACGTTCCCCCAGCGAGGCGCAACACCGCCATGTGCTTCCAGTCCTACGCCCTCTTTCCCCATATGAACGTCTGGGACAACATCGCCTTCGGCCTGAAGATGAGGAAGCTTCCCGCCCAGGAGCAGAAGAAAAGGGTGGCCGAGGCCCTGGAGATCCTAAGCCTCGGCGGCATGGAAAAGCGCAAGCCCGGCCAGCTTTCCGGGGGGCAGCAGCAGCGGGTGGCCCTGGCCAGGGCCATCGTGACCCAGCCTGACATCCTCCTCTTCGACGAGCCTTTGTCCAACCTGGACGCCAAGCTCAGGGTCCAGGTCAGGGTTGAGATCAAGGAAATGCAGAAGCGGCTGGGCATCACCTCCATCTATGTCACCCACGACCAGGACGAGGCCCTCGCGATCTCGGACCGCATCGTGGTGATGAACCAGGGAAGGATAGAGCAGGTGGGGGATCCCCAGGAAATCTACCTGCGGCCCAGGACAAGCTTCGTGGCGGGCTTCATAGGCTTGGCGAACATATTCAAGGCAAGGGTCGCCGGCGCGGAGGGAAGCCTGACCCTGCTGTCGACCCCCTTCGGGAACCTCAGGGCCGCGCTTGGAAGGAACTATCCCGCCGGCGCCGATCTGGATGTGAGCTTCCGGCCGGAAAACATGGAGCCCTGGAGCGGAACAGGGGGGAACAGGCTCAAGGGAACCATACTGCACGCGATTTTCATGGGAGACGCCATGGACCTCTTCGTGGACGTGGCGGGGCACAGGCTGAGGGCCAGGGCGGGAAGCGCGGCGCGCATCGCCGCGGGGGAAGAGGTGGAGTTCTCCATCCCCGAATCAGCCTTCCAGGTCTTGGAGTAGGGCATGGAAAGACAAAGGGCGGGCTTGTCCACCTACCTCTTCCTGATTCCCGGCGTGGGATTCATCGTGCTCTTCATAGGCTCCTCCATTTTCATCACCCTTACCCAGAGCTTCGGCCTCTTCTCTGTCACCGGATCCTCGAAATTCACCATGGCCCACTGGGCCGGCCTCCTGGGAGACAAGGAATCCCTGGACTCGGTCCTATTCTCCCTGAAGATGGGCTTCCTGAGCTCCGCGGGGACGATCCTCTTCGCCTTTCCCCTGGCCCTCTTCCTAAGGAAGGGCGGGGCGGGCAAGCGCTTCCTGGCCTCCCTGGTGAAAATCCCCCTCTTCATCCCAGCCCTGGTCTCCGCCTTCCTCATCATCAACCTGATTTCCTACCACGGCATCGTGAACGAGGTCCTTGTGGCCCTGAAGCTCATCAAGCGGCCGCTTAGGATGCTGAACGACCGCTTCGGCTGGGGGGTGGTGGGCATCCAGGTCTGGAAGAACGTTCCCTTCGTCCTCCTCATCCTGGCAAGCTCCCTGGCATCCATCCGGGACGACACCATAGACGCGGCGCGCAACCTTGGGGCGGGGGCCTTCCAGATCCTGGCCAAGATCTACATCCCCCTGGCCATGCCTGGGATCCTGGTCTCAGCCATCCTCATGTTCATAAAGGCCTTCGGGGACTTCGCCATCACCAGCGTGGCGGGCCCCGTGTATCCGCCCTCCATAGCCTTGAGGATGAGGAACACCGCGACCCTCTTCCAGGAGTGGGACAAGGCGGCGGTCCTTGGGGTGATCATCATCCTCACCACCTTGGTCGTTACATGGCTCTACGCGAAGCTCGCCGAGCTCGTGGCGGGGGGCGAAGGATGAGGGCGGGCGCGTACGCGGGCACCTCCCTGGGCGCCCAGGGAAGGAAGAACCTCTACCTTCTCCTCGCGGCCTTCTTCATCGTCGTCCAGCTGGTGTGGGTGGGTCTTCCCATCGTGATGACCGTCCTCTGGTCCCTGGTGAACCCCGACTATCCCTGGTCCTACCCCCAGATGTTCCCGGAGAAGCTTTCACTGGCCCAATGGAAGTATGTGTTCAAGTACACCAACATCGTGAGGGCCTTGAAGACCAGCTATTCCGTGGCTCCCCTCTCCGTCCTCCTGTCCTTCTTCCTCGCCCTGCCCACAGCCTACGCCCTGGGGCGCAAGAAATTCGCAGGAAAAAAGCTTTTCATGACCCTTGTGCTCCTGCCCATCATCATGCCCGGCATGGTGGTGGCCCTGTTCCTGAGCCGGGTCTTCACCGCCTTCGGCCTGGCCCAATCCTTCTTCGGCCTTGTGCTGGCCCATACCCTGATGGGCCTTCCCTACATGATCAGGGTGCTCACCACAAGCTTCGAGGCCATTCCCCAGGACGTCATCGACGCGGCTGAAAACCTTGGAGCCTCGAATTTCTCGAAGATCAAGGACATCTTCCTCCCCATGGTAAGGCCGGGCTTGCTGGCGGGCATGGTCTTCGCCTTCACCACCAGCATCGAAGAGTTCAACCTCACCTTCATCATCGCCACGCCCACCTTCGAGACCATACCCACCATCCTGTATTCCTTCCTGGGCTACAATTTCATACGCACCAACGCTTCGGTCATAGCCTTGATAATGATGGTCCCGAACATCCTCATGCTCTTCGCCGTGGAACGGATCCTTAAGTCGGATTATCTTTCGGCCTCTCTGGGCAAGCTCTGAGGGCCGTGGATATAGATTCTTTAGAGGAGGCGTCTCATGAAAAGAGTGCTCATTGCGGCCCTTGCGCTGGCGCTGGCTACGGCGGGCCTTTTCGCCGCGGACCTCAAGACCTCGGGGTGGAACACCATAGTCTCCACCGCCAAGGCCGAGGGCCAGGTGACCTTCTACGCCTGGTACTTCCCCGACTACTTCAAGGAGGCGGCTGCGGATTTCGAGAAGCTGTACGGCATCAAGGCCAACGTGATCATCGGGGACCAGACGGCGAACTTCAACAAGGCGATAGCGGAAAAGAACCTCGGCACGGGAACCATCGATGTGATGATCGTGGGCGGCCAGTGGGTCAAGACCACCACCGACCTCGACCTGTTCTTCGGCCCCATCAAGGGCGTCCTGCCCGACGCCGACCTTGTGGCTCCCTCCCTCTGGGAAGTCCAGGAAGGCGTCCTGACCAAGGGCTACCTCGCCCCCTTCCACCGGAACCAGACAGGCATCCTCTACGATCCCGACAGGGTCAAGAATCCCCCCCAGACCTGGGAGGAGCTGGTGAAATGGATCGACGACAATCCCAAGGAGTTCGGATTCTGCGATCCCTCCAAGGGTGGCTCGGGCCAGTCCTTCGTCCACACGGTCATAGCCAAGACCACAGGCGGACTTGATAAGTACAAGGGCGACTCGGACGTGGTGGCCTCAAAGGTGGCGAACTGGAACCTGGCGTGGAAGTGGTTCGCGGACCGGCGGGACAAGCTCACCATCACCATGTCCAACAACGACTCCATCATCCGCATGAACGGCGGGGAAATCTCCATGACCGTGGGCTGGGACGACAATGTCAAGGACCAGATGTCCAAGGGCAACCTGTTCAAGCGCGCCAAGATGTACATCCCCCAGATGGGGCTCGCGGGCGGCGGCGACACCATGGGCGTGCTCAAGAACGCCCCCCACAAGGCGGCGGCCCTGCTTTGGATCCACTTCATCCAGTCCAAGGAGCAGCAGCTGAAGAAATTCCAGATGGTGGGAGCCTATCCGGCCAGGATTGACATGCCCCTGGAGGGGACCCTCCTCTCCGAGCAGGACAGGGCGAAGAACGCCATCGCCTGGTTCCCCGCGGCCTACAAGAACCTGATGATCAACGAATTTGTGAAGAATGTATTGATGAAGTAGGCCTGCCTTTCCGCGGGCGCGCCGCGGGGCTTAGGACTGGGCGCGGGGGAGGCGCGGCTTCCCCCGCGCCATCCGCCCCTTTTTGGCACCTTTACCGAGCGGCGCGCCCCCGCCTGATTCCCTCCTCCACCCTCGTCCTCACCATGTTCCCGAAAGGGAGAAAGCGCTCGACATAGTATTCGCACAGGTACATTCCATTGTAGTCGGGCCGTTGGGAGGCGAGGAGGGCGAAGATCCTGTCGTAGGGTATCTTGCCGAAATAGGGGGGAAGGTGGATGTCTCCACGGCCGTATTCTATGCGGTAGCCCATGGGAAGGGCGTCGTAGGTCGGACGGTCGGTTACGCGCAGGGTCTCGAACTCGCCTGTGTTGTCGCTCAGGTGCAGGTGCCCCAGGTAGGGAAGGCAAAGCTTGAAGGCGTCCAGGAAGTCGAAGCCGAAGTAGGCCGCGGCGAGGAAGGCGTGGCCTGTGTCGAAGGCGAGGCGCAAGTTCGGCGAGTCCACCTGGGCCACGAGCTCCGCCACAGGCTCGACCAGCTCCACCTCGATGTTTTCCACCACCAGGAATACCCCCTTGGAATGGGCGTATTCCGCGGCCTGGCGGTGGGCCTGAACGAAGTACTCCTCCGCGGCCCTGTTCCTGCCCTTCACCTCATAGTGCAGCACCAGGGGAGACATGCCGAAGCGCGAGCAGAGGTCTATGGAGGACTTCAGCACCGCGCGGTGCTTTTCCTTGCGCCCCAGGTCCCGCAGATCCAGTCCCCGGCCTATGTGGGCCGAGTACTTGAG
>JBFLXC010000063.1:0-13659 GCA_040757435.1 Spirochaetota bacterium | reverse complement strand
TGAGATCAGGTTGAACACCGTGGTCTTTCCCGAGCCGTTGGGGCCGATGAGGCCCAGGATTTCTCCCCGCCTGATCCCCAGGTCCACGCCGTCCACGGCCTTCACCCCGCCAAAACTCTTTTTCAAGCCCTGGACGGAAAGGATCACATCCTGCCCGGCTATGGGCGCCCCGGCTGGCGTGGGCGCGACGGCGGGGCCGGTGGGGGGGACCGCAGCCTTCCGGGCCTGCTTCGACCGGCCTCTTCCCTTCATCCAGGGCTCCGCCCAAAGCACCGCGGCGTCGATCCTGCCCTTGTACCAAGACCTGAAGGCCCCCAGGGGACCGCCCAGATGCCGCGCCGCCAGCCTTCCGGCCAATCCCGCCGCGACGGTGGTGGCCAGGGCTACGAGGGCTCCCGCCAGCACGCCCAGCAAGGGATGGACGCTGTATTCCCCGAGGAGCTTGAAGACCGAGGAGGCGAGGGCGAGGCCCACGGCCAGGCCCGCTATGACGAAGAGCTTGGGAAGGCTCGCCACAGAGATCTCTTCATAGCCGAAAAGCCCCTTGGGCCTCCAGTTTATGATCACGACCAGGAGCATTCCGTACATGACGAGGCGCCACAGGGCAAGGCCGCGGAAGAGTTCGGGTATGACGACGAAGAGGGCCACGGCGACGAAGGGCCCCGTGATGCTCCCCATGCCCCCGCAGACAACGCCGGCGGTGATGAGGCTGGAAAGGTCCATGTTGAATATTGAGGGCTGGATGAAGGTCGTGTAATGGGCCAATAGTCCACCCGAGAGACCTGCGAAGCCCGCGCTTATGGCCAGGGAGAGGACCTGGTTGGGCAGGAGCCTGATCCCGATCATCTCCGCCGCCACATGGTCCTGGCCGATGGCGATGATTTTCCTGCCGTAGTTGGACTTGAGGAAATTCCTCACCAGCCATACCGAAAGGATCATGAAGAAGGCGGTGTTGAAGGTCGTGGCGAGCTTGGGGATGCCGGGAAGTCCCCGGGCGCCCTGAGTGAGGGAGAAATTCTCGAGGATGACCTTCACCGCCTCTCCGAACCCCAGGGTGGCGATGGCGAAATAGTCGGACCTGAGCCTGGCCCGCAAGGTGGGGTAGCCGATGAGGACGCTGGCGAGCACGGACGCCGCGACTCCCGCCGCCAATCCCAGGACCAATGGCAGCTTCAGGAAGTAGGTGAAGATGGCGGCGGTATAGGCTCCCACGGCCATGAAGGCCGCGTGTCCCAGGCTGAACAGGCCCGTGTACCCTGTGAAGACCGCCAGCCCCATGGTGGCGATGATGTAGATCGCGGCATTGATGAAGATTCCTTGGGCGTAGGCCATGCTTCCCCCTACAGCTTTTCTTCGACCTGTCGGCCGAAGAGCCCCGTGGGGCGGATCACAAGGAGCAGGACGAGGATGCCGAAGCTGAAGACGTCGCGGTAGGTGGAAAGGCTTATGGATCCAATCTGGGCCACCGAAACCAGGGCTTCCAAAAGCCCAAGGAGGAGCCCGCCCACGATCGCGCCAGGAAGGCTTCCAAGTCCGCCTATCACCGCGCCTATGTAGGCCTTGTTGGTGATCCAGCCCATGGATGGGTAGACCATGTACTTGACGCCCATGAAGACCCCCGCCATGCCGCCCAGTCCCCCGGCGATGAAGAAGAGCACGGCGACGAGGACGTCCAGGTTCACGCCCAGGACGGATACCATCTCCATATCGTGGGAGGCGGCCCGTATGGCGGTGCCGACCCTGGTCTTGGTGAGGACCAGGGTGAGGAGGGCTATCGTCGCGGCGGAAAAGCCGAAGGCGAAGAGATCCATCTTGCTCAGGGTAAGCTCTCCCAGGTGGATCGAGTCCTTGGCGAAGTAGGCGGGCAGGGCGTAGAGCCTCGCCCCGATGGTCGCGTAGAGCAGGTTCTGGAGGCTGATGGCCACGCCCATGGCGCTGATCATGAGGTAAAGGGAGGGGGCCCTTCTCCTGCGCAGTGTGGAATAGGCGATCCTCTCGTTGAGGAATGCCAGGAAGCCGGCTCCGGCCACGGATACGAGGAGGGCGGGGATGAAGGGCATCTTCAGGTACCCCACCATGGTTGCCCAGGCGATGTAGGCTCCGAGGGTTATTATGGATCCGTGGGCGAAATTCGAAAAGTTGAGGACGGAGAACACAAGGGAATAGCCTACGGCCATGAGGGCGTAGACGCTGCCGATGGAAAGTCCCGTCACAAGGGTCTGCAATAGCACGAGATGACTCCGATGCGCTTGGGCGGCCTAGGTCGCGACGCCGCGGCCGCCGGGAGCATGTCCCGGCGGCCGCGGCCAAAGGATTGGGTATCCGCTCAGTCGGCGGTCACGAAGGTCTTCACATAGGTGAACTGTTTTGTAGCCACCTGGACCTGCTGGATCGTCGCGGGCTTGTTCAAGGGGTTGTGGGTGGCGGGATCGATGGTGAGGAGCCCCGTCAGCACCTGGAGGTCCTTGGTCTGCTCCATGGCTTCCTTCAGCTTTTCCCCGTTCGTGGAATTCGCCCTCTTGATGGCGTCGGCCAGCCACAGGGCGGCGTCATAGGCCATGAGGGGATTGGGCAGGACCGGCTCGGCGCTGTACTTGGCCTTGTAGTCCGCTATGAAGCTCTGGATGGCCGGGTCCTCGATGGCGGCGATGTTCACGAAGTAAGCCTTGTCGATCGCGGGGCCCGCGAGGTCGATGAGGTCGGGGCTTGCCCAGCCGTCTCCGCCCATGAAGGTGCTCCCGATGCCCAGGTCGCGGGCCTGCTTGGCGGCCAAGGCAGCTTCCTTCTGCATGGTGGGGATGAAGAGAACGTCGGGCTTTCCGGCCTTGATCTTTCCGAGCTGGGCGCGGAAGTCGAGTTCGCCGGAGCGGAAGGCCTCGTTGGCCGTCACCGTCCCGCCTCCCTTCTCGAAGGCTTCCACAAAGTATTTGGCCAGGAATTGGGAATATTCGTCCCCCACGTCGTAGAGGACCGCCGCAGTCTTGGCGCCCAAGTCCTTGAGGGCGAACTGGCCGGCGACCGTTCCCTGGAAGGGGTCGATGAAGCAAACCCTGAAGGTGTAGGGGACCACGGACCCGTCGTCGTTCACCGTCACCTTGGGATTCGTCGCCGTGGTGGCGATGACGGGCACCTTGGCGGCGTTGTTCACCTCGCGGATGGCGTTGGTCACGCCGCTCTGGGCGGGGCCTATGATGGCAACCACCTTGTCCTGTTCCACAAGGCGCTTGGCTACGTTGACCGCCTCTAGCCTGTCCGCCCGGTTGTCATAGGCGATAACTTCAAGCTTCTTCCCCAGGACGCCGCCGGATTCGTTGATCTTGTCCACAGCCATCTTGAGGGCGTTCGATTCCGACTGGCCCCAGGTGGCGTTGGGGCCGGTGAGGGCTACCTGGTGCCCGATCTTGATCGTCGCGCTCTTCTTCTCTCCGCATCCGGAGAGCAGGGCGAGGACCACCAATACCGCGATGACCGCAATAATATTCCTTTTCATCCAATGCCTCCTGTTTTGGATCCATTGCCGGAAATGTGCGCTTCCCGAGGATGCTCGTCAAGAGGGGAATAGGCTTTGCCTGAATGGATATCCGCGCCATCGCCGCATATTTCGTTTTTTATGCGGAAAACCAAGGTATTTATTACATTTTTGATAATAAAAACGCTGCGCTGTTATAATCTTTCATGGGTTCAGGGACTAGCGGCGGAACCTTGGCTGCTTTATCCTTGCCCAAGGCTACCGGTCTTGAACGCAAGGAGTTTGGCCCCATGAAACGCGAGCTACCGCGATCCCTTCCCCATATAATCATAACCCTCGTGATCGTCGCCGTCGGACTATCCATAGTCGCCAAGCAGCTTGGCATTTCCCTGCCCAAGCCTTCTCCCGCACCTTCTGCCGCCGCAGGCAGGCCGGCGGCCGCTTCCCAAGGCCAGGGCGCTCCCAACGGGAGCCTTGCGGGGCAACCCCCCTCCGCCGGGCAGGCGGCCTCAGGTCAGGGGCAGCGCCAGGCTCCGAGCGCCGCCGGACAGCCGGCTTCCGGACAAGGCCCCGCTTCCGGGGCCGGGGTGGTTCCTGGCGCGGGGGCCGGAGCCGCTCCCCGGACCGTGGCTGTGCGAGCCGCGGCGGTAGGGACCGGGGACATTCTCAACTACACGAAGATCCACGGCGACGTGGTGGCGGACAACGAAATCAAGGTCTTCCCCAGCGTGGCGGGGCGTGTCGTGGAGAGGAAGGTCGGGATAGGGGATTCCGTTTCCCCGGGGTCGGCCCTGGCCTTGGTGGACCCATCCAAGGTTGGCCAGACCTTCAATCCCCACACCGTCGAATCCCCTGTCGCGGGAACCGTGCTTTCCCTCCCCGTCCACGAAGGGGACACGGTGACCACGAACACCGTGGTCGCAGTCATAGGGAACCTCGCAAGGACCAAGGTGAGCACCGCCGTCCCCGAGCTTTACATAGGAAACCTCAAGATAGGGACGAAGGCGGAGATCCGCTTCGACTCCATACCCGGGACTGTATTCACAGCCTGGGTGTCGGAGATGGATCCCGTGGTCGACTCAGGCACCAGGACCTTGGAGATCAAGCTGAGCCTCGATCGGCCGGACAGGAGGATCCTTGCGGGCATGTTCGCCACGGTGAAGCTGGCCACCGAGTCCAGGAGGAACGTCCTCGTGGCGCCCCGGTCCGCCGTGGCATCCGGCGCCGGGGAAACCTATGTCTTCGTCATAAACGACAAGAACAGGGTGGAGCGCAGGACCGTGGAATTGGGCCTGGAAGGGGAGGAGTACTTCGAGGTGCTCAAGGGCCTTTCGAAGTCCGAGCGGGTCGTCACGGAGGGGAAAAACTCCGTCCAGGAGGGCAGCGCCGTGAGAGTGATCGGCCCGGAAGGACAAGAGGCCGCCCGATGAGCATGGTAAAGAGGTCCATAGACCATCCCGTCACCATCATTATGATCTTCGCCCTCCTTTGCGGGATCGCCTTGGTCTTCGTCCCCAGGATACCCATAGCCCTGAACCCCGAGACCGAGATGCCCCTCCTGAGCGTGCGGACCAGCTATTCCGGCGCCGGCCCCGAGGATGTGGAGCAGAACATCACAAGGATCCTGGAAAACGCCTTCTCCTCGCTCGAGGGCCTCAAGACCATGTCTTCGACATCCTCCCAGGGATCGAGCAACATCCGCTTGGAATTCGGCTATGAGGTGAACCTGGACAGGGCGCAGTCGGAGATCGAGTCCACGGTGAGCAGCCTGTTGAACCGCCTTCCCGACGGGGCCGAAACCCCCACGGTCCGGCGGTTCGACATGTCGGCCCAGCCAATCATACGCCTTATCCTCAAGGGAGACAGAACCCTGGAGGAACTCCAGCGCCTGGGGGAGGAGACAGTCCAGCCCAGGCTCGAGAGGATCCAGGGCGTAGCCTCGGCCAGCGTGGTGGGAGGCAACAGGGAGCTCGTCTCGGTGAGCGTCTCCCAGAACAGACTCGCCGCCTATGGCCTCACCATAACAGGCGTGGCCTCCGCCTTGTCCTCCCAGAACGTCCTCCTCACGGGAGGGGGGATCACCCGGGGCATCACTGAATACCAGATCAGGTCCTATGAAAAGCTGGCGAGCCTCGAGGAGCTCAGGAACATCGTCGTGAAGACCCTTCCCGCCGGGACCGGAGGAATGAAGAGGACCGTTCGGCTCCAGGACATCGCTGAGGTGAGGATTGTGGACGACGATCCCTCCCGTGTCATCTACATCGACGGCCGAAGGGTCATCAACGTCCAGATCGTGAGGGAAAGCGACTCCAACGCAGTACAGATATCCCGGGAAGTACGGTCCGCCTTGGGCGAGATCAACGCCGAGCTTCCCGAAGGAGTGGAGCTGGAGATCATGTCCGACAACACCACCTTGGTGGAGTCCACCCTCCGGGAAGTCTACAACTCAGCCTACCAGGGCATCATACTGTCCGTCCTCATCCTCCTTCTATTCCTCAGGAACATCAAGGCGACCCTCATCATCGCGGTTTCGATCCCCATATCGATCCTCCTGACCCTCCTCTCCATGCACTTCATGGGACTCACCCTGAACACAATCAGCCTCACGGGCCTCATCATGGGCCTCGGCATGGTGGTGGACGCCTCCATCGTCATCCTGGACAACATCTACCACTACCGCGAGCGGGGCACCAAGCCGAGGGTGGCGGCGATCCTGGGCAGCCAGGAGATGATGACGGCCATCATGGGCTCCACCCTCACCACCCTCTGCGTATTCATCCCCATCCTCCTGTTCCGCAACGACCTGGGCATGATGGGCCAGCTCTTCAACGACCTCATCTTCACCATCTGCTTTTCCCTCGCCGCCTCCCTTGTGGTGGCGATCACCATAGTCCCCGTCCTCTGCGGCCCCGTGCTCCGCCTGGACACCAGGGTCCAAAAACCCCTGAAGACGCCGATCCTGAGGATGATGGACGACAGCCTGGAGCGCTTCTTCACCGCCCAGGAGAAGGGCTACGAGAAAATCCTGGAATTCTGCCTCAGGAACCGCTACCTCACCATCTCCCTGGTCTTCGTGGTTATGGTAAGCGCGCTTCTCAGCCTCACCGCCTTCGGCCTCAACCTTTTCCCCCGCTCCAATACCGACGACAGCCTCACCGTCAGCCTCACCCTTCCCTTGGGAACCACAAGGAGCTACACACAGGGCCTTTTGGAGGACTTGCAGGAAACGGTGAAGAAAGAGGTGAAGGGGTATACGCGCCTCGTGCTTTCCGTGGGAGGAGGCTCCTCGGGGAACTCAGGGTCCATACAAATCATGCTCCCCGATCCCAAGGACCAGGTGGACACCCCCAACACCATCAGGACCAAGCTGACTCCCTACACCGTGAACATCCCCGGGGCGGAATTCAGCTTCTCCGCAGGCCGGAGGTTCTCCTCCCGCTCCCCCGTGGACGTGGAGATTCGCTCGAAGGTGCAGGAGGCTTCCTTGGAGGCGGCCCAGGAGGTCAAGCGCATCATCGCCGCCAGCCTGCCCGAGGTGGTCAACCTGGACATCTCCCTGGACAAGGGATCGCCTGAGCTCCTCATTAAGATCGACCGGGACAGGGCGGCGATGTTCGGATTCTCCGTGTCCCAGATAGCCAGGGAGATCCGCTCATCGGTCTACGGAACCACCGCCACCACCTTCGACTCTTCAGGCGAAGCCCTGGACGTGGTGGTGCGGCTGCGGGAGGAGGATAGGCAGACAGTCTCGGACCTGAAGTCCATCTTCCTGGTCAACTCCTCGGGCGCCCGCATCCCCGTCTCCAATTTCGTTTCGATTTCAAACAGCACCGCCCCCCAGCAGATCAACCGGGAGAACAAGGAGAGGATAATCCATGTCCAGGGAGACCTGCCCGCCACCTCCCGCCTCACCTCCACCGAGATGGCCCAGGTGGTCAAGAAGGTCCTGGATGAGAACTACATTCCCCGAGAACACGTCACCGTATCAGTGGGAGGCGAAAGCGCGGATGTGGAAACCTATCTGCCCGTCTTCATCCTCATCATCGCCGTGGCGGTCTTCCTGGTCTACGGCGTGATGGCGAGCCAGTTCGAATCCTTCCTGGACCCCCTCATCATCTTCTTCTCCATACCCCTCATGTTCATAGGGGTTGTCTGGATCTACAAGATCACCGGGGACAGCTTCTCCCTCTTCTCCATGATAGGCGTCATAGCCTTGGCGGGGGTGGTGGTGAACAACGGCATCGTCCTTGTGGACTACACAAATACCCTAAGGGCCCGGGGCCTTCCCCTCTTCGAGGCTTGCGCCGAGGCGGGGCGTCGGCGCCTCAGGCCGATCCAGATGTCGACCCTGACCACCCTGCTGGGCATCATGCCCCTGGCCCTTTTCCCGGGGAAGGGGACGGAAAGCATCCAGCCCATAGCCAAGACCCTGTTCGGAGGCCTATTGGTGAGCTCCCTCATGACCCTCTTCCTCACCCCCGTGCTCTACCATGTCTTCAACAGCCGGCATGAGCAGAAGAACCTCAAGAAAAAGCGGGATTTGGAGAGGATGTACCAGGAGGCCGCCCAATGATACGCACCGAAATCTACGCGAACCGCTCCGTGGAGGAGGACATCGTGGAGAGCCTGGGCAAGAGGCTTCCCGACCTGTCGTATTCCATCGTCGAGGAAGTGAAGGGGAAGGGGGGATCGGGCATCCGGCATGGCACGGCAATCTGGCCCGAGATGAACGTCCTCTACATCATCTACGCAAGCGGGGAAGAGTCGGCCCTCATCCGCGAGGCCGTGAAGGAAGTGAAGTCCGCCTTTCCGAAGGAAGGCATAAAACTGGTCCAGTACGAAGTGCATTTGCTCGACGAAAGGAGTACGTTATGAAAAAATTCAGGTTGTCCAAGGCCTTGGCCCTCGCAGCCGTCTTCGCCTTGGCGGCTGGCGCCGCGTCCGCGGGCACTCTGGGCGAGCTGTTCGGCGCCGCCACCCAATCCAGCCAGGAATACTCGCTGTACAAGATCGACCTGGACATAGCCCAGCTCAAGAAGACCAAGGGCGAGATCGAAGCCAAGGTTGAGCTGGACAGGCTCAACGCCCAATTCGCCTACCTGGGCTCCGTGGCGGCCTACAGGATCTCGGTCCTTGGCTTCTACAACGAAGTCATAGACGCAGCCTTCGCCGCCGCAACCGCCGAGGCGGACGTCGCCTCCGTGTCCCTGGCCTTGGAAAACGCCAAGGAGGACAGGAAATTCGCCGATTCGAGGTTCAAGAACGGCCTCATCTCCGAAGAAGTCTTCAAGGAGATCGACATAGCCTTCAAGACAACCTCCACGAACTATGAGCTCGCCGCCTGGACCTTGGCTGACGCCAAGGACAATTTCCGCCTCGTCACGGGGCTGGAATGGAAGGCCGAGCTCCTCCCCGAGGTACCGGCCTTCAGTCCCGGCGGCTCGGCGGAGCTCTGGATAGCGAACAACACGGCCTTGGAGAGGGCCAGGACCAGCGAGAAGATCGCCGCCCTGAAGACAGCCTCCCTGGCGACCAACGCCTCGGTGTACGACAGGCGCATCCAGGAGACGGAAAACGTAAGGGCGAAGGTATCCCTGGCCGGGGCGGAAAGCGACGCCAAGCGGGCCTTCGAAAGCGCTGTCTCGACCTTGAGGAACCAGGCTTCCCTCCTCCAGATCCGCAAGGACGAGCACGCCTTGAAGGAGGCGGCCTACCAGGACGCCCTCAAGCAGTTCGAGCGGGGCATGATCTCCCTGAACGACAAGAACCTGCGCGCCATGGCAGTGCTCGCGGCGAGGAAGAACCTCCTCACCGTGCAGAAGAACTACATCAAGTCCATCGGCTCCTACCTGAGCGCGACGGGAGAAAATCCCCTGGGGATCTGAGATGAGGAGAATCCTTACCGCGATCCTCGCCTGCCTGGCCTTGGGCTCCGCCTGGGGGCAAGGCTGGGAAGCCCTGTACCAGAAGCGCCTGGCCGCCTCCTCGGCCTACCTGGAGGCGAAGCTCGCCCTCAAGGGGGCTGAGGCGGCGTACAACCAGATCGCCAAGCCTTACGTGCCCACCCTGTCGATCTCAACAAGTTCCTCGGCTCCCTTGAGCCTAGGATCGGACGGGACGGTCTCGGGCACCATAGCGCCGGCCATAGGATTCCAGAATGTCCTGGGGGCGGACATCTCCCTGAGAAACCCCTTCCGGGTCACCGCCTCGGGCCTGGTCGCTGGGGACCCCAGCCTCACCTTAAGCCGGAGCCTCTTCGAGGAGACCCAGGCGGAACGCCTGGACGCCGAGTCCTCCCTCCTCGCCGCCAAGGCGGCGCTCAAGGCCGCGGAAGACGGGGTAAGGATCAGCCTCGCCACGGAGATCCTCAACGCTGCCTACTACTCGAGCCTCCTTTCCGCCAACCAGGAAAACCTCAAGGTCCTGCAGAAGGTGCGGGACGCCACGGTCAACTCCATCCTCCAAAGGGAACTTGAGCGGCGCATCCTGGGGGCGAGGAAATCCGTCCTCTCCGCCCGCAACGCCCTTGCCTCCTTGGACAAGGAGATCCTCGCGGAGGCCGAGTCCCTCCACCGCGAGGTCTTGAGGCTCCAAGAGGCCTGGTTTTCCGCCCTGGCCTCCAGGCCGCCCGAGTCTTCGGCGAAGATACGGTCCCTGGAACTCGCCCTGGCCGCCGCGGAGCGGAGGAAGAAGCTCAGCTTCCTCCCCTACCTCCCCAACCCCAGCCTCTCAGCCACCCTTTCCTATGACAGGGACGACGGGAGCCTGGACTGGGCCTTGGCCTTTTCCTTCGCCTACGCTCCCCTGGACAACGGCAAGGCCTCCTTGAGCGTCCTAAGGAGGGAGCAGAATCCCGCCATCCTGGCCATGAAGGTCCGGGAAGCCCGGGACAGCCTGGTAAGCGGCGTCGCCAGGCTCCAGGGACTATTGGAAACCCTGGAGCTGGACAGAAAGCTCAACGACCTGGACATCGAGGACGCCGAGGAGGATGTCCTCCTCCTGGAAAGGCTTTATAATGGAGGCTACGCCACCGAGGAGGATCTGGTGATAGCCCGGATCGACCTTTCGGTCCAGGAGCTGGAAGGCAGGAAGATCGAGTTCGACACGCTGATCCAGAAGCTGAATCTGGCCAACTACTACGACGAGGAGTAATCATGGAACACACTTGGCTCAAGGGCGTCATGGCCCCGGTCCTCACCCCCATGGACGAGGCGCTTAATCCCGACGTGCCCCGCTGGATAGCCCTCTGCAAGGAGCTCCTTTCGGAAGGCTGCACCGGCCTCGCGCCCTTCGGCACCACCTCGGAGGCCAATTCCCTGGGAATCGAAGAGCGCATGGAGATGCTCGACCGGGCCCTTGAAGAGGGCGTTCCCGCCCAATCCCTGGTCGTAGGCACGGGCACCTGCGCCCTTCCCGACACAGTCCGCCTGAGCGCCCAGGCGGCGGCGAGGAAATGCGCCGGCGTCCTTCTCCTTCCCCCCTTCTACTACAAGGGCGTCCCTGAGGAAGGGCTCTTCCGCTCCGTGGCCCAGCTCATCGAAAAGGTGGGGGACGCGAACCTCAAGGTATATCTCTACCACATCCCCCCCGTCGCGGTGGTGGGCTTCGGCCTCGGCCTCATCGAGCGCCTTTTGAAGGCCTATCCCGGCACCGTGGTGGGCATGAAGGATTCCTCGGGCGACGTGGAATTCCACCTCGCGGCCCTCAAGGCCTTCCCTGGCTTCGACATCTGGGCGGGCACGGAGAAGCTCCTCCTAGCCAATCTCCAGGGAGGAGGCGTGGGCGCGATCTCCGCCATGGCGAACGTCATCGCCCCCCAGATCCGCGCCTTCCACGACAGCTGGAAGGAACCCGAAGCCTCCTCGAGGCAGGCAGCCCTGGACAGGCACAGGCTATCCATCAAGGACTGGCCTCTCATCCCAGCGCTCAAGGCCATAAAGGCCGGCCAGACGGGCCACGCCCCCTGGCGCCTCACGAGGCCGCCCCTTTGCCCCCTGTCGGATTCCCAAGCCCAGGCCGCGCTCGCCTCCTACAAAGCCAGCTTCAACTAGTGGGGTCAGACCCCAGGTTGACTCCAACCGCCAAGCGCCAAATCCACCGCGACCCCCGGCCGGCCCGGGGGTCGCGTTTTTCTCCCCATTGTGGGATTCGGGAAGCTCGGGTATAATGGAAGCGGAATTTGTAACCGGTCCCAAAATGGGTAATTTGGAGGAGATATGGGCACAGCGGAATTCAAGAGTCGGCTCCATGAAATGTCGATGACGACCCCCAGCGCGCTTTGGAACGATTCCTGCGCCATAGGCGAGCTATCCAGCTCCATAGAGACGAACGGCACCGTGGGAGCGACCTGCAACCCGGTGATCGTCCTTTCCGTGCTCAAGAAGGAATGGGCCCTGTGGAAGGACAGGATCCCCCAGATGATCAAGGAAAACCCCACGGCGGACGAGGAAACCCTTGCCTGGCTCCTGGTCGAGGAGATGTCCAAGAAGGCAGCCGAGCTCCTTCTTCCCGCCTTCCAGCGCTACAAGGGAAGGAACGGCCGCCTCTCCATCCAGACCAATCCCAAGTTCTACCGCAACGCCCAGGCCATGGTGGACCAGGCTGTGCATTTTTCCTCCCTGGCCCCCAATATGATCGTGAAGATCCCCGCCACCGCCGCGGGCATAGAGGCCATGGAAGAGGCCACGGCACGCGGCGTGAGCATCAACGCCACGGTGAGTTTCTCCCTGCCCCAGGCCCTGGCGGTGGCGGAGGCGGTGGAGAGGGGTCTCAAGCGCAGGGAAGCCCAGGGCCTGGACATAGCCTCCATGGGCCCTGTCTGCACCATCATGGTGGGGCGCCTTGACGATTGGCTCAAGGCTGCGTCGGAAAAGCAGAACATCATCGCCAATCCCTGGATCTTCGAATGGGCTGGCGTGGCCGTCATGAAGAAGGCCTACAAGATCTACAAGGAAAGGGGATACCGCCTTAGGCTGTTGAGCGCCGCCTTCCGCAACCACCTGCATTGGAGCGAGTTCATCGGCGGAGACCTCGTCATTTCCCCGCCCTATGAGTGGCAGAAGCGCTACAATGTCTCCGACATCGAGGTTAGGAACAGGATCGACACCCCCGTGGCTCCCGAGATCGTGGAGGAGCTCAGCCGCAAGTTCGCCGACTTCCGCTGGGCCTATTCCTCCGAGGGCTGGTCATGCGCGGAATTCGACGACTTCGCCCCCACAAAGCGGACCCTGCGCCAGTTCTGCAAGGCGACGGACGACCTGGTGGCCCAGGTAAGGGATATCCTGATCACCAATCCCGACCTATAATATCCCCAAAGCATAGTCGCGCAGGAGGAAGCGGGATGGATATCCTATCGAACATCGAGGAACGAAGGGCCTACAGGGCCTTGAGCGAGAAGCCGATCGGCCTGGACATCCTTGACCGCCTCGCCATGGCCGCCCATCTCGCTCCCTCCAGCGCCAACAACCAACCCTGGCGGATGGTCACCGTGACGGAACCCGCCCGCCTTGAGGAACTCAGGAAATGCCTTTCCCAGGGCAACTACTGGGCCAGGAAGGCTCCGGCCATCACCGCCTTCTGCGCCAGCGCCGACTGGTCCATGAAGATGGACCAAGGGAGGGAGCTCGCCTGGTTCGAGCTGGGCATGGCGGCCATGAACTACCAGCTCCAGGCTGTGCAGGAGGGGCTCCACGTCCACCCCATCGTGGGCTTCAACGCCGGCCTGGCCAAGCAGGTCCTGGGAATTCCCGAGTCCGTCACCCTGGAAATCCTCATGATCCTTGCCTATCCAGGCTCCGCCGATGGGCTCAACGAAAAGCATTTGGCCGCGGAGAGCGCCCCACGGAGCAGAAAGCCCCTGGAGTCCGTCTACGCCTCCGACGCCTGGGACGACAGGCTCCTGCCCCCGCCCAAGGTCTAAGGAAGCGCCACGGTCCCAGGCGGAACTCCGGCCCAATCCGCTCCCCTACGCGGGGGAATAAGTCTTTTTCCTTCCCGTCTTTCCCGATTCCCTCAGGATGCCTGCCTTGGCGAAGCAATAGAGGATCTTCCGCGCCGAGGCCGGGGCTATGCCAAGGGCTTCGCCGAGGCTGGAGGAATCCCAGGGGCCTCCCGGGGGGAGGAGGGAGAGCCAGTCTCCGGGGGAGGAGAACTCCCTTCGCTCCAAGACTTCGGCGAGTTCCCTGTCCACC
>JBFLXC010000062.1:0-14624 GCA_040757435.1 Spirochaetota bacterium | reverse complement strand
ACTACCTCTTCGCCAAGAAGAAGGGGCTCCTCCAGCCCTACGCCCCAAGCGTGCCCAATTTCCAGCCCAGCATCGACATCGGCACAAGCAAGCTGGCCCTCTCGGACAGCGAGAACTACTACCACGTGTTCAACCTCATGTTCACGGGCATCATGTACAACGAGGAAGTGGTGAAGGAAAAGAAATTCCCCTTGCCCAAGAATTTCAAGGACCTGGGGAACCCGGTCTACAAGGGCTTCGTCATGTCCGCCAACCCCTTGAAGTCCTCCACGGCGGTGACGAACATCATGGCCACCTACCAGATGTACGGGAACCAGGTATGGCAGGTGTGGGACGCCATCAACAAGAACGTGCCCTACTACTCCAACTCCTCTTCCAGCATCTACACCCTCACCGAGAAGGGCGAGTTCGCCTTCACCATCGGCCTCTCCCGCCCCGCGCTGGTATCCAGGAAGAACGGAAACCCCGTGGATTTCATCTTCCCCGAGGACGGAGCCCAGGTGGCGGACAACGCCATGGGCATCGTGGCCGGAGCTCGGCATCCCAACCTGGCCAAGAAGTTCATTGAATTCATCCTCTCGGACCAGATGCAGAAGTTCGGCGCCGATTACCTCTACATTCCCGTGAAGAAGGGAGTCATCCCCGCCAGCTCCCCCGCTTCCCTGGAATCGGTGAGCTCCAAGATCAAGACCATCCTCCTGCCGGATTCCTCCTATGAGGAGAGGGCTAACAAGGAGATCCAGGATAAGTTCGGCGAGTACATCCGCCTGAAGTAAGCGCGTTTTCGGCTAATCCGAAGCCGGCGGGAACCGCCGGCTTCCCTTTAGAGGACCAACCTTAGGAGCATCCATGTCCGAACAGGGAAAACTTGGCAAGATTCCCCTGGAAATCAGCCTTATCTATGGGGCGGCCATAGCCTTCGTGGGGCTTTTCCTGGCCTACCCGATCATAAATCTCATCGTCTCGTCCGTTTCGGTGTTCTTCGAGACCGAACGTCCCCTTCCCCCCAGCTTCTTCCCCTACATGCTGAAGGTCACGGCCAACACCTTCTGGCTGGCCTTCCTGACAACCTTCTTCAGCATCCTGGTCTCCCTTCCCTTGGCGCTGCTCCTGGTGAAGTTCAAGGTGCGGGCCCAGGGAGCCTGGCTCGGCTTTCTGACCATCCCCCTCATCACGCCGGCCTTCATCTCGAGCTTTTCGGTGATCATCCTCCTGGGAAGGACGGGAGTCCTGACCAAGGTCCTGAAGCTCGTAGGCATCCAATTCCCGCAAATCTACGGCCTTTTGGGCCTCGTCATAACCCAGACCCTCCACACCATCCCCTACTCCCTCCTGGTCATAGCGGGGGGCTTGAGGACGGTGCCCCGGCACATCGAGGAGGCCGCACAGTCCATGGGAACGGGGGTCCTGAAAACCCAGGCCAGGATCGTCATCCCCTACATCCTGCCCCATATCCTCATGGCTTCGGTCATGGTCTTCCTCACCTCAATAGGGGACATAGGCGGCCCCTTGATCATAGGCGGGCGGTACAAGGTGATCTCCATGGAGATCTATTCGAACTTCGTCTCCTACCTGGGGGACGACAGGATACCGCTGATCTTCTCATCCTGGCTCATCCTCCTGTCCTGCCTGCTCATGGTGGGGGTGAACAAGCTTATGCGGCTCACCAGCGTGCGGCACAAGTTCAAGGTGGGGATCATGGAGTACGACATCCCCAAGGCGAGGATCGCGGGCACGGTCTTCATAGCCCTGGTAACGGTACTCCTTCTCCTGCCTTATGTCGCGATCCTGGTGCAGTCCTTCGCGGTGCGCTGGAACAACACCTGGCTGCCCGCGGCCTTCACCCTGGGGCATTATGAGAAGGTCCTCTCGGAAGGGGGGACGATCCTCAAGACCTTGATCCTCCTGGGGACGGTGACGCCCATAATCGTCCTCCTGGGCATCGTCTTCGGGGAGATGTACAAAACAAGGGCGCGGCTGCGCTGGCTGAGCTACCTCACCCTCCTCCCCTTCATCCTTCCCGGGGTCGTCATCGGCGTGAGCCTCATCCAGAGCTTTTCCACCTTGAAGATCCTGGGATTCTCCCTTTCCGGGTCAGTCCTCCTCCTCATAGCCGCCATTTCGATCCGAAGGCTCCCCATCGTCCTCAAGCCCATCGAGGCGGGTTTCGCGAAGATCGATCCGGGGCAGGAGGAGGCGGCCTTGAGCCTGGGGGCCTCGGAGCTGAAGGCCTTCTTCTCCGTCATCTTCCCCCAGATCCGGGTGGCTGTCTTCTCGGCCATCGTGATCGGCATGGTGAAGGTGGTGACCGAGCTGGCTTCCTCGCTTATGATCTACCCGCCCGGCTGGCGGAACATGTCGCTCTACGTGGCCTATTATGTGGGCGAGGGCTTCATCGCCCAGGCCTCGGCGATGGCGGTGCTGCTGATAATCCTGGTGGGGATCGGCACGGCGGCCTCGAACTATCTGTCCAAGAAGGAGAGCCTGAAACATGGTTGACATACGCATCGAGCACCTGACCAAGAAATTCGGCGCCGTGGCGGCGGTGGACGATCTTTCCCTGGAGATAGAGAAGGGGGAGATGGTGGCCCTCCTGGGGCCTTCGGGCTGCGGCAAGACCACCCTTCTGCGCATGATCGCAGGCTTCGAGACTCCGACCTCGGGGGACATGTACCTGAAGGACCGGCGCATCAACCAAGTGCCGCCCCAGAACAGGAACATCGGCATCGTGTTCCAGGACTACGCGATCTTTCCCACCATGTCTGTCTTCGACAACGTGGCCTACGGTCTGACGATCAAAAAAATGCCTAAGAACGAGATATACAAAGAGGTGATGGAATACCTGGCCCTGGTGGGGCTCGTGGGCTACGAGAAGCGCATGCCCAGCCAGCTTTCCGGCGGCCAGCAGCAGCGCGTGGCCCTGGCCAGGGCTTTGATCACCAAGCCGGACGTCCTTCTGCTGGATGAGCCTCTTTCCAACCTGGACGCGGCCTTGAGGCTGAGGATCCGCAAGGAGATTCGGAAGATCCAGCAGAGGCTGGGTATCACCGCGGTCTTCGTGACCCACGACCAGGAGGAAGCCCTCTCCATCGCGGACAAGATCTTCGTCATGCGCAACGGCGAGCTCATGCAGGGCGGCGCCCCCAGGGACATCTACGCCTCGCCGGCCAACGATTTCGTGGCCAGCTTCATAGGCAGGAGCAACATCCTGTACGGCAAGGCCGCCGAAGGCGGCGTTAAGGCCGCCGAAGGCGGCGGGGCGGCGGGAGCCGAGGGCACCCTGAGGGTCCTGGTCCAGGGCATCGGCTTCGATGTGGCCGTCCCAGGCGGAAATGGCGGGGGCAAGGGACCCATGCAGCCCGGCCCCGGGGAGGACCTTTGGCTTTCCATACGGCCCCAGTTCATCCGCCTTGAGCCGGCGGAGCAGGAAGGAAAGGATTCCCCAGTCTCGGGCGGCGCGGCTGCGGGCAACTCCGGCTTGGCGACGGTGGGTTATGTGGAATATCTGGGGAACTTCACCAAGGGGGAGGTAAGGATCGCCGACTCTATCGACCTGGACTTCGAGCACTACCACCTCTCCACCGAGGCCCACCGGCGCCGCTTCTCCGTGGGCGACAAGGTGCGCTGCGTGATCGATCCAAGGGACATCATCCTGGGCACGGGGATCCGGGGCTTGGAATAAGGTCATGCTATACTGGCGGATATGAAGGACCGCTGGTTTTCCCTGGCCGAAAGGACGATAGTCCTCCTCTTCCTCGCCGCGGCCCTCCTGCCCATCGCCTTCATCGTGGGCGAGGCCGCCGCCACGGTGGCGGCCTCGCCGAAAGACGGCCTGTTCTCCCTGCCCAAGGGCTTCGGCTACTACACGCTCAAGGTTACCTGGAACAGCCTCGCCCTGGCGGGAGCGGTGATACTCCTTGCCTTGGGACTGGGCCTGCTCGCCGCCCTGGCCCTCTCCCGGGCGGCGATACCACTTAGGAGGCTCTGGCTTTTCCTTCTGGCCCTGCCCCTGGCCGCCCCCTCCTTGGTAACCGCCATAGCGGTGCGGGAGCTCTTCGACCGCTCGGGCCCCGCGGCAGCCCTGGCCAGGGCCTTGGGCTTGGCTCCCCTTTCGCCCTACGGCTTCGCGGGACTGGCGGTGTCCCAGCTTTTCCACGCCCTTCCCTACACCATACTCCTGGTTTCCGCGGGCCTCATGACCGTGCCCCGGGACATAGAGGAGCAGTCCTATTCCCTGGGGGCGGGAAGGGCGTCCACGACGGCGAGGCTGCTCTTGCCCTACATCCTTCCCCACATCCTGGCAGCCACGACCATGACCCTTCTTTTTTCCCTGGGGGACCTGGGGGCGCCCCTCATCCTGGGGGGCGGCTACAAGGTCTTCTCCCTGGAAATGTACGTGAATTTCATCTCCAACTGGGGAGACAAGCGGGTGCCTGCCCTGTTCGGGCTCTGGGCTTCCCTGCTCTTCTTCGCCCTGCTTCTTTTCGTGGCGGAGCTGGACAAGGGCCTCGCCACCCGCAGGAGCGCTGGCCCCGTGGCCGCGCCGGACCGAAGGTTAAGAATCCGCCTTCCGGCCACGGCCTACGTGGCGCTTCTCTCCCTGGGGCTTGTGATTCCCTACCTGCGCGTCTTCGCCGGCCGGTTCAAGGTGCCGGAGACCCACGCCCTCCAAGCCTTGGAGCTTAAGCCCCTCGGATCCAGCGTGCTCCTTGCGGGACTGGCTGCTCCCTTGGCCATCGGGATCGCCATCTTCGTGGCCGACTGGCTCAAGGAGAAGAAGAGGGGGATACTTCTTCCAGGACTTGTGCTCTCGCCGGCCATCATCCCCGGGGTAATCTTCGGATTCGGCTATCTCGAGGCGCTGAAGCTGGTTCCTCGCAGAGACAACACGACGGTCCTGCAGCTCTTTGTCCTGGTGGTCGTCCTTGCGGTGCGGAGCGTCCCCTTCATAGTCATCATCCTGCAATCGGCCTTCAATCCTTCGGCGGTATCCCATGATGAGAGCGCCCGCAGCCTCGGGGCTTCCCGCGCCGCAAGCTTCTTCACGGTCCTGCTTCCCAGGGCCAGGCCCTTCTTGGCTGTGGCGGCGGTGGTGAGCGTGTTCGCCACCATCACCGAGCTTGCATCGACCTTGGTGCTTTATCCTCCGGGCTGGAGGACCATGGCGGTGTATGTGGCCTACTATATGGAAGAAGGGCTTTTCGCCAAGGCCGTGGGGATGGCCCTTCTCATGCTCCTCATCGTGGAGGCTTCGGTCCTGGCGGCGGGCTCCCTCTTGAAGGGGAACCCTGTGGAGCGCCAGGTGTTTCTCTCGCCGTTTTCAATGCTTACCATAGACATCCCGAAGAATGGACAAAGGAGGGGGGATCCGGTGAAGAACTTCGCCCTGAAATTCCGCAAGGCCCCGCCGAGGCAAAGGCCCGCCAAGGGGCCGAGGCAGGCCGATGGCTCGATCCCGCCGCGTGACGAACTGGCGGCCATGGAGCTGAAGCTGCTGGGGATGCAGATCAATCCCCATTTTTTCTTCAACACCCTGAATACGATCGTGCACCTGATAGAAACGGACAAGGACGCGGCCATAGCCACGGTGGGCAAGCTTTCCTCCCTGTTCCGCTACAGCCTCGACGCCTCGGAGGTCAGGAGTATTCCCCTTGCGAAGGAGATCGAGTACCTTCGGTCCTACTTGGAGATCGAAAAGCTGCGGTTCGGCGATGCCTTGAGCTTCTCCCTGGACCTGCCCCTTGAGGTCCTGGACTTTCCCATTCCTCCCTTCCTCATCCAGCCGATCGTGGAAAACGCGGTGCGCCACGGCAAGGATTCGGAAGGCAGGGCCTACGTGGTCGTCTCGGCGCGCAGGGCGGAGGATGGAGGAGTTGTCGTGCGTGTCACGGATTACGGTTCCTCCCGCTTCGATCCCAGCCTTCTCGACGGCGCATCGGGAACGGGGATCCGGAACGTGCGCCGACGGCTGGCCTCCCTGTACGGGGAGGATTTGGCATTTACGCGGAACCAGCCCCAGGGCCTGGCGGTGGAGATGAGGATCTATGCGGAAAAGGAGGCGGAAAGATGATCCGGCTGCTGGTGGCGGACGACGAGAGGCCGGCCCGGGAGCTTCTTAAGTCGTACCTGAAGGGGATGGAGGGAATCGAAATCGCGGGGGAGGCGGAAAACGGCCTCCAGGCCATAGAGGCCGCCGAGGTTTTGCGCCCCGATTTGGTCCTCCTTGATGTCCAGATGCCGGGGATGAGTGGGATCCAGGCAGCCGCCGCCCTGCCTGAGGGCACGGGGATCATCTTCGTCACCGCCTTCGACAGCTACGCGATCAAGGCTTTCGAGCTCCATGCCTTCGACTACATACTGAAGCCCGCCATGAAGCCTCGGGTGCGGGAATCGGTGCAGAGGTTCGCCTCCCAGCGCCGGGGCGGGGATGTGGCGCGGGCCAAGGAGCTGGCCGAGGATCTTTCGGCGCCCCGGCGCGGCGAGGGCAGGGCTCCAGAGGGTTACGCGGATCGGCTCACCATCCGCACGATGTTCGAGTACATGGTGCTCAAGGTATCGGACATCGCCTGCGTGCGCGCCGAGGGAGGGCTGGTGTTCGTCTACGCCGAGGGGATCAAGTACGCCTATGGCTCCTCCCTCAAACGGCTGGAGGAAAGGCTCGATCCTTCGGTCTTCATCCGGGTCCACCGCAACGCCTTGGTCAACAAGAACAGGGTCAAGCGAATCGTTCCCTGGGGGAGTTCCCAATTCAAGGTTGAGGTGGAGGGAGGTGAGGCGGTGGAGGTGAGCAGGGACAACCTGCGCGGCTTCAAGGAGGCCATGGGCTGGGATACCTAGGTTGTTTCGGCGGCGCCGCGGAAGCGGGACCGTCGGATCCTATTTGCGCTTGAAGGGGGAGTCCGGATCCCTGAACCACCGCGGTCTGCAGGTGGCGGGAGGGGTGAAGTCGGGCTCCGCCACGATTTCCTTGTCCGCGGCGGGATTGTCGGCCGGGGGTTGGCTTTCCTGAACCGCGGTGGGTGTGGGCGCCGAATTGGAGGTGGATGCCGCGGACTCGGCTTTTTCGATCTTGCGGCCCAGCTTGTCCTTTTCGCGCTCAAGCTTCGAGACTTTTCGCCTCAGGCCGAAGGATTGGAATTTCTTCCTCATCACCGAGGGAGCCATGAGGAGGGTTCCGACGATGAATCCCAGGATGAGGGCGATCACAAGGATGAGGGAGAGGGAGCCTGAGATCGACCAGGATATGAAGGTCACGGTGACGGTTTCGGTGTTTTGCGCGGCGAAAAGGACCGAGGCTATGACGAGGGCCAAGATGAGAATTGTTTTGACGACCTTCACGACCTGCCTCCTTTCTGGGCGATATTACATAATCCTTGCACCCAGTATATCATCGATTCGATATGGAGAGTACCGAAGATGCTTGAAGCCACTGCGAAGGCGTACATCGCCATTCTGAAGGACGAGCTCGTTCCCGCCATGGGTTGCACTGAGCCCATCGCCGTAGCCTACGCGGCGGCCAAGGCGAGGGAAGTCCTGGGCTCCATGCCCGAGGGAGCCTTGGTCCGTTGCAGCGCCAATATCGTGAAGAACGTGAAGGGGGTCACGGTTCCCAACACGGGCGGCATGAAGGGGATCGACACCGCGGCAATCGCGGGAATCGTATCCGGCAAGGCTTCGGCCAAGCTGGAGGTCCTGGCTTCGCTGACTGGGGAGGATATAGCCGAGGTGAGGCGCCTTAGGTCCGCCGGTTTTTGCGCGCAGGAACTGGCACAGGGCATAGAGGGCTTGTTCATCGATGTCCAGGTCCGGGCGGGCGGTCGGAGCGCCCGTGTGGTGGTGGAACACAGCCATACGGGGATCTCTCGGATCGAAAAGGATGGGATCGCGGTCTTCGAGGAGAAGGGTGGAAACCCCGGTGGCGTCGGCGCGGCCAGGGAAGCATACGGGCTCCTAAACGTGAAGGACATCCTGGAGTTCGCCGAAACGGTTGACTTGGATGGGATAGGCTCCCTGATCCGCCAGCAGATCGCGATGAACTCGGCTATCGCCGAGGAGGGGCTTTCAGGGAACTATGGGGTTTCGGTGGGAAAGAACCTGCTCAAGTACGGGGGAAGCGACGTGCGGGTCAGGGCCAGGGCGAAGGCGGCGGCGGGCAGCGACGCCCGCATGGGCGGCTGCGCACTGCCGGTGATGATCAATTCGGGGTCGGGCAACCAGGGCATCACGGTGACACTGCCGGTGGTGGAGTACGCCGAGGAACTTGGCTCAGACGAGGATCGGCTGATCCGGGCGGTCATCATCTCCAATCTTGTGTCCCTGGAGCAGAAGGAGTACATAGGCAAGCTTTCCGCGTACTGCGGGGCGGTGAGCGCCGCGGTGGGAAGCGCGGCGGCGATAGCCTGGCTGAAGGGCGGAAGCTATGGCCAGGTTTCGGCCACGATCATCAACGCCATCGCCACGGCGGACGGCATCCTCTGCGATGGGGCCAAGGCTTCCTGCGCCGCCAAGATAGCCACGGCCCTTGAGGCTGCCATGATGGCCCACGAGATCGGGATGGAGGAAGGCAAGAGCTTCGGCGAAGGGGAAGGCTTGGTGGGCGCCGACGTGGAGCAGACCATCCGCAACGTGGGGATCGTAGGCTCCGTGGGTATGAAGCCCACCGATGTTGAAATCATCAAGCTGATGCTGAAGTAGCCGGGCGGTCAACGAATGGGGTCTGACCCCTGGAGTTGACTAAAAGGCGTAGGAGCCGGACCAGAGCTCCTTTTTAAGTAAATCCTTGGTGGGGGAATGTTCCGCCGCATCGCGATCACCCGCCTCGTCGAAGTAGGCTTCGGAGCCCTTGTCCAGGAGTTCCTGCATTGGTGCCAGGGACTGCTCTAGCTTGGCGGTGACGCTGCTGCCCCGTTGGGTGCTGGCTTCAAAGCCCACTGTTCCATCGCCAAAGGCAGTCTTTAGGCTCGTCTGGGCTGAGGCGGAAAAATCCGAAACCACGGAGCCATCGGCGCCCACCGTGGCTTCGCCGCCCACAGAAAGCTCCCCGGCCTTTCCTGAGAGCCCAACCTTCGCTCCTCCCGTCACGGAGTAGTCGGATACAACCCCTCGGCCGTCGACATCAATGCTGAGCTTCGTGCTCAAGGCGGCGCTCGCCTGGCCCAGCCTTGTGTCGGCGCTGAGGCTGACGGATACTCCGCCGGAATACGTGGTGGCTCCGGTGAAGGCCGATTCCGCCCAGCCGCCGGAGAAGGACGGAGAGCCCGCCAAGGGCAGTTTGAAATCCAGCCTTACCACAGTCTTGGCGCAGGATATCCTGCCCGAGAGGAAGGGGATAAATGGAATGTCCAGGTCCGTGCCATAGGCATCCAGCTTCTTGAACAAGGGAGAGGAATCGGGGATCTCACCGGATTCGAAGCGCTTCTTGGCCGCCATGGAACGCTCTATCCTTTGGTTTTCCTCATGCTCCAAGGCCTTGCGCTCCTCTTCCCGCTGGGCGGTAAGGGCCTTGATGTCGCAATCGCAGTCCCATTCGTCGGAATACCTTAGGGATCCGAAGGCTGTGAGGACTGTGCACAAGCCCCAGTGCACGGCTTGGTCGATGGATGCCTTGAAGGCTTGCTCCTTCCTGGACCGGACTTCGGGATCGGAGATCAAGGCTAGGTGCCTTAGGACATCGTAGTAGTAGGCTTCGGCTTGGGGCTTGATTTTTCGCAGGTAATTGACGGATGCGACGGAAGTAGCCTGGTTCCAGGCTACTTCGGCTACAGAGTTCATTTCGGTGAAATATTTTTTATGGATTCCGTGTTCCTTGAGCTTCCATTCCGCCGTATTGGTGTTCTGGCCGCTCTTTTCCGCCGCCTGTTTTTTTAAGTCGAAGGCCTCTAGCTCATCGTCCATGGCTTTTTCCAGTTCGCCCAACTTCCAGGCCGCGCGCTTGATGATGTCTTCAACCGCAAAATGGGCTCTTTTGTTGGCCGAGAAGAGATAGCCCTGATACGCATTGGTTTTCCTGGTGAATACGGCAAAATTATGACGCTGGATCAGGATGTTGAAAGGATCCGCGTAATCCGCTGGATTGATCCGCAATATTTCGAAGGCGGGGTCGACCTTGGCGGCCATCTTGAGAGTGGTTTCCGTCTTTCCTGTCGCGAGTTCGGCTTCTGCTCTCTTGGCGTCCTTTTCCAAGTCCGAGGCGAATGTGTGGACATTTTCCTGGCCAGACACGCGCACGTCGGGGTTGTAATCCTGGTATTTTTCCGGATGGGCAGCCACATCGTCCAGATCCACTCCGAGATCGATCTTCATTCCCATGCGTTCCGCCATGGCGATCTGTTCCTTGGCCATGGAGGCGCTTGTCCTGATCGAGTATCTGCCCAAGGCTTCCGAGAAATCCATCAGGGCCCCTATGCCCATAGGCTGGGAAATGGCTTTCAGGGTGGAGTATTGTGCCACCATGGTTATGGGCGGAGCTATAAAGCTTCCCTTTACGGGGAGATTTTCCACGAATAGGCGCAGCTTGGTCCGCTCTTCCTGATCGAGGCTGGCGATGAATTCCGCAGCGGTGAGAATGGGTTCGGCTTGAAGGGTAGCCAAGCTTTCCTCGTAGGTCTGGTCCGGCGATTCCAGAGGGATTCCGGCGGCCTTTTCGGTTCTTTCCAGGCTCTCTTCGGATTTTGCCGCGGCGGCGTAGAGGGCGGGGCGGTCTAGGAGGGGATCCCGCAGGATGCTATCGGCTTTTGCCTTGTTGCCTTGGGCGAAATAGCTGCCCGCAAGGCCTAGGGCCGCTTCCCAGGATCGGCGAGACAGGCTTCGGGCCGCGAGGAAAATTTCCCTGGCTTCCTCCCATGGGCCATGGTCCAGGAGGAGGTTGCCCAGGTTCAGAAGCGGGGATAGAGAGGCGGGGGTATAGGCGGGGCGAGGGGAGGTTCCAGGCGATTGGGCTGCGGAGTCCAAGGATAGTCCGACGGCAAGAGCGTAGAGGGTCTTCGCATCTTCGCGACACTCCTGCAATGCTTGGAGATCGGATTGGACATCGCCAAAGCCGAGGATGGCGGAGGCGAGGTTTTCTGCTCCGCGGGAGGACCTGGGGTCCATGGCAAAGAGGGCGGCGGCGAAGGCAATGGAGAAGTCCCGCTTACTCCCGTAGCCGATGCTGAATCCCACGAGGAGCGAAAGCTGCTTGGCCTTGGGAGGATTTTCTGAGAAGTCATCGATGGAGGACGCGGGTCCGGCCAACCTCAGGAGTTCCGCCCTATCCAGGGCATCCAGCCTTGGATAGGCTTGGCTGAAACGGCGGGCGGCGATTTCCCGGGCTTTCTCAGGCGCTCCTGAGTATTTTTCCCCTTGTGCGAGAGAAAACGCTTTGGGATCGATGCCTGGGCCTTCGTCTAAGGTCTTATCGGCAAGATTGTTGTCAGGTTCCCCGGAGATCGCCTTCCTTGCGTTCCCTTCCTTTCCGGTCCACGGGTCGGGCTCAAAGGCTATCTCATACATGTACGTTGAAGGTTTGGGCAGCTCAACCAAGGGGGCGAAGAGGTCTGGCGTGCCTGTTTTCTGGCCCAGGAGGAGAGAATCGGCTTTTGGTGCGGTGCCTTGGCTCGACAGGTAGCCCTGGGCCAAGGAATATGGGGATGGTAGGAAGCCGCCGGCAGTGGCGCAGGAGCCTAGGGCAATGGAAAGGGCGAGCGGGAGGAAGCTCCAAGGCATGGAACGTTTTAAAAACCGGTCTAGGCGCTGGTTCAATGCATCCTCCAAATAAATAATTATGTATCCATACTAGGCGAGAAAGCGTTGGCGTGCAAGCGAGGCCAACTAATGGGGTCTGACCCCAAAAAGTGAAAATTCGCACTTGACACCTGGGTTTCGGCATGCAAGACTCGTGAAACAATAGTTTCGAAACACGGAGACTCCCAGGTTTCAAGGTTTCCAAAAGGCAAGGCGTCATGATTCTCGCAAAGATCAAGAAAAAGCTGCCCGACATGCCCCCGAGCTTCCGGAAGATCGGGGCCTACATCCTCGACCACGAGCAGTCCGTGGCCTTCACTTCGATCTACAACATCAGCGAGACCATAGGGGTGAGCAACGCCACCCTTGTGAGGTTCGCCAAGAGCCTGGGGCTGAGCGGATACCAGGAATTCAAGCGGGAAATCCAGGAGGAGATGCGCTACCGCCTTTCCCCCTTCGAGAAGGTGGCGATCCAGGAACTGGACGTCCTGCCCGAGGAGAAGCGGCTCCAGAAGCTCTTCCAGAACGAGATCAACAATCTCCGCATCACCTCGGAGTCCATGAAGATAGACGACATCCTCAAGATAGTCTCGCGGATCTACCATTCCAGGAAGGTCTTCGCCTCGGGCTTCGGCGCGACGGCGCACATCGTCAAGGCCTTTGAATACGCCTTCACGGGCTCCTTGAACAAGGAGATGTCCGTGGTGACGGGTTCGGTGTCGGACTATTCCCCTGCCCTCAAGTTCTTCGGCAAGGACGACGTCATGCTCCTCATGACCTTCCCACCCTACTCCGACGAGGTGCGGCACGTGGCCAAGGTGGCCAAGGAGAGGGGCGGGGGCCTCATCCTCTTCACCGATTCGGCGGCCTGCCCCATCTACCACATGGCAGAGACCGTGGTGAGGTGCTCCACCAATTCCCTGGTCCTGGCCAATTCCTACGTCAGCCTCCTGTGCACCCTCAACATACTGGTCCACATGCTCTTCCTCTGCTCCAAGGACACGTCCATCGAAAGCATGCGGGAAACCATAACAATGCAGGAGAACGGCTACATCACCATCCAAGAGCCATACTGAAAAGGGTCCTGTGAGGCTGCGTAGCGGCCTTGATTATTTTCCTTATCCCATGGAGGAAATAGGCATGAAAAAAGCGATCGCCATCCTGTTCGTCGCCCTTGTCCTGGGCGCGAGCGCCTTCGCCCAGGCGAAGGGACCGGCGTTGCGGAACCGCGACCCGGAAACCCTGGTCTTCGTACTCGCCGCGGTACCCCAGCCCCTGGATCCGAACATCTACACCACCTTGAACGAAGCCCAGATCATGCGCGAGATCAACGAGACCCTGGTGGGAATGACCCCGGACTACAAGTTCTACCCCATGCTCGCCGAAGTGGTGCCCACGGTTGAGAACGGCCTGGTCTCCAAGGACGGCTCGGTCTACACCGTCAAGCTCCGCAAGGGCGTGAAATTCCACAACGGGAACGAATTCACCGCCGACGACGTGGTGTTCTCCTTCAACCGCATCCTGCACCACCCCAAGTCCTCCTCCAAGTCCATGTTCTCCTCCATCCTCTCGGTGGAGAAAGTCGATTCCCACACCGTGAAGATCACCTGGGGAAGGCTCAAGAATTCCGAAGACGCCACGGTCCCCCTCACCTCCTGGGCGGACAGGGCCAAGTACATGGTTCCCTCCCCCTACGGACCGGCCCTCAACATCCTGGCCCACTACTGCTCCGGCATAGAGGACAAGGAAACCGTGGAAGCCGCCGGCGCCGACTACGGCACCAAGGTCGTGACCGGTACCGGCCCCTACAAGTTCGTCTCCTGGCCCAATCCCCAGGAAGTCAACGTGACCCGCAACGACGCCTGGTGGGGCGACGCCAAGACCCTGGCCTTCAAGAACATCCAGTTCCGCGCCATGTCCGAGCAGCCCCAGGTCAACAACGTCCTCATCACCGGCGAGGTCGACATGGCCTTCAACCTTTCCAGGCTCGACACCAAGAGCATCGAAAAGGCGGGGCTCAACATCACCTCCAAGCCGGGACTCACCATCTGGTACGGCGTGTTCAACATGAACTCCGACCTGGTCGGCCAGAAGAAGAACGGCAAGCTCGACCTCTCCGGCGTCTATACCGAAAGCGATTCCACCAAGCTCAGAAGGGCGATCTTCTATTCCATCAACTCCGTGCCCTTCATCCGCCAGGTAGACCTCTTCAACGGCCACGCCATTCCCGCCAACCAGATGATGCAGCCCGGATTCCTAGGCCACGTCGCCGGCGCCCCCGCGGGAACCCCCTTCGCCGAGTTCAGCGATAAGTCCTGGTACTTCAACCGCGACAAGGCCAAGGCCGAGTTCGCCTCCATCAGCCCCGAGTTCAAGGCCAAGTTGGTTCCCGAGTCCATCACCCTCGTGGTAGGCAACATCACCGACCGCGTGAAGATAGCCAACAACGTCAAGGACCAGGTGAAGACCACCCTCGGCGTGGACCTCATCAAGGTCATCCCCATGGTCAACGCCCAGATCATCCAGATGTCCAAGACCGGCGACGGCTACGACATGGTCGTGACCGGCTGGTTCACCCCCACGGGAGACCCTGACTACACCTGCATCATCTACAACGGCGACTCCATCGGCACGGGCATGAACGGCGCCCTCTACAACAACGACATCGTCAACGCCAACATCGCCACCGGCCGCTACACCCAGGACCAGGCGGCGCGCAAGGTAGCCTATGAGAAGGTCCAGACCCAGCTCATGACCGACAAGCCCTACTTCCCCATGGTGTATGAGAACGTCCTCTTCGGAACCCATCCCAGGGTGGGAAACATCGACAGGGCGATCTTCGGAACCAAGCTCGTAGACCTCCACCTGCTGACCAAGCAGTTCTAACCGAAGGAAGGCAAGGC
>JBFLXC010000061.1:0-14878 GCA_040757435.1 Spirochaetota bacterium | reverse complement strand
CGTCCAGGGCCCAAACCGCCTCCTTGCCCCACTCCACCAGATTCAGGTATGAATCCATTTCGCCGTCGTTCCTCAGGTATTTTCCTAGGAAGGCGGTGGCGAAATGCTGGGCGATGTTGTTCATCCTCGCCGTGTCCCAGACCGGGTCCATGTAATGTCCCGCGTTGTAGACCGTGGATCCAGGGACCGGCCAGCTTTCCTTGGGCGCCGGGATGGGGGCGGCAGCGTTGTGGCTCGCGTTTTCAAAGGTCAGGAGGTAGCGGTCGGCGTTGACGGCGGCTTCGAAGATGTTCCGGACTCCGGGCGAGTATCCGCTGGTGGCGTCGGCCGAACCCGCCATGAAGAAAATGGGGGTCTTGATTCCCGCCAAGCCGTCCTTGTCCCAAAAGCCCATGTTCCAGCCCCAGGGTCCGATGGCGATCCCGGCCTTGATCCTCGGGTCGAGGCTGGCCGCAAGCTCGGGGCTTCCCGCCTGCCTTCGGGCCAAGGCCATGTTCGGCGGCGCCATGGAGGACTTAACGATGGCGGCGGTGAATCCTCCGCCCAGGGTGTTCACGACTCCGTATCCTCCCATGGAGTACCCGACGACGGCGGTCCTGTCGGCGTCCACAAGCCCTTTAAGACCCGAGCCTTTGTCATCCCCGTTGAGCTTTGCCATGGAGTCCAGGACAAAGAGGATGTCCAAGGGTCTGTTGAGCAAGGTCGATCCGAAGGCGCCCTGGTCGTTGTAGGTGCTGTCCTTGTGGTCGATGGAGGCCACCACGTAGCCCTTGCTCGCCAGGTTTTCCGCCAGGTGGCTCAAGAGGTACCTGTTGCCCGGATAGCCGTGGGAAATGATCACCAGGGGATAGGGCGCTCCGGCCAGCGGCACGGGGGCCGCGCCGGAAGGAAGGGTTCCTCCGGGCGCCTGGGCCGCCGGTTCGGCGTCCCTCACCGCCTTGCCGAATAGGTCGACAAGGGTCTTGCCGTCCCGGGTGAATACCTGGCTGTACGCCGTCGTGCCCAGATTGCCTGTGCCCGGCTTCGCGGGATACCAGACTTCAACGGTCAGAGGGCGATCGTACAATGGAATCGCCTCCCCCGCCTTGGCCTTGGCGATGTCCATCTGTCCCGGATTTATGAACTGCAGGGTCTTCACGCCAACGGCGAATCCGCCGTAGGGCGACAAGGCCGGCGCATCGGGGCGGATGGTATCCACCCGGTTGTCCTGGGCGGAAAGCCCCTGGGCCGATATCAATCCTAAGGCAATAACCGCCAAGACAAGACTCCTTCCGCGCATCGTTCTCCTCCTTCAAGCCGCATTTTCATGATTCTTTCCGGCGGAAAGTATACGCTTCATTTCACGCCCCCGCAATCGTGCAAAGATTTTTCATCATATTTGGCACCTTTTTTATCGAAAAACAGCCGCCAGGTCTTGCCTAAACCCGGCGGTCTTGCAGTATATTCTCCTTCGGCAGCCCGTAGGGTGCCTATGTCGTATTCGCCTTAACTGGGGATACCGTTATGAAACACATCTTCTCCCTCTTCTTCGCCCTCGCATTCGCCTTCATCCCTGCAACCGACGCCTTCTCCGACGTTTACGCGCCGATCCAGATCTCCCTGGTTCCCGGCCTCGCCCTACCTTTCAACGCCAAGGCCGCGGGCATCGTTGTCGGGAGCATCGGCAACGTTTCGGGCAGGGTTGACCTCCTCCAGGCAGCCGGCGTCTTCAACATCGCCGATGACCTCAGGGGCATCCAGACCGCGGGCGTCTTCAACATCGCCGACAACCGCGACGCTCCCCTGCAGCTCGCCGGAGTCTTCAACATCGCCAAAGGCGTCGAAGGCCTTCAGAGCGCTGGCGTCTTCAACGTCTCGGGGCGGGTCCAGGGCGCCCAGTTCGCCGGAGTGTTCAACGTGGCGGACGACGTGGACGGCTTCCAGGTCGGCCTGATCAACATCGCCGACCGGGTGAAGGGCATCCAGCTCGGGCTCATCAACATCTCCTCCAATGGAGTCTTCGACATCTCGGGCAATTGGGAGGCGGCCACCGGTCTGGCCCGGGCCACCTTCAAGACCGGCAACACCTCCGTGTTCGCGGAATACTCCCTCGCGGCCCCCAAGGACGAGCTGTTCAAGTACTATGGGAACGCCGTAGTCTCCGCCGGCCTGGGCACAAGGATAGGAAACCAAAAGTTCCTGTACCTCGACCTCTCCGTGTCGGCTTCCCAAGCCTTAGGCCCCGATCCGAGCCAGTTCATCGACGCGTGGCACCATTGGAACGGCGTGGAGTTCGCGGACATCCTGGAGCCCTGGCCCACCGTGGACGCGAGCCTGACCTTGAACCTGGGCGGCATCCACCTCACCGGAGGTCTCAGGGCCGACGTATCCCTCGCTTCGGCGCCCAACATGCCTGCCTTCCTCGCCAAGGGAATGCCCTACTCCGACACCTGGTTCGGAGAAAGCTTCACCGCCTGGACGAAGTGGTACCTGGGCGTGGGTTTCTAAGCCCCAGATCCGGCGCGGGGATCTTCTCCCCTATGCGGAGGGCGGCTGGTTGATTACCTTCTTCATATATAATGGAGCATATATGAAGAAATATATCATGGTAGTCCTGGCCGCCCTCGGCTTGGCCCTCGTCCTGCCGGCCCAGGGCGTTCGGATCACCCCAAAGGCCGCCCGCGATCTTCTCGCGACGGATAAGAACGCGATCCTCGTGGATGTCAGAACCCTGGAAGAGTTCGTTGCCGGCCGGATCCCCGGATCCATCCTCCTGCCCTACGACCAAATCACCGCCGCCAGCGCGGCCAAGACGATCGGCGCCAAGGACAGGCCTGTCATCGTCTATTGCCGGAGCGGAAGAAGGAGCCAGGTTGCCGCCGCATCCCTCGCATCCCTGGGATATTCCAAGGTCTACGACCTAGGCTCGATCGGCGCCTGGCCCTATGGTACAATCCAGGGCAAGCCGTAAAAGGAAGGATCCCGGGGGTCCCATGAAATACGACGCCGCGGTGGTTGGCGGCGGCATGGCGGGTTTGACCGCCGCCGCGTACCTCGTCAGGTCCGGCCTCTCCGTCATTCTTTTTGAAAAGGATTTGGAGGTTGGGGGCTTGGTCAGGACTTTCAACCGCGGCGGCTTTGTCTTCGACGGTGGAATACGCGCCGTAGAAAGCTCCGGCATTGTCCTCCCCATGCTCGCCCAATTGGGAATCGATGTTGATTTCATCCCCAGCCCGGTCTCGATAGGCCTAGGCCGCGACATCGTGCGCCTGGGCTCCCGGGACAGCCTGGGGCAATACAGGGACCTGCTTTATAGGAAGTTTCCGGATCGGAAGGCCGACATCCGGGAGATAATCCACGAGATACTGAAAGTCATGGATTACATGGACGTCCTCTACGGCATCGACAATCCGCTCTTCCTCGAGTTTTCAAAGGGATCAGCCGAAACTTTGCGCGGACTCGTCCCCTGGCTCTTCAAGTACCTCGCCACCATGCCGAAGATCGCCCGCCTGAGAAAACCTGTGGACGAGTACGTGGCCGGCTTCACCCAGGACCGCGCCTTGGTGGACATGGTCGCCCAGCATTTCTTCCAGAAGACGCCAACCTATTTCGCCCTAAGTTATTTCAGCCTCTACCTGGACTACCGCTACCCCAGGGGCGGAACCGGAGCCCTTCCCCGGAGGCTCGCGCAGTACATCGCGGAACGGGGAGGAGACATCCGCGTGGGCACGGAAATCCAGCGGGTCGACCCTGGAAAGCGCAGGATCACCGACAAATCCGGCAAGGAATACGGCTACGGAAACCTAGTCTGGGCCGCCGACGCGGCTTCCCTCGTCCGCGCGATGGAATCAAATCCGGACAAGGCGTCGATGGGAGGAAAGCTGAAGGAGCGCATCGACAAAAGGGCGAAATCGCTTGAGGGCATGCGGGGATCCGATTCGATCCTGAGCATCTTCCTCTCCTCTTCCCTCCTGCCTGATTACTTCGCCAACATCACAAGCCCCCATTTGTTCCATACCCCCTCCTTGCGGGGGCTCTCCACGAATCCCCTGTCGTCGGTCCGCCCGCATCCGGGGGAAAAGCAGGGAGAAGCCCCGGCTTCCCGTGCGGCCGCGAAATTCATCAAGGACAAGAATAAGCTTTTCCATTGGGTCGGAACCTTCCTCGACCTCACAACCTACGAAATCTCCATCCCCTCCCTTCGGGATCCGGCCCTCTCACCGCCGGGAAAGACAGGCATCATAGTCAGCACCCTCTTCGACCGCGACCTGACCAAACACATCGAAAGCCTCGGCTGGTACGAGGAGCTCAAGGAATACGCCGCCCGGAAAGCGACTTCGATCCTCGATGAGACCATTTTCCCGGGCCTGTCCGCCTCCGTGCAGGATACATCCGTCGCCACTCCCCTGACCTTGGAGAGAATGACCGGCAACCTGGATGGAGCGATCACCGGCTGGGCCTTCACCAATCCAAGCATCCCCGCCGAAACCAGGCTCATGAGGATCGCCAAGGCCGTGGAAACACCGATTCCAGGCATTTTCCAAGCTGGGCAATGGAGCTTCAGCCCCGCCGGGCTTCCCATTTCGATCCTGACGGGCAAGCTCGCGGCGGACAGGATAGCCAAGGCCAGGAAAGTGAAGCGCTGAGACTCCTTTGTTGCCTCTATATTATATTTTTTATATATTTACTCCCATCGAAGAAAAATTCGATGCATACGATTGTAAAAAGAGGAAAACAGTATGAAAAAGTATGTATTTGCGTTCGTCGCCCTCGCGGCCCTGGCCGCGGCGGCTGCAGCCCAGCCGGCTGTGGAGCTTTATTCCCAGGCGGAACAAGGAGCGCTCAAGCTTCTATCCCACACCTACAGGGTCGGAGCAGTGGCCGACGGCAACGATGATTTCAACTTCGTGACCCAGGGCGGACAGGAGATCCTGTTCTTCTTCGAGCGCTACACCTTCGGGGCGAAGATAGCCAAGCGCCACGACATTTCCTTCCTGTACCAGCCCCTGGAGATCGTCACGAACGTGCGCTTCAAGGAAGCAGTCCAAATCGACGACACCGTCTTCGCCGCTGGCAGCCAGATGAAACTCACCTACGGATTCCCCTTCTACAGGACCACCTACCGCTACCGGTTTCTCGGCGACGAGGCTTCCTATTTGTCCGGCGGAGCGGCCGTCCAGCTCCGCAACGCCTCGATTCGATTTGAGAACCTCAACGGCGCGGCGAACCAGCTCGTCGTTTCCCAGAACCTGGGCATCGTGCCCGCCTTGGCCGTGGCCGGCAGGCTGGGTATCGGGAAATCGGGATTCCTTGGCTTCGAAGCCACCGGCAGCTACGCCTCCAGCGCCTTTTTCAACGGGGCGGACTTCGAGTTCGAAGGCTCCATCCTGGACGCTTCCCTGAGGGGCGGCATCAGGCTGGACAACGGATCGGAGATCTTCCTCAACGGCCGGTTCTTCGGCGGCTCAGCCAGGGGCGTCTCGGGTTATCCCGACCTGTACTGGACCGAGGCGGAGTCCAACGAGACTTCCAACTATATCTCGGCCCTGAGCATCACGGCCGGAGCCACGCTGAAGCTGAGATGATCCTCTAACCTCCGGCACGCGGACTCTCATCGAACAAAATCGATGCCCGCGATCAAGTCGAAGGGAATCTCAAGGCTCCTGCCGTCCACGAGCCGGATCCTGAGGATTGAAAGCCCGCCGAGTCCGGCCCCGCCGGAATCGGCGGGCTTCTTCGTTTCATCGCCGTAGAAGCCGGATCCCGGCTGCTTTTGCGGCGGCCTGGACAGGGCGGCCGCATCCTCGGCGCTTATGGCCGATCCGAAGATCCGCAGTTCGTCCACATCTCCTTCGAAATTCCCCACCGGCTTGCCGCCCCACCAGGCCAGGCCCCCAAGGAGGAACTGGGCGTCCGCCACCACCAGGGGGCCGGAGCTTCTTCCTTCCGCTTCCTTTTTCCCGTCGAAATACAGCTCCGCTCCCCTGTCGACCTTGTAGCTCACCGCCACATGATGCCAGGCGCCGTCGTTTATGTTCGACTTCGATGCAATCCAATTCCCGGAATAGTAGAAGGTTATCTTGTTGTCCGCCCCAATGCCGTTCTGGAAGTTGACCTGGAGGAAGTAGCCGTTCACCCAGCCGGCGTCGTGGCGGGAAAGGACGAAGGACATCTGCTCCGAAAAGCCTTTGGGGATCCTCACCCACAGGCTTAGGGAAAAGTCCCCCGCGAAGCCGAAACCCCGGCCGAGGCTTGCGAATGTGGCGGGATCCTTGGCCAGCGCCAGGTATGCGCCCGCGATTCCGCCGGGGCTCAGACGGGCTTTCCCCATGAGGGAAACCGCCGTGGATTCCTTGGCCTCGGACTCGAAGGAGTAGTAAGCCAAGGGGTTGGGCAGGGAAAAGGCGCTGAGCGCAACTCCCGCCGTAAGCAAAAGGACAAAAACACCGCGTTTCATGGTTCCTCCAGGGCACTCTTCGTACCACTGCCATACAGTATCGCGCATTGCGCCTGGATTTTCCTCCCTTCGGGGTCCCGGCCGTTCCGTATGCCGCCCGCCCTTGACCTGGGGATGCGGGCCGTGTAGCGTGTGCGGAGAAATGTCGCCATTCCAAGGAGGAATCACGGTGAATCGCGCTATAAAATCCATAACGATCCTGGCCATGCTGCTGGCCCTTGCGGCCATTCCTGCGGCGGCCGACGAAGCGGCGGACCTAAAGGCGAAGTACGAAGCCGCGGCGAAGCTGGCCGCTGGCGCTCCCCAGGATTACGCCCTGAACTGGCAAGCCGCCCAGGCCGCCAGGAAGTACGGCGACTTCCTGGTCACCGAGGAGCTCGCGGGATGGAAGGATACCGCCCGTATCGCGGCCAAGGAAGGCATGAAGTACGGAGAAATAGCCTTCAAGCTCAACCCAACGGGCATCGAGGGCTGGTACTGGTACGGCCTCTGCGTCGGCACCTATTCGGATTGCGTCAGCATCGTGAAAGCCTTGGCCGAGGGCCTCAAGGGCAAGACCCAGATGGGATTCGAGAACGCCTACAAGTACGACAAGATGTACGACAAGGGCGGGCCCATGCTGTCCCTGGGCAGGTTCTGGCAGGTGCTTCCGAGCATCGCGGGCCAGGACAGGAAGAAGGCCGAGCAACTCTTCAACGAGTACATGTCCCTTTTCGGCAACACCCCCGATGAGAGCGCCAACGCCTATTACTACCGGGGCCAGCTCTACAAGGACACAGGCCGACTGGCGGAAGCGAAGGCGGACTTGAAGAAATCCGCCGACATGGGCAACAAGAACGCCGCCAAGCTCCTCGCGGAGATCAAGTAGGATAGCTTTAGGCTCAGCCCTGGTTGTTGTAGCCGAACTGGGGATCGTCGGCGCGGAACATGCGCACGTAGCGCTCCACGACGGTCTCCATCTCCTCCTCGCCTGCCTTTTCCGATTCCCACAGGACCTCCTTGGTGATGGAAAAGGCGGGCAGGATCACATTGCGGAAGTCCGCTTCCACCGCTTCCCGGCTGTAGCCTTCGAAACAGGTGAGGGAGCCCCGTCCGTCCTTGCCGATGAAGACCTTCCGGTTGGGAAAGGTCAGCTTGAACACCTGCTTCATGGCTCCGACATCCTGTAGCCTATGCCGATCTCAGTGAGGATGTAGAGGGGATTGGAGGATTCCGGTTCGATCTTTCTCCGGATATTGGCCATGAAGACCCTGAGGGACTGGTAGTTGTCCGTGGTTTCGTAGCCCCAGACCTTCTTCTGGATGAATTGGTGGGTCAGGACCTTTCCCGAATGTTCGGCGAGAAGGGAAAGCATCTTGAACTCAAGGGGGGTGAGGTGGACTTCCTCTCCCTCCACAGCGACTTGGCGGCGCTCGAAATCGATGGACAGGCCCCCCAGGGTGAAAACCGCGGGTACGGACTCGCGGGGCGAGGCGTGGCGCAGCGCGACCCTTATCCGGGCCAGGAGCTCGGGGATGTTGAAGGGCTTGGTGACATAGTCGTCCGCGCCGGAATCCAAAGCCGACACCTTTTCCTTCTCCTGGTCCCTGGCGGAGATTACGATGACGGGAACCGAAGACCTCTGCCGTATCTGCCCCAGCACTTCGATTCCATCAACGTCCGGCAAGCCGAGGTCGAGGAGCACGATGTCGGGGTTGTTCGCCAGGGCTTGGGAAATTCCGGACAGTCCCGTGTCGGCCAGCTCGCAGGAAAAGCCGCTGGCCTTGAGGGAAATCCGCAGGAGATTCTGGATGCTTTTGTCATCCTCCACTATCAGGACCTTATTTTCCAGCATATGAGCCCTCCTCGGCGGGCAATGTGAAGGCGAAGGTAGCCCCACCCCTCTCGTTGTTCCAACCGCGGATTTCCCCGCCGTGGGCGCGGACGATGGCCCTGCAGATCGAAAGGCCGAGGCCTACTCCCCGCCGCCTTTCCCCCTTGCCGGTTCCCTGGGCTGCGAAGCTTTCGAACAGATGGGCCAAGGCCTCGTCGCCAAGGCCTCCCCCGTCGTCCATCACGGAAAACTCCACCGACCCGCGGACCCGCCTCGTCCTTACCACCACCGAACTGTCTGGCCTCGTATGGGAAACGGCGTTGCCGATCAAGTTGATGAGGACCTGGATGATGAGCCGGGCATCCATGCGGGCCAGGAGTATTCCCTCCGCCCTTTCCAAGGAAAGGCGATGCCCATCCAGGTGCTTCGCCATGCGCGACGCCGCCTCGGCGACTATGTCGTCCACGACCTCGGGCCTTGTCTCCAGGATAAGCTTTCCATCCTGGATCTTCGCCATGTTGAGCAGGTTCTCCACCATCCCGCCAAGCCACACGGCGTCGGAATTGATGTCCGACAGAAGGCTGCGCACGGTTTCCGCATCCAAGGTATCGAGGTGGTCCAGGAGGAACTCCGAGCCTCCGGCGATTGCGGTGAGGGGAGTCCGAAGGTCGTGGGATATGCTCCTAAGAAGGCTGTTCCTCAACCGTTCCTTCTCAATATTGATCCGGTTGGATTCCTCGGCTTTGTGAAGGGATTCCCTGTCCAAGGCGATGATGAACTGGGCGAGCATGGTTTCCAGGTACACCCATTCGTCCTTGCCAACGTCGCCGGAAGAGCAGTCGATGGCGAGCACTCCCAAGGTTTCCTCGTTTTTGACGATGGGAATGCAGCGGATCTTGGATTCCGGCATGTAGTCGCCCCCCATGCCGCTGGGAAGACCACGCTGGTAGCACCATGCGATCTCGGGTGCCGCCTGGCAGCTGTCCCGACCAAGATGGATCGAGCAGGGTTTCCTCATGAGCGAGGATAGGCTCTTCTCGCCGTAGCCTACAATGTCTTCCCTCTCGGATTGGTTCAGGTAGCCGTCGCTGATGCGGTAGAGCTTTTCCGTCATCTCCTGGTTCTTGGACGATAGGGCGATCTGGCTTTGGAGCCTTGATGTCAGGGTCGAGACGATGAAGGCCGCGGCGAGGAAGATGCCCAGGGAGATGAGGTACGAAGGATCGTCGATCACCAGGGTGTGCCGAGGTTCGGTGAAGAAGTAGTTGAAAGACAGCGTGCAGTACAGGGATGCCAGGATGCCCCAGCCCAGGCTCTTGGTCTCCACCACCACGATGAGGATGGAAAGGACATAGACGATGAGTATGTTTTCCACCCGTATGCCCTTGCCGCGGATCACGAAAGCCAGCAGGGTGGAAACGAAAAGAATGGCCAGCGTTCCCACCAGGTGGGGGAAGAACGCCTTGGGCTTGAATTCGCCGAAAATTCTTCTCAACAACCCGGAGGCGATCGGAATTTTCGCATGGTTCCGCTTCATACGTACCTCTTGTTCCCGGCGCGCCTTCCAGCTCCCGGCGCGAGGGAGGCCAAAGCAAGGATGAAAAAGTAAATCTCCAATCTTCCCAAGACCATACCCAGGATTCCGGTCCAAAGGGCGGGCCAAGGGGCTCCCTGGACCATGACGCCCGCGGAAAAGCCGCTGTTGCCCAGGAGGGAGGCGAATTCAAGGGCCGAAGCTTGGGCGGAGGCGCCGGAGGCGCTGAGGGCGAGGGAACCTAGGGCGCAGGAAAACAGATACAACAGGATATATCGCCGAGCCGAACTTGTCTCCTCGTTCTCCAGTTCCCTGCATGTCCCCAGGTAGGCGATCTTCGTCTTTCCAAGGATCCTGTTGGCTCCGCGCATCGATTTGAGGTTGCGCAGGAAATCCTTTGCCATGATGGCGATCCTCGCCTGTTTCACGCCCCCGGACAACGAGAGGGCGCTTCCTCCGGATATTGTGGCGAACACTATGAGGAAGAAAAAGGGAGAGGGCGACGAGGCAGTGTCGATTGTGCTGAAGCCGGTGGAGGTCAGGGCGGATACGAGGTTGAACAGGGAAATCCTCGCGCCCTGAACGATCCTCCCGCCCATGGAAGGAATTGCGGCGAGGAAGGCAGGTTTTCCAGCCGCCAGCGCAAGAGCGCCAAGAATCGCGAGGACCCCCAGGGTGGCGAGGAAGCTGCGCGTTTCGCAGTGGGGCGCGCATGCTGTCCTGGGATTGCGCAAGATCCGGGAGTGGAACATGAGATTCATGGAGCCGAGAATCATGAGCGCCATGGTCACAAGCTCCACCGCCGGGCTTCCATAGGCGCCTACGCTCCCCGACCGGGGGGAAAACCCACCCGTCGTGACCGATGAGACGGAAAGCACGAAGGCATCGAGCCAGCCTACGCCGGTTATTCGATACGCCAGGAAGCCGATGAAGATATACAACCCAAGGACGGCCAAGATCCTAAAGGCATCCCCTGGTGCGATCCCAATTCTACCTTCGCCGCGGCCCGGCTTGCCTCCCGAGGGAACGGCGAAGGTCGCGGTCCGGGAGTATACTAGCAAGGCTATGAAGCCGCAGGTTCCGAACAGTTGGAGCAAGGCCCGGTGCGCGATTATGATCCTAGGGCTTGATTCCGGCTCGAGGAGGCTGATCCCCGTGGCGGTGAGGCCCCCTACCGCCTCGAATACCGCCTCTGAAACGCTGAGGCCCTGGATCGCCGCAAAGGGATAGGCGAAGAATAGGACCGCCGCCGCAAAGGAACAGAGCACCGCCGCCATGTCCAATGGATCGGAGAGAATTCCTTTCGAATTGCGGCGGATTCCCGAATACCCCAGGTAGCCGAGGAGAAGGGCCGTCGATCCGGACAGGATGAAGGAACCGGCAAATTGGGATTCCGCCGGGTAAAAGACGATGATCGCCAGAGGGAGGAGCGACCAGGCGCCGACCGCCAAGCCCACCTTCCCCACATAGCCGATCATGAGTTCAATCCCGCCGACCTTTTTCAGATACACGTTCCGCCTCGGGGCATACTGTAGCGGGATGCGGATAAAGATCGTGCGGGGTTTTTTGGCGGAGCTGTAAATTTTACATAAAGACCGCTCCGCCCGTGACCGAGGCGAAGGCGGGAAGCGGCCGATTATAGCAGGCTAACGACGGCGACCCCGTGGGCGGCGGTGCCGGCCACTACGAAAAGGTGCCAAACGGCATGGGAATAGGGCATTTTCTTATTCAGGTAGAAGAGGGTACCCGCGGTGTAGAGGACGCCTCCCGCCGCAAGCCAGGCGATGGTCCCCGTAGAGAGGCTCCGTCCCATGGGTTTCGCGGCGATGAGGACCAGCCAACCCATGGCTATGTATAGAAGTGTGGAGACGATCTTGAAGCGGCCTGTGAAAAAAAGCTTGAACAGGATGCCCGCCAGGGCCAGTCCCCACACCACGCCGAAAAGGCTCCAGCCCCAGGCCCCACCTAGGCCGACCAGGGAAAAGGGCGTATAGCTGCCGGCGATCAAGGCGAAGATGGCGCTGTGGTCGAACACCTTGAGCCTCCGCTTCGCCACTTCGTTCTTGCTCACATGGTAGAGGGTGGAGGCGAGGTAGAGAACCACCATGGAGAGGCAGAACAGGGAGGTGCTGACGATGGCCAGCGCCCCGCCCTTCAAGGCGGCGAATACGATGAGCCAGGAGGAAAATCCCAGGGCCGCGACAAGGGCCAGGAGATGGGTGAGTGTGTTGAGCCGTTCTTCCTTAAGCGTTGCCATGTCCGGCCAGTATACCGGCGGGGAGTCATGGCGCCTAGGCTTGGCTTAAATCCAGACCAAGCCCGCCGCCAAAAGGGGAGCGAGCTGGCCCAGAGTCAAGCCTGTGGCTTGCATGAATTCCCCGGCCCCGAGCCCGGAGCGCCGCATCTCCACGGAGCTAAGGAGATTCGCCAGGGCTTCAATCTTGCCCAGTGGAAGCGTGTAGTCCTCAAGCGCTCCCCGGTACGCCCAGCGCAGACGAGCGGAACCCTGGCTGCCCGAGGACCGCTCCGCCTTCCGGGGAGCGGCGGCTTCCACGAATGGCGAACCGGCCACCCAAAGGAGCCGGGATCCCTGGCTGGGGCGAGCGGCGTCAAGTTTTTCCTCGGCCCGGGCGATCAGGGTTTCCACGTAGTCAGGCTGAAGATCGGAAAGAGGCTCGTCCAATTCCTTCCCTTCCATCCAGGCGGAGAGGGAGGAGGAAAGAAATCCGTCGTAGCGGTCGAACTTTCCCGAGCCTTCGAAGTCCAGGTCGTTGTTCGCGAAGGTCCAGGGCTTGTCCAAGGGCTCAAGCCCCGGGCGCCTCCCTTCCTTCCACTCCCCGTACATCCTGGAATGGCGGGTGAGGACGAAGCGGTGCCAGAAGGCGGAATCCACAAGGCCCGAGGCGAAGAGCTGGCGGCAGAACTCCGCGGATTCGAGGATGTCTCCCTCCTCCTGGCCGGGAAAGCCGTAGATGAGGTAGGTGTGGACGAGAAGACCTGCCCGCTTCATGGCCACCAGGGTTTCCACGAGGCTGGAAAGGTCGAAGCCCTTGTCGGTCATGGCGAGTCCACGCTCCGTGGCGATTTCTATCCCCCCCGACACGGCGACGAGGCCGCAGGCCGCCAGGTACTCGCACCTGCCCTGGGTCCAGGAGGAATCGAAGCGGACATTTCCCCAGAAGGAAAAGGGTTTTTCCAGAGCCCGGTTGGCGGCGGCGAACTCAAGGAGGGCGGCCATGGGCATGGCCTCGTCCACGAAATGGATGCCGCTCAGGCCGTGGGCCGCCCGGGCTTTCTCCGCCGCCGCCACCAAGGCCTGGACGGAAGACCGGGAAAAGTCCGCCACATATTCCAGCTCTGTGTCGCAGAAGGCGCATTTTTTCCAATAGCAGCCATGGGCGAGGCTGTATTTCAGCCAGGGTGTGTCGGACCAGAGCCTGTGCATGGGATTGCCGGAATCCACGATCCTCAAGTAGGAAGCGTAATCGGCGCCCCGGTAATCCGGGAAAACGGTACGGATGGCTTGGACCTCCTCTTTTCGCCTCTCGGCTTCGAAAGGAGAGTCGATCACCGCGAATCCCGGCCCCTGCCTGCCTTCACTTGCGCTGTCGTCCTTGGGAAAGCCGGAGACAACCAGCTTCCCCGAACCGTCCCTGTACATGGTTCGGTATGGCTGGGGATCCTCTGAAAGAATGGAGGAAAGTCCGCCGTATCCGGCGTCGAAGGTCAGGTAATCGCAAAAATCGAAAATGCCCGCATCGCGCAAGCCCCGGAGCTCCGTGGACACGTAGCCCCCGCCGAAGACGATCTTTGGCAAGCCTTCCTGCGATCCTCCCTCCTCCCGCCCTCCACCCCTGCCGAAGGCGCGGCGCGCCGCGGCGGCGCAGGCCAATGCCCCTAGCAAGGCGCCGGGAAATGGGATGGAGATGAGGACAAGGCCTATCCTCCGCCCCGCATTCGCGGCGGCGCCGATCCTTTCGGCCCAAAAGCCCTCAAGATAGGGTTCGTAGAATTCCTTTAGGAGCCAGGAAGTGTCCAGTGCGGACCGGACTTGGTCGAAATCCGCCCGCGATGAGGAAATCCTTTCGCCGTAGCGCACGGTTCCGAATTCGGGATCGAGGACGAAGGATATGAAATCCCCCAGATCCTCAAGGATCTTGGTGGCAAGGACGCCTGATTCCTCAGCCCCGATCCTGCCCTCCCTTTGCTCCAGGAAGGCTTGGGCGCGCTCCCCCCGGGGAAGCTCCGCCGCCTGGGCCAGCCTATGGGCCATGGCAGGATCCTTGCCCGACAGGAAATCCATAATCCCCTCGATCCATTCCAGGTACAGGGGCTCGTAGGACAGATACCGGTCCACTTGGCTCCGCGCATTTTTGTCAAGCCGGAATGCGGCGCTCCCGCCTATCTTTCCGCCCAAGGCCAGCCGTTCCCTGGCTTGTGCGAAGGCTTTCTCCAGACCGCGCCGGGAGAATATCCGCCTGTAGAGGGATATGGAATGGTCGAAGGCCTCGGCCTCAAGTCCTTTTGCCCGAAGGTAAGCCTCCAGGTAGTGGACGGCCGGGTAGGGGGCGTTGAGCTGCACGAAGGGCGGCTGGACGAGGATCGCGCTGTCGGTCCTGGCTGGGCTCATAGGCCCATTATATCCAAGGAGAGGAAGCGCAGACAGACAGGAGTGGGGACTTCGAGAACCCGACCTGTGAACAAAGGCCTCCCTTTCTCGCTTTCCACATCGAAGACCGCGATGGTATCCGAATCCTGGTTGGCGGCGAAGAGGTATTTACCGCTATCGTCCAAGGCGAAATTCCTCGGCGTCCTCCCCCGGGTGGACTCGAAGCCCCCCGCCTCAAGCAAGCCTGAACCGCTGTCCACCCTGTACCAGGCTATGCTGTCGTGCCCCCTGTTGGAGGCGTAGAGATAATCGCCGGAGGGGGAAAGATGGACATCGGCGCAGGTGCTCTGGCCCTCGAAGCCTTCAGGGAGGGTCGGAATCCTCTGGATCTCCGAAAAACCCCCGCCCTCCTTTAGGGAAAAGACCGACAAGGTCGAGGCGAGCTCGTTGATGACATAGGCCCGGGAGCCGTCGGAGGAGAACTCC
>JBFLXC010000060.1:0-14997 GCA_040757435.1 Spirochaetota bacterium | reverse complement strand
ATGCGCCTGCGACCCATTTTGGGAAAAATTCCTTCGCGTGAAATATGCTGAGTTGCTCGAGGACGTACCGGACATAGCGGGGGTCGTCACATCCCTGGGGACGGGAGAAAGCAGGGTATCCATCACCTCCAACCGCTGCACCTGTCCTCTTTGTGCGGCAAAATCGACGGAGGAATGGTATCTCGGACTTTTGAGCGCCATGTACGAGCCGCTCGCCGCCAAGGGCAAGCGTCTGATAGTAAGGGATTTTGTCTTCACGAAGAAGAACCAGGACCAACTTGCCTCCCAATTCGACAAGCTTCCCGGCGATGTTGCCATTGCCATCAAGAATACGCCCCACGATTATTACCCCACCTTCCCGACGAACACCCTGATTGAAAACTTGGTTGGACGGGACAAGTGGATAGAGTTCGACGCCATGGCCCAATATTTTGGCTGGGGAATAAGCCCCAGCGTCCTACTTGAAGATTATCGGAACCGCTTCGCCCACGCCCGCGCCCATGGTGCGAAGGGAATCATCCTGCGCACGGATTGGGAAAGCCTCGATGGGCATACGGCATTCGATACGCCGAATATTGTCAATCTTTACGCCGGAGCCGCCCTGGCAGTATCGGGCAAGGCGCGGGATGAGGAAATCGTCGGCCTTTGGGTTGAGGATGCGCGGGGATTCAAGGACGAAGGCATGCCGGCGGCAGAAAAGGCTGAGGCAATAACCTGGTTGACTTCCTTGCTGAGGCGGAGCTGGGATGTGGTCAGACAGGGGCTTTTCGTCCAAGATTGCGTGTTCAACGATTGTTCGACTTTTCCTGTTGGGTATGACCAGGCCCTTTGGCTCACCTTGGAAAAAAATTCCTTGCAGGATTGGAAGCCTGAAAAAGCCAAGGCCTATGACCCGGAAGAGGCGAATATACTCGCGATAATATGCGAAAAAGCCAGGGCTCTGGAGGGCGCAGGAGAACTTGCCGAATATGTGGATTCTTGTCCCCAGGGCTACTTCTCTCCGGAATTCCTTAGTTTTCTGGATTTGCATTTTTCGGCTTCCGTCCCCTATCTTCGCGGTTTTTGCGCCTTGGGCACCCTATTTGCCCTTCTTCGCTTCGGCATAGGAACGGGCCTTGGCAACAAAGCCTCCAATGTACTCTTGGGCGGGCGCGCCCTAGGGGATTGGCTCGAGAAGGCTGTGGCGGAGATGGATGCGGTGGTGGCGGAGTACAAAAGGATATTCGCCGAAACTGATTTTCCCCATAGCTTTTATCAGCTCATGAGCGCGGACAAGATTGCCACCTTCCGAAATGACGCCGTTTCCGTAGCCAGGGAAAGGCTGGGATGGATGCCGTGATCATGGACCTGCGGGCTTTGGAGCTTCACGGCAAATCCTTCTGGGACCACCGCAAGCTTCTCAAGGCCTTGGACTTGGCCGCTCGATACGGTCTAAATTCCTTGGTTCTCCATGAATCGGATTTCACAACCGAATTTCTCTACCCAAAGCCTCTCTTCGATCCAGAGGCTACCTGGTCCGGCGCCCCGTCAAGGCGAGGCGAGAACGCGCTGCAAAACAACCAAGCCTATATGCGGTACATTCTCAAGGAGGCCGAGCGTAGGGGAATCGGCGTATGGGTCGAGACAATTGAGCTCACATATCCCGATGAAGCAGTCGAAAGGTTCCCCGAGGTGCTGGAAGCGGGGAAAGTCTGCCCCAGCCATCCATTTTGGCCGGATTTTCTGGAGATGAAGTATCGCGACTTGGCGGCAAGCTTTCCTGGACTGAAAGGCGCTATTGTCAGCGCGGGATCGCCGGAAGGACGGGCTGCGCTCTCGCAGAATAAGTGCGCTTGCCTCCGATGTCGATCCACGAAGCTTTCCGATTGGTATGAAAGCCTTATCCGCCCCATGCGCCGAGCCTTGGTCGAGGCGGGAATGGTTCTTGCGGTGAGGGAGTTTTCCTATACCCCAACCCACCAGGAAGCGATCTTGCAAGCCTTGGGCAGCTTGCCTGCGGATATCGTGCTCTGCGTAAAGACGACACCCCATGATTTTTATCCTACCTTCCCGCATAATCCTCGGATTTCCGCGGATGCCGGAAGGGAACTTTGGGTCGAATACGACACCATGGGTCAATTCTACGGCTGGGGGGCCTTTCCTTGCGTCATGGCCGCGGACATCGCCCAGAGGTTCGGTCATTTCCGCCTCCATGGTGTTAACGGCGCTATCTTAAGAGTGGAATGGGAAAGGGTGAACGATTGGTGGTCCCTCGACACTCCCAACCGAATGAATCTTTTCATCGCCGCGAAAGCCTGTAACGGCGTCACTGTAAACGAAACCACAGCGCTGGAGAATTGGATAGAAGAGGAAGGCATCGAAGTCGACGATGAGGCCAAATCGCTCGCCGCGTCCTACCTTGCCGATACGTGGCATATCATACGGCGCGCCTTGTACATCAACGATTTTGTCTTCAACGATTCCAGCCGCTACCCCATGACGCAGGAGCGGGGATGGTGGAGCATGAAGGACAAGCATAGCCTCGCGTCCTGGGATCCCTCCCGAAAGGAGGACTTGGACCTGGACGAGGAAAAGCTCGACGCCTATCTTGTTGAAAAGGACTATGCCCTAGCGCTTCTCAGGGATTGGATTGAGAGAGCGTCGTCCCTGGGAGACAGGGCTTTGCCATTTCCATTTTTCTCCAACATGCACCTATTCGAGGAATATGTGGAGGGTTGGAGGATCGCTGGGCGCTTATGCCTTCTTTCCAAGGCCCTGTCCAACCCAAGACTATTCAAGCGCTGGGAAGACCTCTCTCGGGATTTTCAGTCCGCCAAGGAAGAGGCGGCATTGTTTTCAAAGCGTTTGTCAAGCCAAGCATCACAGGGCGGCCAAAGACACCAATATGCGATGTTGGCCGATCCCGCCCGAATTTCCCGCCTGGGCGGTCAACTTTTGGGGCCGCCGAAGGCGCGGACCTGAAAGTTGGCCTCATGCTTTTACCGACAGGATACCAGGATAAGCAGGATTTGCATGAAAGATCAGCCGGTTTATTCTTTCCATGCGCTCTACAGTTGCGCTGGGTGTCGGGAGCGGGAGGCACGCCATTGTCGAAAGTCATCGCATCGGTTCCATTGAGCACCACTCCGTCGTCGTTGGTGTAGTTGGCGAAGGTCTTCGTCCGCACTTCCATCATCGCCTTGTCCAGGGCGCCGAGCAAATCCCGGATCACCTCCTGGCTTTCTTTGGGATCGTCAGCTCCACCGAGCAATTGCTGGAGAAGGTCGCAGGAAACAAAGGTGAAGGAAAGAAGGACAACCGCCAAGACCCAGATCCGAAACAGCGTGGCGGCAATAGGCGACTGTAGTGGTCGGGAACCTCTTCGTCATGCTCACCTGCCATCCTTCCCATCCTGGCAATCCCGCCCATCCTGGCATCCTGTCCAATTGATTCAACCGGGGGTCTGACCCCATACCACCAACTATTCGGCAAAATATGAAAAAGGGGCTGTCCAGGAAGATAAAACCTGGGCGGCCCTTTTTATTAGATCTGCGCGAAATACGTGAGTCAGAAATATCTCAATATACAAGGCAGGAGAAAAAAAGGCCCTCTCAGGCCTCTTCACGCAGCATCAATCTCTTAATGTTGTATCCTAATGCCAGGAGTCCCCATTCTACAGCTACTTTCTTCATCCCTCGAAGATGAAATCGCCTGAACCCCCAGTTGCTTTTAATCTCCCCGAATACGGTCTCATTTTCAACCGCCCGCCTCTTTCTCAATGCCGTCCCCTCATCCGACAATAATCGCTCTCTAGCAGCCTTCCGCAGGGTAAGCATTTCTTCGTTCCGCTGAATCGTTCTGTCTCCGGCGGCGTTCGTACACGCCGACTTCCGTGGACATCCTTCGCAGGATTCACATCGGTAGTATGCTATCTGCTGCCGATATCCCGCCTCCGTCGTGACTAAACTCACCCCGGCTCGTGTGAATTCCTTGCCTTCAGGACAACGGTAACAATCCTTCCCGGGGTCATACGGCCAGTGTTCGGAACGATAGGGGTCCGTCTTCCACGTCCGTGTCGCTTCTTTGTGGAAGGTGTTGTACTTCACATATGCTTCAACACCGTTGCGTTCCAAATAGGCATAATTCTCGCTACTCCCATACCCCGCGTCAGCAATCAGGCGCTTCGGCAACGCCCCAAGCCTTCGTTCCATCCGCTCAAGATGAGGTTTCAAGGTCTTGCTGTCCGTGGGGTTCGGAAAAATGTCGTACCCAAGCACGTACCCGTTCTCCGTGCCGATCTGCACGTTGTAGCCCGGCTTCAGTTGCCCGTTCCTCATGGGGTCTTCCTTCATCCGCATGAAGGTCGCCTCGGGATCAGTCTTCGAAAAGCTGTTCCGTGCACCCAGTACCAGGCGTTGTTGTTCGTACTTCTTTTTCCGGACAAGCAGATCCTTTTCCACAAGCTGGACCTGCTTCTTCAGTTTTTTTTTACCTTCCTCACTCCCCCCGTCCTTCTCCAGCGCCGCGATCCGCTCGTTCAGGTTCGCCGCGAGCGCAGCCACGTCCTCCACGCTAAAGACGGCCTCTTCCCCCATCTCCTCCAGATCCCTATCTCCATACTCCTCGTTCTCTTTCGCGCTGACCCTCTCTGCGTCCCTTAAAAATGCCTTCAGCTTCTCATCCAGTTTCCGCTCGTTCGTATCGATCCCCCGTTTCCACACAAAGCTGTACTTGTTCGCCGCAGACTCGATCTTCGTCCCATCGACAAAGTAGTGTTCCAGTTTCACGTATCCTTTCGCTGCCAGTGCTTTCACCGTCGCCATGAACACCTCTTCCATGATGTCCTTCAGCCGTGATCCCCTAAATGCGTTGATCGTCCTAAAGTCTGGCGTCTGATTCCCCGATAGCCACATGAACATCACGTTCTCTCGCAGCGCTTTCGCTATCATCCGAGAAGAATATGTCTTCGTCATGTACCCATAGACGAGCACCTTGAACATCATCACCGGATGATACCGACTCGCTCCCCCGCCCTTGTCATATCGCTTCAAGATCGGTTCCAGGTTCATCTCGTCGATTGTCTTAGAGACGATGCGGACAAGATGGTGGACAGGGATCAATTCGTCAGCTCCTGGTGGAAGGAGCCAGGATTGATGCTGCTCATACGGCTTGAATGTTATTTTGTCGCTTATTCCACGTGGCATAGATAATTATATCATGCCTAGCCTCTTGTGAAAAGAAAAATAAAAAAGGGACTGCCCAACTTATTGGACAGCCCCTCTCAGCGCGCGACACCGCTCAAGGCGGCATGCGTGCAAGCGATTTATTTCTTATTCGCCAAGGTGGCCTTGCAGATCTTGCAGATCTTGGTCTTCTTGCCATCCACTTCCTGCTCGTAGAGCACCTTCACGCCGTCGCGGTTGCAGACGGGGCAGAGGCCGCGGCCGGAGGCGGGAACTTCGCGGAGACCTTTTCCTCTATGCGCTTTGGACATTCCTTCCTCCCCTATCAGCCGGCCTGCTTGGCGGCTGTCTTGGCCTTCTTTTCGGCCTTCTTCTTGTTGCGCTCAACCTTCTTCTCCTCGACCTTCTGGTCGACGAGCTCAAGGATGACCATGTCGGCGGCGTCGTTCGCACGAGCGCCTACCCGGAGGATCCTGGTGTAGCCGCCCGCCCTATCCTTGAACCGAGGCCCGATATCGGTGAAGAGCTTGGCGAGGATGGCCTCGTCGGTGATCTTGCGGCCTACGATGCGGCGGTTGTGCACCGAGTCTTCCTTGGCGCGGGTTATCATCTTTTCCGCAACCCTTCGGGTCTCGATCGCCTTGGCGCGGGTGGTGACGATGCGCTCGTGCTTGAACAACACGGTGGCGAGATTCCTAAGGAGGGCTTTCCGGTGGGCGGTCACCCTGTTGAGTTTGTTGAACCCTATCTTATGCTTCATCAGTCTCTTCCTTCTTCATGGAGAGTTTTAGATAGTTCCGGAGCGGAGTGTAATCCGTCATACCAAGGCTGAGATTCCACTCCTGCAGCTTCGCCTTGATCTCCAAGAGGGACTTCTTGCCGAAATTCCTCGTCTTGGTAATCTCTTCTTCCGTGCGCCGGGTAAGATCGCCTATGGTCTTGATGTTGGCGTTCTTCAGGCAATTGGAGGATCGCACCGAGAGCTCAAGCTCCTCCACCGGGGTGTTCAGGACCTGACGGACCCTTTCCTCGATTTCGTCGCTCTGCTCGTCCCCGCCCGCCTCGTCCTCGTCGAAGTTGATGAAGATCGAGAAATGGTCCTTGGCGATCTTGGCGGCCTCGCCCAAGGCATCCTCGGGGCGTGTGGTTCCGTCGGTCCAGATCTCCAGGTTGAGCTTGTCGTAGTCAGACCTCTGCCCCACCCGGGTGGGCTCGATGGAGTACTTCACCTTGATCACCGGGGAGAAAATCGCGTCCATGGGTATGGTGCCCACGATTTCGATGTACCGCTCGTTCACCTCGGCGGGGACGTATCCCCGGCCAAGGTCGACCTGGATTTCCAGGTCGAGATGCACGTTCTTTTCCAGGGTCGCTATCTTCAGCTCGGGGTTGAGCACTTCGATCGGCTTTTCCGCCGAAAAGAAGGAACCCTTGAGCTCGTCCATCCCCTTGATCTCGTACAGGAAGGTGGCCTGCTCCTGGTCGTTGGGCAGTCGCACCCTGAGCTGCTTGAGATTGTTGAGGAATTCGATCGTATCTTCAACGACCCCAGGGATGGTCTCGAACTCGCTGGTGACGATGTGCTGGGCGCCCTCGTCGTCATAGCGGATGATTCGTACGGCCGTGATCGCATATCCCTGGATGGACGAAAGAAGAATGCGACGCAGGGTGTTGCCCACGGTGGTGCCGTATCCCGGTTCGAAGGGATAGGCGACAAACCTGCCGTAGGACGGCCCAGTTTCGCTTTGCTCGTAGGTGATGCCCTTCGGCCTCTTGAAACCCTTGAGAAGGTTCTTTCGTGCCATTTCGGTTCCTTATTTCGAGTAAAGCTCGACGACGAGCTGTTCGCGGATATCGGCCATGTCCGTGATATCCTGGCGATGCGGATAGGCCGCCAGCCTTCCAACCATTTCATCGGCGTTGATCTCGATCCAGGGCATGGTCCCGGACTTTCCGACTTCCTGGAGGGCGTTCTTGATGAGCTCGAGCTTCTTGGCCGCTCCGATGACCGCCACGCTGTCTCCCGCCTTGACCAGGTAGGACGCGATGTCCACGCGCTTGCCGTTGACGGAGATGTGGCCGTGGTTCACCAGCTGCCGGGCCTGGGCTCGGGAAGTGGCGAGATGCATCCTGTACACCACGTTGTCCAAGCGGCGCTCGAGGAGGATGAAGAGGTTTTCGCCTGTCTTTCCGGGCATGGAGAGGGCCTTTTCGAAGGCGTTGCGGAACTGGGTCTCAAGAAGTCCGTAAGCCCTCTTGAGGGTCTGCTTCTCCCTGAGCTGTACGGCGTACTCCGACTTCTTTCCCATCCTGGACTTGGGCGCCTTTCCGGGGGGAAGGCGCTTCTTGTTCATGGGACACTTGTCGCTCTTGCAGCGGTCGCCCTTGAGGAAAAGCTTTTTCTGTTCGGTGCGGCAAAGCCTGCAAACCGGTCCAATATAACGTGCCATGTATCTACCCCTCGTTAGATTCGGCGGGCCTTGCGGGGCCTGCAACCGTTATGGGGGATGGGCGTCACGTCATTGATGGTCTTGACCTTCAATCCGAGAGCCCCCAATTGCCTGATAGCGGATTCCCTGCCGATGCCGGGTCCTTTTACGTACACGTGGACTTCCCGGAGCCCGGAGTTCATGGCCTTCTGGACCACCGTCTCCGCGACAGTCTGGGCGGCGAAGGGAGTGGACTTCTTCGCTCCCCGGAACTGGTGGGTGCCCGAGCTGGACCACGCGATGGCGTTTCCGTTGAGGTCGGTGATGGTGATGATCGTATTGTTGAAGGTAGCCTGGATATAGACATTTCCCTCGTATACGCTCTTCTTCTCTTTTCTCTTCTTCGTAGTAGTAGTGGTTGCCACTTTTCACGCCCCTCTTTAAACGGCTTTCTTCTTGTTGGCCACGGTCTTGCGCTTTCCCTTCCTGGTACGCGCGTTGGTTCTGGTCCTCTGTCCGTTGACCGGAAGACCCTTGCGGTGCCGCAGTCCCCTGTAGCATCCGATATCCATGAGCCGCTTGATGTTGAGGGCTATCTCGGTGCGGAGGCGGCCTTCCACTTTGTAGTCGTTCTCGATGACCTTGCGGAGCTCGTTGACCTCTTCGTTGGAGAGATCGTTCATCTTCTTCACGGGATCGATGCCGGTGGCTTCGCAGATCTTCTTCGCGCTGGTGCGCCCCAGTCCATAGATGTACGTGAGGGCGATCTCTACATGTTTGTTCGGGAGATCAACTCCCGCGATACGCGCCATTAGCTTCCTCCTGCCCTTAGCCTTGCTTCTGCTTGTGCTTTGGATTCTCGCACACTATCCTGACAATGCCATTCCGGCGAATGACCTTGCATTTATCGCAAATCTTCTTGATGCTCGTCCTGACCTTCATTAGGTTCCCCTTATGCGCGCACGTAATGCGCGGACACGCAATTAAATACCATTACACAAAAAATATCTACAGGTTCCTTGCCCTGATATGTCCTTTTCTCACGAGGCCTTCGTGGTGGTGCATCTTCAGGAGCGCCTCGACTTGGGACATAGTATCCAGGTCAACTCCGACCAAGATTATGAGCGAGGTACCGCCCAACAGGTAGGCGAGCTCGCTCGGGAACTTGAACAGCTGCTGCACCAGGCTGGGGATCAAGGCGATGAGCGCAAGGTAGAGTGCGCCGGGCAGCACTATGCGGTTGAGGATCCTGGAGAGATACTCTTCCATCTTCTCGCTTCGTATGCCGGGGATGGATCCGCCGTTCTCCCGGATATTCTTGGAGATCTCCTGGGGATTGAGCGAAACCTGGGTGTAGAAATAGGCGAAGAAGACGATGAAAAGCACGTAGAACAGGTTGTACCAGAATCCGGAGGGCCTGAGCCAGTAGGAGAAGTCCCTGAGCCATTTCGCCTGGACGCCGAAGCTCTGGGCGATCTGGAGAGGGAAGGTCAAGAGGCTCGAGGCGAAGATGACGGGGATTACGCCGGAGGGATTGATCTTGAAGGGTATGTAGGTGTTCTGCGCCCCGTACATCTTCCTGCCTACCACGCGCTTGGCGTAGTTGACGGGAATCTTCCTCTGCCCCTGCTGCTCCAGCACGACCAGGGCCACCACGCCCACGAACATGACCAGGACCACCAGGGCGTAGACTGCGTTGAGCTCGCCGGACTGGATCCGCCTGACCAGCTCGAAGCTGGCGTTGGGAAGCCTTGCCACGATGCCGGCGAAGATCAGGAGGGAGATGCCGTTGCCGATTCCCCTCTTGGTGATCTGCTCGCCCATCCAGATGAGGAGCATGGAGCCGGTGGTGACGGTGAGTATGGACACTATGGTGTACAAGACCCTGCTCTGCATGGCGATGGCGTCGGGGATGCGGTCGGCCCAGATGGTCATCGAGTAGCCTTGGATGACGCATACGGCGAGGGTTCCGATCCTGGTCCACCGGGCGATCTTCTTCCTACCTCCGTCTTCCTCGGCGATGGCCTTGAGCTTGGGGAAGACGATGAGGAGAAGCTGCATGATGATCTGGGTCGAGATGTACGGCATGACGCCCATCATGAAAAGCGAGAAGTTCTTGAAGGCGCCGCCCGCGAAGAAGTCGAGGTAGTCGGTGATTCCTCCGCCGCTCCCAGCCTGGGCCGCGAAATAGGACTTGAGCGCGCTCGCGTTGATGCCCGGGATGGGCAGGAAGGCGCCAAGCCTGAATATAACGAGCCAGAAGAGCGTGAAGAGAATCCTATCTTTCAGTTCCTTGATGCGGAACATGTCGGAAAGCGGGTTTCCTGCCATTCGATCCTGCCTTTGCCGAAAGCCTTAGGCTTTCGAAGCCGAGCCCACGGCGGTGGGTGTCTCGACTTTGCCGCCGGCCGCCTCGATCTTCGCCTTGGCGCCGGCTGATGCGGCATCGACGCTCACGTTGAGCGCGATGGAGATCTCGCCCTTGCCCAAAAGCTTGACGAGGTTCTCGGGCTTCTTGATGAGTCCCTTGAGCAAGAGGGATGCGGCGTCAACGGTCTCGCCGGCCTGGAACTTTACGGCCAGGTCGGAAACGTTGACTACCTGCCATTCCTTGCGGAAGGGATAGTTGGAGAAGCCGCGCATGGGCAGGCGGCGGTAGAGGGGCATCTGGCCGCCCTCGAATCCGGGGTAGGTCTTTCCGCCGGACCTGGACTGCTGGCCCTTGTTGCCCCGGCCGGCGGTGGTTCCGAGTCCGGAGCCCTGGCCACGCCCGACGATGCGCTTTTTCCTGTTGGCCCCTTCGGGGGCGTGGAGCTGATAGTCGGACATCACTCGACCTCCTTGGTCGAAACGAGGTGTTTCACGGTGTTGACCATGCCTAGGATGGAAGGCGAAGCTTCCTGGACCGTGGAAGAGCCGATCTTCCGCAAGCCCAAGGACCTAACCGTGGCCCTCATCACCGGCTTCTGGTGGATCGTGCTTCTCACGAGGGTAATCTGTATCTTTGCCATTCTTAGCCCCACATATCCTTGAGCGACTTGCCGCGGTTCTTGGCCACGGTCTTCGCCGATAGCAGCTTCTCCGCTCCGTTGAACACGGCGCGGACGATATTCATGGAATTGCGGCTTCCGATGCATTTGGATACGACATCGGTGTAGCCCGCGGCTTCCATGATGGCCCGGACGGGGCCGCCTGCGATGACGCCGGAACCGGACACCGCCGGCTTTATGAGCACGGAGGTGGCCTTGTACTTCCCGGTCACTTCATGCGGGAGGGTCCCGTTCTTGACCGGAACATGGATGATCGCCCGCTTGGCCTTTTCCACGGACTTGCGGATGGCTTCGGTGACATCGTTGGCCTTGCCGAATCCGAAGCCCACGTTGCCCTGGTGGTCCCCGACGACGGTGAGCGCGGAGAAGGAGAATCTCCTTCCTCCCTTCACTACCTTCGCGGTCCTGTTGAGCTGGACGAGCTTCTCGGTGAAATTATCGCGCGGCTGCGCGTCGTCTCTTCTATTCCTGTCTCTTTCCACGAAACGCCCCCTAGAACGTAATCCCGGCTTTGCGGGCGCCTTCGGCTATGGCCTTGACGATTCCATGATACTTGTAACCGTTCCTGTCGAACACGACAGTCTTGATTCCTTTCTCCAGGAGCCTCTTGCCGATTTCCTCGCCGAGCTTTCCGGCGCCTTCGACGCTGCGGGAGAGTTCCTTGAGGGACTTCTCCACCGTCGAGGCCGCGGCCAAGGTATGGCCGGCGGAGTCATCGATCACCTGCACATACATGTGGATGTTCGATTTGAACACGCTCATCCTCGGCCTTTCGGCAGTCCCGGAAACCTGCTTCCGGATCGAGACCTTGCGCTTCGCATGCTTTCTCAGTTTGTCTTCAAGTTCTTTAACGCTCATTTACTCCGCGCCTCACTTCACGCCGGTCTTTCCGACCTTCCTGCGAATCTTCTCTTCCTCGTAGCGGATTCCCTTGCCCTTGTAGGGCTCGGGCTTCCTGAGGGAGCGAACCTCGCTAGCGAATTTCCCGACGACCGCGCGATCGGCGCCCACGACTACGACCTTCTGGCCATTGGCCTCGATCGTGACGGAGAGTTCCTTGGGGATGACTACTCCGAAATCCGTGGAAAACCCAAGGCTCATCATCAAGATGTTGCCTTGCACTTCGGCACGGTAGCCGACGCCGTTGATCACCAGGACTCGCTTGAATCCCTGGGACACCCCGATGACCATGTTGTTGACGAGGTTCCTATAGAGTCCGTGGAAGGCCTTGGCCTGCTTGGACTCGTTCTTCCTCGTCACGGTCACCTGGTTATCCGCGACAACGATCTCGACTTCAGGAATGTACTCCTGGACAAGTTTTCCCTTCGGCCCCTCGACCGTCACGGTGGTTGGCGTAACCGCCACTTTCACACCCTGCGGCACCTGGACCGGCCGTATTCCGATTCTCGACATTGCTGCTACCCTCGCCTTACCAGACCGTGCAGATAAGCTCTCCGCCCATCTGCTTCTCGACGGCCTTTTTGCCGGTGATGATGCCGCCAGAGGTCGAAATGATCAAAGTTCCGTAGCCGTTGAAGACCCTGGGAATATCCTGGTATCCAGAATAGACCCGGCGTCCAGGCTTTGAAACCTTGTTCAAACCATGGAGAACGGGATTGTTTTCCTCGTCGTACTTGAGGAAAATCCTGATGATGTTGGACCCTTCGGCCTGGATCTTCTTGAAATTCTTTATGTAACCCTCGGTCTTGAGGATCTTGACGATTTCAAGCTTGAGCTTCGAGGCCATGATGTCAACTTTTTCGTGACGCGCCGCACTTGCGTTGCGGATCTTCGTCAGCATGTCCGCGATGGGATCAGAAACGCTCATCGCTACCTCCTACCAGCTCGACTTCGTCACGCCGGGCAACTTGCCTTCGGAAGCGAGCTTCCGGAAGCAGATTCGGCACATGTCGAATTTTCTGAGATAACCCCTGGACCGGCCGCAGATGTTGCAGCGGCGAACCAACCGGGTCATGTACTTCGGCTTCTTTTCAGCCTTTAGAATCATCGCCTTTCGAGCCATGTATGCCTTCCTTACTTTCTGAAGGGCATGCCCAACATGCCGAGAAGGCTCTTCGCCTCCTTGTCCGTCTTCGCGGTCGTGACGATCGCGATGTTGAGTCCCATTACCTTTTCAATCTTGTCGAAGTCGATCTCCGGGAAGATGATCTGCTCGGTCAGGCCGAGAGAATAGTTCCCGTGGCCGTCGAAGGCGTTGGGATTGACTCCTCGGAAGTCCTTAACACGGGGAAGGGCGACGTTCATGAGCCTGTCGAGGAACTCCCACATGTATTTGCCACGCAGGGTGACCCTGGCGCCGATCTCCTGACCCTCGCGGATCTTGAAGGTGGCGATGGATTTCCTGGCCTTGGTCTTCACGGCGTGCTGGCCTGTGATGATGCCCAGGTCGGTCACGGCGGCGTCGAGGAGCTTCTTGTTCTCCTTTGCCTCCCCTACGCCCATGGAGACGATCACCTTCACCAGCCTGGGGACCTGCATGAACGATTCGTATCCCATCTCCTTGAAGAGCTCGGGAGCGATCTTATCCTTGTAGATCTTCTTCAGCCGGGGAACATACACCTTAGTCTCTGCCATCAGAGGACCTCCCCGCACTTTCGGCAGACCCGCTTCTTGGAGTCGCCGTCGATTTTATATCCGATCTTCACGGGTCCGCACTTCTTGCAGACGATCATGACATTGGAAATGTGGAGGGCGGCTTCGATCTCGGCGATGCCGCCGCGGTCGTTCTGCTTCTTTTTCTTCATGGCTTTCTTGATCATGTTGACCCCAGCCACGATGACCCTTCCCTTGTCATGGTCCACCTTGAGGATCTTGCCCTGCTTCCCCTTGTCCTTGCCGGCTATGACCTGGACAAGGTCCTCTTTCCGGAGCTTGTACTTTACATCGGCCATATCCATCTCCTCACAGGACCTCGGGAGCGAGGGACACGATCTTCATGTAGTCCTTCTCCCTGAGCTCTCGGGCAACCGGTCCGAAGATTCGCTTGCCTTTCGGGTTCTTGTTCGCATCGATGATGACGCAGGCGTTGTCGTCGAAGCGAATGTAGGTACCGTCCGGGCGCCTGTATTCCTTGTGCGTCCTGACGATGACCGCCTTCTCGACCGTTCCCTTCTTGATGGAAGAGTTCGGGATGGTGGACTTCACGGCCACCACGATGATGTCGCCGACGGAAGCATACCTTCGGTGCGTGCCGCCCAGCACTTTTATGCACTGGACCGTCTTGGCGCCGGAGTTGTCTGCGACCGTGAGCATGCTCTCTACTTGGATCATATCTTACTCCCGTTCGCCTATTTCGCCCGCTCGACGATTTCGATAAGGCGCCAGCGCTTGTCCCTGGACATGGGCCTGCACTCCTCGACGCGGACGGTGTCCCCGATATGGGCATCGTTCTTCTCGTCGTGGGCCTTAACTTTCTTGGACCTGGTCACGTACTTCTTGTACAGGGGATGAAGCTTGCGCATCATGATCTCGACGACGATGGTCTTGTCCATCTTGTCCGAGACCACGGTCCCCTGCAAGACCAGCTTAGTCTTGTTGGATTTCTGAACGTCGGTATCCACGGTATACTCCTAAGGGCCCTTACGCCTGCGTGCCCTGGGCCTGGACGGCCTGGCCGATGAGGGTTTCGACGCGCGCGATCTGGCGCCGGACATTCCTCTTCTCCAAGGGATTTTCGACGTGACCCACGACCATCTGGAAGCGGAGGTCGAAATACTTCTTCCTGAGTTCCTCGCGCTTGGCCAGGAGCTCTTCCAACTTAAGATCCTTGAAGGAATTTTTCATCTTCTCACTCCGTATCGGCGCGCAAGGCGAACCGGGTCTTCACGGGAAGCTTGGAACCGGCGAGCCTCATGGCTTCTTCGGCGACCGCGGGCTCGACGCCCGAGAGCTCGAAGAGGACGGTGCCGGGACGCACGACGGCGACCCAGTACTCGGGGCCGGGCTTTCCCTTTCCCATTCGGGTTTCAAGCGGCTTCTTGGAGAAGGGCTTGTCCGGGAAAATGCGGATCCACATCTTTCCGCCGCGCTTGATGTAGCGGTTCAAGGCGATACGGGCCGCTTCGATCTGCCGGTTGGTGAGCCACTCGGGCTCGAGGCAGATGAGGCCGTACTCGCCGAAGGCGATGGTGTTGCCCGTATGGGCATCGCCATGCACCCTGCCGCGCTGCTGCTTTCTATGTTTTACTCTCTTCGGGATAAGCATAGTTTAGCTCCTCGCCCTTTCGTCGCTTCGGGAATCAGGCCTCTCGCGCCTCGGCCCCCTGCCGCCTTCCCGGCGTTCGCCGCCCTCGCGCCGCTCGCCGCGGGGCTCGGGGCTGGATCCGGGCTCGCGCC